>CAYZHH010000174.1:0-3274 GCA_964478275.1 uncultured Candidatus Kuenenia sp.
TCACAAGGGGGCCGGAAGGCCGCCGGAGCCGGTCCCGTTTTCGAGGCCACCTGGTAGCCTTGGCGACCCTCCTTCATGGCCCCTCTGCGAGTCCCCCCAATGCCCCCCGACACTGCCTGCAACTCGTCGCCCCTGATCGCCCGCACGACCTGGGGCCACGCACACCAGGCGACCGTCCTCGCCAGCGGCGGCGACGCGGTGCGGTTTGTGGACAATTTTGTCACGGCGTCGGTCGGATCGCTCCCGGTCGGCCGTGGCACCGAGGCGTTCGTGCCCGACGCCCGTGGGCACGTGATCGCGCTGGTCACCATCCTGCGCACGGATGCTGGCCTCGAAATCGTTGCGGAAGGCAGTCTTGGCTCACGTCTCCGCGACCACCTCGAGCATTTTCATATTCGTGAAGCGGTCACGCTTGTCGATGCCACCGCCGACACCGCGGCGCTGATCGTCGCCGGGCCGCAGGCACACGCCGCACTCGCCCCGCTCATCACATCGCCCGCCGCGATTCCTACAGACTGCTTCGCCCATGACATCATGAGGATCGCAGACCAGGCCGTGCGCATCATCCGCGTTACGGGCCAAGGTGCCGACGGGTATTGGGTGCGTGGCTCGCGCGAGGCCATTGAGAGGGTCGCAGCGTCGCTCGTCGAGGCGGGCCTGCCCCAGGCCTCCGACGCCGATCTCGACGCCGCTCGGATCGAGGCCTGCTATCCATCGGCGATCGACATCGCTGAGAAGGCGCTTCCTCAGGAGCTTGGCCGCAACGCCGTCGCGATCTCGTTTACCAAGGGCTGCTACCTCGGCCAAGAAACGGTCGCCCGGCTCGACGCGCTCGGTCATGTGAATCGCCGGCTGGCGCTTGTCGCAATCGAGGCTGACCGCGCGCCCGAATGTCCTGCCGCCATCCGCAGCGGCGACGACGTCGTGGGCACGCTCACGAGCAGTGGCATCGCGACTCGATCGGGCAAGCCCGTCGGCCTCGGCATCATTCACACCAAGGCTCTTGCAGCCGCGCCGCTCGTCGTGGGCGATGCCCCGGCACGAATCATCCGAGTTCCGCCCGCTCCTTCGACACCACCACACCCATGAACCCGCCCCCCTCGAATCCCCACGAGATCCTCTTTCAAGGCAAGCGGTTCGCCGTCGCCCGCGTGCCGCAGCCATGCAACGACGGCACCGTCCGCGACCGTGAGGTGATCCTTCATCCGGGCAGCGTCGTCGTCGTGCCGATGGTGTCGCCACACGAGGTTTGCTTGGTCGAGGTCCTCCGGGTCGCCGTCGGTCGCACGCTTCTCGAGCTGCCTGCGGGCACGCTCGACCACGGCGACGAGCCTCCCATCGAGACGGCCGCCCGCGAACTGGCCGAAGAAACCGGCTATCGCGCTGGGCGGATCGAGCCAGCCGGGGCCTTCTGGATGTCGCCCGGCATCCTCCGCGAACGTATGCACCTCTACGTGGCCCACGATCTCGTCCCAGGCGTCCAAGCTCTTGAGCCTGGCGAGCTCATCCAGCCAAAAATCATGGCCTTCGAAGACGCCGTCGCCATGTGTTTGGACGGTCGCATCGACGACGCCAAAACCGTCGCCGGCATTCTTACGGTAGCGATGCGGCGTCGGTGAGGTCGGCACTCACAGTCGCAAGTGGTTTGCGTTCGAGCAGGAAGAGCACACCGCCTACCAGGCCGGCGACGATCGTGCACATCCCCCACAGAATCGCGATGGCGACGCCCGTATCGGAGGGCACGCCGTATCCGCGCAGCAGAAACTCGAGCGCGTTCTCCCGAACACCAAAACCACCGATGCTGATGGGCAGCACCATCAGGAGCGAGACGATCGGCACGACGGTGAACCATGTCGATAGAGGCTGCGCGACGCCCAGCGCCCGCGCCGCAAACGACACCGCCACCGCACCCCCCATCTGCACCACGAAACTCCATCCCAGCGCTCCGGCGAAGAGCATGGGCCGCTGACGGTAGGGGAGGAGTCTCGCCACGAAACTGCGTGCCGACGAGCCCTCGGTGAGCGCCGCGTGGATGCGGTCGAGCACGGCCAGCACGATCCAAAACGCCGCGAGGGCCAGCGCCAAGAGCACCGTAAAGACCGCCGCGACGAGGGCCATGCCCAGTTCGAACCGCTTGGCGATGATGGCGGTGCCGACAAGCACGCCGAGAGCGGCCACGCCGGTGAGCCGGTCGGCGAGCACCGAGCAGCCTGCGAGGAGGCGAAGGGGCGTTGTGGACCCAATCCGCACCGCCTTCACCACATCGCCGCCGATGCTCGATGGAAGGCAGAGGCTGAAGAACATCCCCTCGAAGAACCGTCGCACAAAGAACCACCTCGGAAAATCAAAGCCGAGTGGCCTGGCCAGGGCGGCCCAGCGAATGCCGGCCACCGCCTGCACGACGAGCGTTACGCCGAGGGCGAGAAGCCACCAGCCCCATGACGCTCGGGCAAGCAGCCCGCCAAATTCTGCCAAGTTGCGATCTCGAACCGCATAGGCCATGAGGCCCACCGTGGCCGCCAATCGCACGGCCAGCCACATCCAGCCTGGGATTCGGCGGCGCGGAGGCTGCGATACTTCGGTTTCAGGATCGGTCATGATGCCCAGACGACACGGACAGGCTCGCGGCGGCAGACTAGTTTCCAAGACTCGTAACACCAAACCCCAAAAAGCCACGCCGCTATGCCGAGCCCGAGCGTTCTCGAGTGGATTTCCCTTTGGCCGTGGGCCGAGATGGCCATGCTGGTCTTCGGTTTTGCCTGGGGAGCGATGCTCGGAAGCTTCATCAACGTGGTCGTTCACCGTGTACCGCTCGGGGCCTCCATCGTCACCACGCCTTCCCGCTGCCCCACCTGCGGCACGGCGATTCGGCCATACGACAACGTGCCGGTGCTGGGCTGGCTCTGGCTCAAAGGCCGATGCCGAAGCTGCCGAGAGCCGATCGCAGTGACCTATCCGCTGGTCGAGGCAGGGTGTGGCGTGATCGTGATGGTGCTCGCCGCGGGCGAGCTCGTCGGCGGTGGCCGCTGGCTGCCTGCCTACGCGGGCGAGTACCCGATCGGGATTGATCGACTCTTTCGCGGAGACTGGTGGCTGCTCGCGACATGCTGCCTCCACGCGTCGGTGGCGCTCACGATCGTGACCTGGAGCCTCTTGGATGGCGAGGGGTATCGTGTGCCATCGTCGCGGCTCGTCGCCGCCAGGGATGGAATCCCGATAGGGCAGCCCTGGCGGACCGCTCGAAATAGTTTCCGGCGACTCATCGCTGCTTGGT
>CAYZHH010000174.1:3284-7854 GCA_964478275.1 uncultured Candidatus Kuenenia sp.
GGCAATGGCAGCGGTGTCAGCGATTCCGGCCGCCCACCCGCCAGCCGTCTGGACGGGGGTCACGCTGCCGGCCATTGTGCCAAGCCTTGTTGGGGTGGTCGCGGGCAGCCTCCTCTCCGGAACCGGCCGGGGGCAGGCCATGCGGTGGGGTCTCCCACTCCTCGGAAGTGTCCTCGGATGGCAGGCAGTGATTGGAGTGGCGCTCGTGACGGCTGCGGTGAGCGGACTGTCTTGTTCAAGGAATCCTGCAGCGCGATCATCCGGCCTCGTGCTTGCGGCGGCCGGGACGCTCGCCATGGCGCTGGGCGGCGTGGTGCGACAGCTCGTCTGGTGGTAACGACCGCCCCGCCGGTTCGGTGCTGAATGCTCACGCCATTTTCATAGAACGACCGGACGGAGCAGGTATGATGGCAGGGTCAGGAAAGGTCTTTTTCGCCTATGCCCTCCCCTCCTCCGATCCTGCCTCTGGGTCCCGGGATTGCCGCCTCGCGTCCGCGGGCGCAAGCGGCCCCGGTCCTACAGCAGATGCAACCGACCGCAGCGCTTCTCGATGAAGGTATCGTCGATGGGTTGCGCCGACGCTTCGACGAGTTTGTGACTGACCTTCGCAAGCCGCAGGAGGCGACGGCGTGGGCCACGATCGCGGTTTTGTCGGGGCTCTTGATCTACAGCTACTGGCCGGGTCTCGTCCACGCAAGGACGTTCTGGGACAACCCGCAGTACCAGCACGGCTGGATCGTGCCAGTGATCAACCTCGCGCTTCTCTTTTGGCGACGGCAGCCAGTCTCGGAGGTGACCTTATCGGCGCGACTTGCGGGGATCGGGCTCCTCACGGCGAGCTTCGTCGTTCGCCTTGTCGCTGCGAACTTTATGATCATTACGATCGACATGTACACGTTTGTGCCAGCCCTGGCCGGCGTGTTCCTCATGGCCGGCGGCTGGGGCATGTTCCGGTGGGCCGCCGCGCCCATCGCCATGACCATCTTCATGTATCCGCTGCCGGACGAGGCCCAGCGTTACATCACGGGCCCACTTCAACTCCTCAACACGACAGTCGCCACGTTCATCCTGCAATCGCTCGGATTCGACGCGGCCCAGGAAGGCAATCTCATCCGACTCGGCCAGGAGCACGTCATGAACGTCGTCGATGCCTGTGCCGGCCTGAAGATGCTCACCATCTTCGTGTGGCTCTGCGCCCTGGTGACCGTTGTGGCCGGCCTCCACTGGTGGGAAAACATCGTCATCGCTGCGAGCGCTGTGCCCATCGCCATCATGGCCAATACCCTACGGATTACGACCGCCGGAATGCTCTACGGCGTTTCTCCCACGGTCGCCGAGGGGTTTCACGACAGCGTCCCGGCGGCCCTCCTCATGATGGCCATTGCGGTTGGCTTCATCCTTTTGGAGATGAAAATCCTATCGTGCTTGTTCATCCAGGAAGAATTGACCCCCAAGAGCCTCGTGCCTCGGCCATCGGCTGCGACAAACCCAAGGTTTCCCGGGGTTTTGCGGGCTCAAAACCCGCCGAATGGCCCGGAAGGCGGCAGTCGCGGTTCCGCGCGGTAAGATGGAGGGACAAAGGCAGCGCGCGAATGGCTTTCCGACCCGTCAGGCAGGCGAGGGTCGGCCCTCTGCTTTTCTATACATATCATGAGTGACTCCCACGCATCGACCGAAGGCTCGGCGGCGACTGCATCGTCAGCCGCAGACCCCCGCGCCGGCATGCTCGCCCCAATACGCGAGACCATGCTCGCGCCCTTGTTTCCAGGCCCGGCCACAGGCGGCTTTCCTGAATCGGCAGACCCGATCGGCGGCGGGATCGACTTCCAGCGGGTCTGGCACGCCTTCCGACGATGCTGGATTCCGGCCCTGGTCGTGGCGATCGCGATCGGCGGAGTCGCCGGCGCGGTGACGTTTCTCTTCATGCCCCGCGGTTACGAGGCGGTCGCCTGGCTCCGCGTGCGCGACAAGTCGGGCCCAGTCGGGAGCGATGCCTATCGTGACAGCTACGAATATGAAGCGTATCGCAAGACCCAGGTTCAGCTCATCAAGAGCCCGCTGGTGCTCATGGCGGCGCTTCGGCGAACTGGTGTCGAGTCGCTTTCGCCGCTCGTGCAGGAAGAAGACAAGGTCGGCTGGCTCGCGAGAAATATTCAGGTCTCCGCGCCAATGGAGTCGGAGGTGATTCAGATCCGCACCCGCGGTGAGAATCCTCAAGCGATTGCGCAGGTTGTCAATGCGGTCACGCAGGCCTACCTCACGGACGTCGTGCACAAGGAGGGTGCCGAGCGGCTCCGTCATCGCGACATGCTCGAGAAAAAGTACAAGGAAAACATGACCGAGGTTCGCAGCCGCCTCGATACCTACAACAATCTCGCCGAGAGCCTGGGCACGACCGACAGTGAGCAGGTCTCGACCCAGAAATCGCTTCTCATCGAGCACCTCACGATGCTCCGCGCGCAGCAGGTGCAGCTCGAGCGCGACCTGACGCTCATCGATGCTGAGCTCATCGTCATGGATGCGACAGAGCGGGGTGAAATTCGTGCGGTGGATTCGGTCCCCGAGGATCTCGTCAACGCCATGATGATGCGAGACGCCCAGTATGTGGGTCTCCGCGGACGCATTGCCGAAATCGAGGGCACCATCGCGTACCAGAGCGAGCGGAGCACGCGCGGCCTCAAGGATCCGACCGTCAGGAAGCTGGTTGCCGCGCGAGACGGCTTGATCGCTCGCTTGGCGGCCCACCAGGAGGAGCTTCGGCCTCAGGTTGTCGCCCAGATCGCACTGGAGAACCACCATCGACGGAATCAGGTCGCGACCGAGAGCCCGGCCGTCCTCCGCAAGCGTCGGGAGCTCATCGCCAGCGAGCTCGAGAAGGCAACCAAAAGCTTCGAAAAAGAGTCCGAAGAAGTCAAGCTGCTCGGTCGAGCGAATGCCGACCTCATGGCCCGCAAGCAGGAGATCGCGCAGCTCATGAAGGTCACCGATGGCATGGGCGAGCAACTCACCATGTCGGAGCTCGATATTCAGATGCCCAACCGCGTGGAGCTCATCGAGGAGGCGAGCGTGCCCGAGGGGAGCGACAACCTCATGCGCCTCATGCTGACGGTGATGGCTGCCGGTGCCGGGCTCGTGTTCGGGGGCGGCTCGGTCGTCGCGCTCGAGTATGTGCGGGACAGGCTGAGCACCACCGAAGACATCACGCAGCGGATCGGCATTCGGGTGATCGGCACGATCCCGAAGATCACCCGCAAAACGAATCCGGGGCAGGTGGCCGAGTGCGTAGACGGCGCGCGGACGGTCCTCATGCAGACCGGCCGCGAGGCGCCCAACACGATCCTCGTGACCAGTGCGACCGAACACGAGGGCAAGACCACGTTCGCCTCGCAGTTGGCGGCAAGCCTCGCCCGCTCCGGAAAGCGAACGCTCCTGCTCGACGGCGACCTCCGGCACCCCAACGTGCATCTGGCGCTCGGCCTCGATCTGCGGTCTGGGCTGCCCGAGCTCCTCCGCGGCGAGATTACCAGTGACGAGGCCATCCATCCGACCGGAGTGGAGGGGCTCTTTGCCATCACGGGTGGCGCCTGCGACTACACGGCGATCACCGCCCTCTCGAGGCCCGAGACGGCGAAGCTCATCGCAGGCTTGCGGGATGCGTTCGACCACGTCGTGATCGATGCCGGTCCGGTGCTTGCGTTTTCCGACGTCCTCCTTCTCGGTCAAATGAGTGATGTCGCGGTGCTCGCGACGATGCGTGACCGCAGCCGAGTTCCGCTCATCGTTGAGGCAATCGATAAGCTGCGATCAGTCGACGTGCGGGTTGTCGGCTCGGTGGTCAACGGCGTGGACGCCATGCGGGTTCGGCGGATGTATGCTGCAACGCCTATGCCTGCCTGACCGCGCGGTACGGCGGCCGTGCGGCTCGGCCGAGGAGGAAGACGATGACGAACTCCGGATTTCTCTCGGGCCTCTGGGCGGTTGTCTTGTCCACGGCCTTGGTGGTGGCCGTTACCGTCGTGCAAGGCACGCTCACCGAACGCTGGGCCCCTGCGTCGCGTGACGAGGTCGAGCGGGTCAGCCGGCTTCTCGAGGAGCGGTTTCCGAGAGAGTTTGACGATTGGAAAGCCAAGGGCGATTTGCCGAGTGATCCCAAGGAGCTCAAGCTCGCCGGGGCCGTCGGGCATGTGTCGCTGGCGTTCACCAACACCCGCACGAAGTCGAACGTCTCGGCCTTTGTGGTTTCGGCGCTTCCGCACGACGCCTCGGGCCACACCCCCGACCGCTGCTACCCCGGTGCCGGGTTCACCGTCGGCGAAAGTGAACACAGGGTCACGATTCCGCTTCGCGATGGCCGCGTGGCAGAGGCTTTCACGGGCACCTTCGTGAAGTCGGGGCAGACGCTCCGCATCTACTGGACCTATGGCATTCCTTCCTCAGAGAAAAATGTGCAGCTCGATTGGGTCGCGCCGCAGTACGGTTATGCCCGCATCGCGCTCGACCGCTTCCCGGCCGTCTACAAGCTCTACGCGATCATCGACGAGACCCAGATCGGGTCGAACAAGTCGATGGC
>CAYZHH010000175.1:0-7847 GCA_964478275.1 uncultured Candidatus Kuenenia sp.
CCTGCGGTTGGCTGAGCGCGGCGTGTTCGATGCTTCGGAGCCGACGATCAATGTGGTTCTTCCGGCTCCCGCAACGCCCTATGACGAGGCGATTCCTCCGGCCGCGGCCGCGGCCGCGGCCGGGCTTCAGCCAGGCGACGTGATCCTGGAGATTGCGGGCCGTCGGATGAACGCCCGGCAGGTTGCGGTGGCAGCCCTGCTCGAGACTCCGGGGTGGGGAATTCCACTCGAGGTCACGGTGCGACGGGGCGTGCCGCAGCCCTATGCCACGCACCCGCGGCTCGATCTTTTTTTAAGCGACTCGAGTCCTCATCCGATGATGTCGTTCGGATGCACGATCTGCCATCAAGGGCAGGGGAGTTCGACGAGTTTCAAGTGGGCATCGCACACCCCGAATTCGCCGAAGGAGGCGCGGGAGTGGCACGCGGAGTATGGCTGGTTCAATAACCATCATTGGAGCCTGCCGATGCTGCCTGATCGGTTCGAGCAATCGAGCTGCCTGAAGTGCCACCATCAGGTCGTGGATCTCGAGCCCAGTGAAAAGTTTCCCGAGCCGCCGGCCGCCAAGGTCGTGAAGGGCTATCACCTTGTGCGGCAGTACGGCTGCTACGGGTGCCACGAAATCAGTGGCTGGGCCAGTGCGGACAAGCGCATCGGCCCCGACATGCGACTCTCCCCAAATTTCCACGAGGTCGCGGCGGCGCTGCGGAGTGATCCGGGGCTGGGCAAGCTAGGCGATGAGGTTGTGAGGTGGACCGACGAGGTGCGCACGAGCCCCGATGGCCGGGCAGCCCGTGAACGCTTGCGGGACGTGGTCCTTCGAGATGCCGCAGCTGGCGAGGATGCTCTGCTGACGTCACGGTCACACGATCTGGCGGCCATGCTTAAGGAGTCCGATACCCCCGGCAGCTTCCCCAAGGTGGGGCCGAGTCTGCGGCACGTCGCATCCAAGGTCGGCTTTGATTGGACTTACTCCTGGCTGCGGAACCCCCAGGATTTCCGTCCCTCCACAAAAATGCCGCGATTCTTTGGGCTGTGGGACCACCTTGAGGGCCCCGGTCTCGAGGAATCGATGCGCTACGAGCCGATCGAGATTCGCTCGATGATTCGCTACCTGTTTGATGCGAGTCAGCCCTTCGATTACATCCCAGCGATTGCGGGCGCGGCTGCAGCGGATTCGGTCCGCGGCAAGAAGGTGTTTCAACTCAAGGGCTGCCTGGCCTGCCATCAGCATGCTGACTTCCCTGACGCCACGAGCACGCACGGCCCCGATCTTTCCAGAATCGGGGCGAAGTTGGCCGCGCATCCGCGTGGACGGGAGTGGCTCTATAGCTGGCTGCGGAATCCCGCCAAGTATCATCCCAAGACGATCATGCCGAACGTGCTGCTCGAGGCCGAGAAGCGTGCCGATGGGACGGTCACTGACCCGGCCGCCGACGCCACGGCCTACCTGCTGAAGTCGACAGAAGGATGGCGGCCCGAGGCGATCCCTGCGGCCGAAAGCCTCACGGCCGACGAGCGGAAGGCGCTCGACGAGCTCGCGATGCTCTATCTCAAGGAGCGGTTCCCCACGGCCAGGGCGAAGGCCGTTCTCGAGAAGGGATTCGCGGAGAATCAAACGACGCTTCGAGGGGATGAGCAAATGCTCGTTGGCCTCGATGGGCCGGGGCGCGACGCGGCTCTGCTCTCGTATGTTGGCAAGAAGACGCTCGGAAAGCTCGCCTGCTATTCGTGCCACGATATTCCCGGTTTCGAGGACGCCAAGCCAGCGGGGGCGGCGCTCGCCGACTGGGGTCGCAAGGATCCATCGCGAATCGCCTTCGAGCAGGTGTCGCAGTTCGTCATGCATCAGCTTGCCGGCGCGCATGATCACGGCGAGCACCACGCGCATGGTCATGCGGCCGACCATGGCGATGAAAAGAAGCCCGAATCAATATCACCGTTTGACACGGAGCTCGCGTTCCTCGTGCAGGGCGACGAGGTGCATGTCGATCCGAAGAACCTTGACACCGACACGGGTTATTTCCTCGAGAAGCTGCTGGGTCACGAGCGGGAGGGCTTCCTCTGGCAGAAGCTGCGGGCCCCGCGAAGCTACGACTACAAGAAGGCTGAAAACAAGACGTACAACGAGCGGTACCGCATGCCGCAGTTCCCGTTCAATGACTCGCAGCGGGAAGAGGTGATGACCTTCGTGCTCGGCCTTGTCGCCGAGCCTCCACCGCCGCAGTTTGTCCACCGCCCGTCGACGCGTGAGCAGGCGAGGCTCGATGGTCTTGTTGTGGCCGAGCAGTACAACTGCCGGGGTTGTCACACGCTCCAGATGGATCGATGGGACATTGAATTCCGCCCAGGCGGCCTCGGCGAGCCGGTCGAGATGGCCGACTATCCGTTCTTCTCACCCCACTTCACACCAGACCAGGTCGCGAAATCGTTGAAGGCCGATTTCCAGGGGCGTCTCCAAACGTCCCTTGTGGGCATGCCCACGCTCGACCCTGAAACGGGCCGCCCTCAGCTCGTCGATGAAGATGGCGTGCCTATGGAAGAGGATGACGACGAGGCCATTCCGCATCGGTCGGTCATGCTCTGGCGTGATGTGCTCGTGGATGGCGAGGCTCGGCAGGTTGGCGGTCCGAATATCCTCGTACCCGAGGCGGCCATCCGCGCCGGCAGTCACTACCCTGCGGTCGGTGGTGACCTGGCAAGGCTTCTCTATCCGGTGGTGATCGCCGATGAAAAGGAAATCAACCCGAATGTGAAGCCGGAAGATGCCTGGGGATGGTTGCCACCGCCGCTTGTCGGCGAGGGCAAGAAGGTCCAGTCTCCTTGGCTGCACCGGTTCCTCCTCAATCCGCACACCATCCGCCCGCCAGCAGTGCTGCGAATGCCCAAGTTCAACTTCGATGCCGCCCAGGCCGCGAAGCTCGTGAACTACTTCGCTGCCACCGATGGGGCCGACTTCCCCTATGTCTACGACCCACGCCTCGACACGACCGCGATGGAATCGAAGGAAGAGGCTCGGCCTGGGCACCTGGCCGGTGCCCTCAAGATCGTGACGAACACGAACTACTGCGTGAAGTGCCACCTCGTGGGGGACTACTCGCCGCCGGGCAATCCCAAGGCCCTCGCGCCGCAGCTCGAGGCGGTTCACGAGCGGCTGCTGCCTGGGTATGTCCACGACTGGATCGCGAATCCGAAGCGGTTCCTGCCCTATACGGGTATGCCGGTCAATATCCCGTTCGACAAGCCGGTGAGCCAGGATCTCTATGCCGGAACGAGTGAAGAGCAGGTGAGTGCGATCACTGATCTCCTGATGCATTTCGATTTGTTCGCCAAGCGGAATCTCTCGCTCGAGGCCTACCTCAAGCCAGAGCCACCGGCAGGTCCGCCGCCTGCACCTCCGCCGGCTCCCGCGGCTGACCCCGCCGAGGAAGCCGCGGCCCCCCGCCCGGCCGCCACCGATGCGGCAGCGATTCGGTCGTCTGGAGAGCCCCGCGCCCTAGAATGACGTGTGCCTGATTCATTGTGAGACCGTCCACCGTGACCGTCGGCCTTCAACAACCCTCACTTCCTCACCTGCCACTCGCTTGGAGATTCGCCATGATGCCCTGCTTCACCTCCCGTGTTCGTGCTGCCGCGATGGCTGCCGCACTCGTCTCAATGGGTTCAGTCACTGCATGGGCCGAATGGGGCACCCTCAAGGGGCGGTTTGTGCTCACCGGCGACGTTCCCGCGGCTGCGGCCCTTACGGTGGATAAAGACCTCGAGGTCTGCGGCAAGCACAAGCTCGTCTCGGAGGAGGTCGTCGTTGGCGAAGACAAGGGTATTGCCAACGTGGTGGTGTTCGTGCGAGACAAGAAGGTGAAGGTGAAGCCGGAGCTCGAGGCGGCGGCCAAGAAGGCCAAGCCTGTGCTTGATAACCACGGCTGCCGCTTTGAGCCCCATGTGCTCTTCGTGCAAGCAGGACAAGAGCTCGTGATCAAGAACTCCGACCCCGTCGGCCACAACAGCAATATTGCCTCGGTCAAGAACGCCCCCTCCAACAATCTCATCCCTGCGGGTGGAGAAGTGACCTCCAAGTTCACCAGCGACGAGGCCGTTCCTGCCCAGGTGACGTGCAACATTCACCCGTGGATGAAGGGATGGATCGTGATTCGCAACAATCCCTATGCCGCTGTCTCGAAAGCGGACGGCAGCTTCGAGATCGCCGACCTCCCGGCTGAAGAGCTGGAGCTTCAGTTCTGGCATGAGAAGGCCGGGTACCTCGGCGAGATGACGATTAACGGCAAAGCTGAGAAGGTTTCGAAGGGGCGAAAGAAGCTGACCATCACGGCCGGAGGCACTGACCTCGGCGAGATCGGCCTCGACGCGAAGCTTTTCAAATAAGGGCAGAGGGAATTGGCTCGATGGATGCGTCGATAACACGAATCATTCCGCTGATGGTGCTGGCCGCTCTCGCAGCGGGCTGCGGGCCTGGCCGTGTCGTTGGGCCAGTCGCCGATGCGGCCGCGGCTGCCACGCTTCGCACGGCGCTGCTCTCCAGTGAGGCGGGCAAGGCCGCGACGGAATCGGCTCCGGTTGGCACGGGCTGGGCCACGCTGAAGGGCCGGTTCCTGTTCGCCGGCACGCCTGTTGAGCGGACGGTCCTCGTCGTCGATAAAGACATGGAGTTCTGTTCCCCCCACGGCATGAAGCTCTACGACCAATCCCTTCGCATCGATCCGTCGACCAAGGGGCTGGCCGATGTCGTCCTGTTTCTCCGCAAGTCGACCCGTGTGAAGGAGGCGTCTCCGCCCAGTGAGCCACTCGTCTTTGACCAGAAAAACTGTGAGTTCATCACGCCCGTGTTTGCCTCTCGCGTTGGCCAGCCGGTGGATGTGCGGAATAGCGATATGACCGGCCACAACACGAACATTGCCACGACTCCGTTCAATCAGAGCATTCCTGCTCAAGGCAGCGCGATCTACAAGCCGGCCTCTGAAACCGGCATGCCCATCTCTGTGACCTGCAACATCCATCCCTGGATGAAGGCGTATGCGGTCTTTCGGAAGGATGGCTACGTTGCCGTTTCGTCTGTGGACGGCAGTTTCGAACTGCCCGATCTGCCAGCCGGTGAACCACTCGAGTTTCAGGTGTGGCACCCCCGTGCCGCTGCTGGTCTCAAGCTCGATCGCCCAGACCTCAAGTGGAATCCGAAGGGGCGATTTCAGATCACGCTCGAGCCTGATGTGCTCAAGGACATAGGCACGCTTGAGGTTCCCGCCGCAGCCCTCAGCGGCTCATGACAAAGGTTTCCGCTCCCTTGCTTTCTGTCACCGATCCATGATGCAAGCCCGCTCTCTTCTGTCCGTCGTGCCCGTAGTTGCCATGGTCCTGGCCATGGCCGGATGTGGCCCCACGCCCCCGGCGTCGTTCCGCCTCAACATGGTCGAGGCGGTTTCCCCCACGGCTGAGAAAGATTCCGTCGCGTCCGACCAGGAGCTAACGCCCGAGCAGCAGAAGCAGGTGGCCACAATCCTGCTTGCCATGTTCGGAACGCCCGACGAGCCCGTCTGCCTTCCCGAGGCGGGCCTCGACCCCGCGAAGCTTCGGCTGGCAGCCGGTCCCGTTCGCAGCGACATCGTGGGCCGCAAGAATGGGCTCTTTCGTGAGCACTGTGTCCACTGCCACGGCATCACGGGAGATGGCCTCGGGCCGACGGCGGCCTTCCTCAATCCCTATCCACGCGACTACCGGCCCGGGATCTTCAAATTCAAGAGCACGGAACGAGCCGACAAGCCGACCCATCCGGACCTTGTGCGGGTGCTCAACAATGGCATCCCTGGCACCTCGATGCCGTCCTTCGCGCTCCTGAGCCCGATCGAAGTCGTTGCGCTCGTCGAGTACGTCAAGTACCTCAGCATCCGCGGGGAGACGGAGCTTGCGCTCATGCGGCAGTTCTTCGAGCTCGACGAGGAAGACAAAGGACGCCTCTCTGAGACCCGTGAGTTTCTGATCGCGGAAGTGCTCGAGCCGATCGCTGCGAAGTGGACCACCGCGGCCGACGCCGTGATCGAGGTGCCTGCGATGCCAGCCAACCTCGACCTGGCCGCGTCGATCGAGAAGGGGCGGGAGTTGTTCTATGGCGACAAAGCAAACTGCGTGAAATGCCACGGGGTCACGTCGCTGGGTGACGGCCAGGCCAATGACTACGACGACTGGAGCAAGAACATCGTCAAGATCGACACGAAGCTCGATGGGATCGCGACGGGGGACGCCGATGCGAAGGAGCGGCAGTGGGCCGCAGAATTCCGGCAGGTGCTCGCCGGTGACGCGCTGAAGCCGCGAACGATCCCGCCACGGAACCTCCGGCAAGGGATCTACCGCGGTGGGCGACGTCCGGTTGACCTCTATTATCGGATTCATGCCGGAATCAACGGCGCTCCGATGCCCGCCGCCAAGGGAACTGTCGCCCCCGAAGACATCTGGCACATCATCAACTACGTTCGCTCGCTCCCCTATGGGCTCGATGGTGAGCTGGGTGCCGACCGCTCTGTTGCGGTTCGTCCCGCATCGGCCCCTGGCCTAGCCTCACGCGAGGAGAAGTGACTCATGAAGCGGCTCGGTGGCATGTTTTGGGCTTTCTTGTTCCTCGCCGTGCCAATTCTCGGCGTGGCCACGTTCGCGGTCGCGCCGTCGATCAACGTCTGGCTTCCAAAAGACATTTCGGAGCATGGCAGCCAGATCGATTCGCTCTTCTATTTTATCCTCGTGCTCACGGGTGTCGTCTTTGTCGCGACCGAGTTAGTGCTCTTTTGGTCCATGTGGAAATACGACGCGGCTGCCCGTGGCGATGAGAAGGCCACCTACATCCACGGCAGCCATACCCTTGAAGTTGTGTGGACGATCATCCCGGCCGTCGTGCTGCTCTTTCTGGCGATCTATCAGATGAACACCTGGGCCAACGTGAAGATGCGTCGGCCTGACATGCCGCCAACGGTCGAGGTGGTGGGCCGGCAGTTCGAATGGCGGCTCCGGTATCCAGGGCGTGACGGGCTCCTGGGCACGCCGGACGACATCCACATCGTCAACGACCTCTGCCTTCCGGTGGATGAAGACGTGCTCGTCCAGCTCAAGAGCATGGACGTCCTCCACAGCTTCTTTCTGCCCAACCTTCGCATCAAGCAGGACGCCGTGCCCGGGATGAAGATCCCCGTCTGGTTCAAGGGGACGGAGACCGGCAGCACCGACATTGTCTGCGCCGAGCTGTGCGGATGGGGCCACTACAAAATGAAAGGGCGTGTGACCTTCCTGACACGGCCCGAGTTTGATGCCTGGCTCGCCCGCATGGAGGCCAAGCAGGAGGCCACACACGAGGAAGTGGCGTCGCGTTAGGCGCGATTGCGCCGCCCCGATTCTGGAGACTTGCCATGAGCACCGTCACTGCACCCGTCACCACCGACCACGGCCACGCCCCGGCGGTGAACCCTCATCCGGTGTTGACCTTCTTATCGACCTACGTCTTCTCGAAGGACCACAAGGTCATCGGCCTTCAGTTCTTGTTTTCGACGCTCGTGTGGTTCTTGATCGGCGGGCTCTTGGCGCTCGCCGTCCGCTGGCAGGTGGCCTGGCCGTGGTCCGACGTGCCGGTGCTGGGAAAGCTCTTCGCGCAGGAAGGTGGGCAGATGTCGCCCGAGTTCTACACGATGCTCTTCACCATGCATGCCACGGTGATGGTCTTCCTCGTAATCATCCCGATTCTGGCAGGCGCCTTCGGCAACTTCCTGATTCCGCTCATGATCGGCGCCGACGACATGGCCTTCCCAACGCTCAACATGCTGTCGTACTGGTTCATGTGGCCGGCCTTCATC
>CAYZHH010000176.1:0-7843 GCA_964478275.1 uncultured Candidatus Kuenenia sp.
CAAGGGCTTCATTGACCGTGGCATCTTCAACGTGGGCGAGGCGCTGGTCATAGGCGCGGTGCTGGTGCTGATTGTGCTGTTCCTGTTCCTGCTCAATTTGCGGACGACGTTCATCACGCTGACCGCGATCCCCTTGTCCTTGGTCATCACCACGCTGGTATTCCGCATGATCGGTTTTCTGACCGGCACGCACCTGTCGATCAACGTGATGACGCTGGGGGGCATCGCGGTGGCCATGGGCGAGCTGGTCGACGACGCCATCGTCGATGTCGAAAACATCTTTCGCCGCTTGAAAGAGAACAACGCCCGTCCGGTCCCCCGTCCAGCGCTGCAGGTGGTTTACGAAGCCAGCGTCGAGATCCGCAGCGCCATCGTTTTTGGCACGGCGGTGGTCATCCTGGTGTTCCTGCCGCTGTTCGCCCTATCCGGCGTCGAGGGTCGGCTGTTCGCCCCCTTGGGCGTGGCCTATATCGTCTCGATCCTGGCATCCCTGGTCGTCTCGCTGACCGTGACACCGGTGCTGTCGTACTACTTGCTGCCTCAATCGAAGGCCACCCACCGTGAAGGCGATGGGCCCCTGATCCGCGTGCTGAAATGGGGAGCCAGCTATTTGATTCGCTTCAGCATGGCCTGGCCTCGCCTGCTCCTGTTCGTGACCTGGGTGCTGGTCGCCTTCAGCGTCTGGCAACTGTCGCGGCTAGGGGCCGACTTCCTGCCTAAGTTCGACGAGGGGAGCATTCAGGTCAACGTCAACCTGCCCCCCGGTTCCTCGCTCGAAGCCTCCAACCAGGTTTCCTCTGTTCTCGATGCCCATTTCCGAGCGATGCAGAAATCGCCTCGGAATCCACAGGGTGAAATCCTGCACTTTGTTCGTCGCACCGGCCGGGCCGAGCTGGACGAACATGCCGCACCCGTGAATACCGGGGAATACCTGTTGAGCGTCAATCCGGCCAGCAGCCGCGGCCGCGACGAGATCCTCGAGCAACTGCTGACCGACCTGCGGGCTGCGGCGCCGGGCGTCGATATCGAAACCGAGCAGCCCATGTCGCACCTGATCAGCCACATGCTCTCGGGCGTCAACGCCCAGATCGCCATCAAGATCTTCGGCGATGATCTGGATGCGTTGCGCCAGGGGGCCGAAAGCATTCGAACAGTCATTCAGACCGTGCCCGGCGTAACGCCCCCCATCGTCGAGCCGATCCAGATGACCGAGGAGTTGCACATCCGCCTGCGGCCCGACGATCTGGCGTACTACGGCGTCAGTCGCGCCTATGTGGCTGGGTTCGTGCAGACAGCCTTGCAAGGAGATCCGGTCTCGCAAATTGTCGACGGCCAGCGGCGTTTCGACCTGGTGGTCCGCCTGGAAGAAGCCTATCGCACCGACTACCCGCAACTGGGCCGGCTGCGGATCGACCTGCCGGACGGTCGCGGCCAGGTCGAATTGCGGGAATTGGCCGACATCGGCGAGGGGATCGGCCCCAACGCCGTCAACCGCGAGAACGCCCGGCGTCGGATCGTCATTCGCTGCAACACTCAGGGCCGCGACCTGGCGGGCGTGGTGGCCGACATTCAACAACGCATCGGCGACACGGTCACGTTGCCCCCCGGTTGCTTTGTTGAGTACGGCGGTCAGTTCGAGAGCCAGCAACGGGCCACCACGCTCATCGCGGCCCTGGCGGGCATGTCGGTGGTGGGCATGTTCGTGGTCTTGATGATGCTGTATCCGTCGGTGAGGATCACGTTGCAAATCCTGAATGCCCTACCAACCGCCTTCATCGGTGGCGTGCTGGCCCTGGTCCTGACGGGGCAATCATTGACGGTGGCCAGCCTGGTGGGGTTCATCTCGCTGGGGGGAATTGCCGTGCGCAACGGCATACTGCTGGTGACGCACTATTTCCACCTCATGAAGGAAGAAGGCGAGGCCTTCACGCCCGAGATGGTGTTGCGCGGCAGTCTTGAGCGGCTGGCGCCTGTGCTGATGACCGCGATCACGGCAGGCATCGGCCTGGTGCCGTTGGTTCTGGGCGGCCAGGAGCCGGGGCGCGAGATTCTGTACCCCGTGGCCACCGTCATCTTGGGCGGACTCGTCACGTCCACCTTCTGCGAGTTTCTGATCCATCCCGGGCTGTTCTGGCGGTTTAGCGGCCAGGATGCGGTGACACTGACTCGCGAAGCAAATTCCGAGCACGAGGAAATTGGTTCCCATGAATAGATTGGAATCCAGGTTGTCTGGTGGTCGGGCGCGTCGCCCGGACGCCGCGGTTTTTTGCGCTCAGCCACGGAGGCATGATCGCACACCTTTGTTTGGAGAAGCTCACTTGAGAAAGTTCACATTTCAACTCGCCCCGTTGGCAATCCTGTCGGTCGTCCTGACGGGTTGTCCCGCCGCTCCGCCAGCGGCCGCGCCCCCGAAGCCCGCGCCGCCGTCTCAATCCACGCCGGCCGCTCCGGCGGGTGACCACGAGGGAGGACATGCCCACGGAGAGGGGCCGCACGGCGGCACGCTGGCCGACTGGGGCGGCGGAAAGTATCACGTGGAGTTCACCGTCGATCATGATAAGCAGCAGGCGACGATCTACGTCTTGGGCAGCGATGAAAAGTCCGCCGCACCGATCAGCGAGGGCGCCGTCCTGCTCTTGACGATTGCCGATCCAGACATCGAGGCGGAACTGAAGGCCGCGCCAGAAGCGGACAATCCAGCAGGCAAGTCATCCCGCTTCGTCGGCACGCACAAGAACCTGGGCATTGTCCAGGAATACGCCGGTACGATCAGCGGCGAGGTGGATGGCACGCCCTATACCGGAGACTTTAAGGAGGAGCCGCACGGGCACAAGGCGGAATAATGCCAGCGGCAAGTCGGTTTGCCATTGGCGCATTTCGGTCGTTCCGTGCCTCTCGACGTGGCGCTCATGCCGGACCGCGGCAGTATGGGCGACGTCGAGGGGACGGGATGGTCCGACCGTCGGCGCCGCGCCCATTGCAGATGGAACGAGGCCGTTCGAACAGGAGGCGGTGATGGTCTGGCTGCTCGTGAAGGCGGCGATTTCCGCCGCGATCATCGTGACCGTGGCGGAAATATCAGGCCGATTCCCCCGGATCGGCGCGGTGCTGTTGACCTTGCCGTTGGTCAGCATCCTCGCCTTTTCGATGATGTGGCTCAAGGACCATGATCTGCCATCCGTGGCGCGCCTCGCACGAGAGACAGTGATCCTGGTTCCATTAGGGCTTCCATTCTTCATTCCGTTGGCCATGGCCGAACGCCTCGGCCTGGGATTTCCGTCCGCGATGGCCCTCGGCCTGCTCCTCGCCAGTTTGACCATCGGAACATGGCTGATACTCGGTCCAGCACGCTAAAGCTCGCCTCCTGCAAAACCGACTGGGTGGAGCAGTATCCAGCCCACGCGGTCGCCAGCGTCCCAGTGGTAGGGCAGGGGATCCAATCGTGCGACGCGACTTGCGACGCCGCGGGCGTCCGAATCCGACGGCACGCGATCGCCCGAAACGCCAGAACCCGAGGCGACCACTCAGGTTCCTCGGGAATCTCGCCGATTTTGGAAACCGACGGAGTGGGCAGCACAGGAGTCGAACCTGTGACCTCTACGGTGTGAACGTAGCGCTCTAACCAACTGAGCTAGCTGCCCGGACGCATCTGGAGATGCACGCGCTATCACGGTCATCGCCCAATCCGAATTGGGATCGTACCACGACGCCAGCAGCCCGTCACGACCCGCCCGTCGATGCGCCTCGATGGCCGTTGCGGGCCGCTCGATGCCTGCATCAGCGCATCGAAACGGGCCGGTCAGCCGCCCTCTTCCGAGGGTGGCGTCAGCTTTGGTGACGACACGGTAGGGCCGCCTTCCTCGTCGAGCCGACGAGCTGCGGAAGTTCGTCGTGGAACAGGCTGGGCGTCCACGTTCGCTGCTATCTCAAACTCTCGCGAAAACTCCTGCCACTGTTTCCGGAGGCCGCCCATCGTCTTGCCGACCGTCTTGCCCACCTCGGGCAGTCGCTTGCCGTAGATCATGACGGCGATTGCCGCGACGATGACAATTTCGAAAGCGCCGAGTCCGAACATGGTCGTACGGCACAGGGCCGTCCTGGCGAGAGGAGGCCGTCGCCTCGTCCTGGCGGTTAGTGGGCGTCTGACGCACCCGGCTCACGGGGACCGCCACCGCGTCCGTCCTCGATGCCCTGGACGCCCCGCTTGAATTCAACGATGCCCTCGCCGAGCGAACGCATCACCTTTGGGAGCCGCGAGCCAAAGAGCAGGAGCACGACGATGCCCACAATGATGAGTTCGGGCGTTCCTACACCGAACATCGCAAACACGGGCGTCACGGTGGCTTCTCCAGAAAGGGTGCCGCAAGGACATCCACAGCACCTCTGCAGTGTATCCCGGCTCGGCGGGCGCTTCAAACCATGGGCGGGCGATCACGGGACCGCGGCCATTCGACGTGGCTGGCCGTGGAGGGGCATGTGCCGGTAATAGACCTCGAGCGTCATGGCCGATAGCGCGGTGGAGTAGACCCGCCCACCGTGGCGACCCCACGTGCGATCCGGGTCCCAGCTGCCGTCGAGCGGGCCGCCAGATCGGTGCTGAAGAGGCAGGATCGCCACGTGCAGCCGCGAGTTCCAGGCATCCCACTGCGGGCCGCCGGCATGGAACGACGCAAGCGTGGCGTAATACCAGGCGTAGATGTCGTAGGCCGACGACCCGGGTGGCGTGCGAACGAGCATGGCGAGAGCCTCACCGGCGGCTGGATGATCGGCGGGCATCCCCAAAACCAGACGGCAAAAGAGGGCTTCTGACGTCATGGCCAGGCTCGGCCGTTCCCCGGGGCGGTAGGAGGCAAGTCCTCCCGAGGCACCAGATGAGACACTCGCGAGGAATTCCCGTGCCCTGGCTTCGGCCGCGTCGACGCCATCGAGCCCAGCGTTGCGTGCTGAATAGAGGGCCATGACCTGCCAGCCGAGTTGGCTCGTATCGCCACGATCGCCTGGAGCGTATCGCCAGCCGCCTGTATGCGGGTGCTGCATCGCGAGCGTGTATCGGATCGCTCGCTCCAAGGCAGGCCGGAGCGTTTCATCTCCGCTCATAGCGAGGCATTCGGCCACGGCGATCGTCGCCATCCCGTGGCAATAGAGCGCCGCAAAAAATTCGGCACGCCCCGCGAGTGAGCCGTCTGGTCGCTGCCGCTCGACGAGCGCCGCAATGCCACGAGCCACGGTGCTCGCATGAGGGCCCTCACGATGGGTGTTGCCAGCGCCGAGGAAGGCGATGAGGGCCAGGCCCGTCACTCCATGATCGCTTCGGCTGCCGACATCGGGCCGGTGTTGGCCCGCGGTCCCACCGGTCGTTCCTGCCCCATGGCGGGCAGCGTTCCAGAGACCATCGCTCGACTGGTTTCGGGCAAGCCATCCAAGCGCCGCCTGCACCGCCTGCTCGGTTTGCTGTGAACCGCCTCGGGCCATCGCGGCTGCCGTCCTGCGGGCCCCCACGCGGTCGGCGTACACCGCCGGCACCCGCAGAGCGGTGGACTGAGCCTCGGCCGAAGGCGACGGTGTGTCATCGGTCGACGCTGCCGCGGTCGGCGCTGCCTCGTGCGGCTCGTCGGCGGCGACATCGAGGAGGGGCACGATATCAGCAGGGGGCTCCGGCGACTCGCCCTTGGCGAGCGGAACGAGTGGCAACGCGATGTCAGACGCCTGGCCGCTATCAGCCACGGCCGGGCTGCCTGAGAGCTCGTCGTCACGTGGCGGCGCGGCAACTGGGTCTGCGTCAGTCTCCTGGTCGTCCGCGACCATGATCACCATCGTCATTCGTCCTTCGTCGCGCGTGCCCCACGAGGCTGGCATCCAGCCACCGACGAAGGTCGCTACGATGCCCAGCAGCAGGTGGAGCACGACCGATAAGCCGACGCATTTTTCGAGCGTCCGCGATTGCAGCCATCCCGTCCATATGATGGCGGCCACACCCGTCGCCATGACGACCGCGAGCCCTGCAACGGTGATCCATATCCATGGCATGGCGGCTCACCGGCGAGTTGCATCACGCTGCGTGCGGACGGAGATGGCGACATGTCGCACGCCTGCGGCGCGACAGGCTTCGTAGATTTCTGCCATCCGCCCGTGGGGCACCGCCCGCTCGCCGCGGATCATCACGGCAATGTCGGGCTTCGCGGCTCGCGCTGCCACCAATCGGGTGCCCAACTCCTCGACGCTGACCTCGTCCGGCCCAAGCCGGAGTGGTCCGTCGGCCGCCACTTCCACGATCTCAGGTCGGGCAGCATCGACGTCGGCCGCACCTCCCACGTCCGGGATGTCGAGGTCGAACTTCCGCTCGTCAACGGTGAACTTCGTGGCACACATGAAAAAGATCGTGAGCACCAGGATGACGTCGATCATCGGCGTCAGGTTAGGCGCCGGTTCCTCGTCGTCGGAGAGTCGAAGAAGCGGCATGGCTCACCCCGCGGCGCGGCGCCTGGGCTCGCCCAGGGACTCGAGTGAAATTTCGTCGATCACCTGCTGGCATGACTCGTCGAGCTTCATGGCGAGCCTGTCGGCACGGCTGGTGAAAAAGGCATGGAGTACCATCGCCGGGATCGCCACGAGCAGTCCCATGGCGGTAGTGATGAGTGCCTCGCCGAAACCACCAGCCAAGAGATCGGGCCGGCCCATCGCGCCGGCAGCCGCGACATTGTTGAACGAACGGATCAGTCCGAACACCGTGCCGAGCAGGCCCAGCAGCGGGCTGACCGTGGCGACACCGCTAAACACGCGACGGTATCGTCGAAGGTGGTTGAGCTCCCGCTCGCCGGCATCGATCGCGGCCTGTTCGATCTCGACCGCCGGCCTGCCCCAACGGCGAACGGAGGCGGCGAAGACCCGCGCCGCCGGGCTGCCATTGGAGTCGCAGGCTTCGAGAGCTTTCGCTCGGTCGAGCGAGCGATCGCGGAGCTGCGCGAGGAACCGTTCCACGAAAACACCTGGCACCACCGCATTGGTTCGCAGGTTGACGGCCCGTTCGATGCCGAACACAACGAGTGCGAACGAACAGCCCAGGAGCGGCACCATCAACAGGCCGCCTTGGCGGATCGTGGCCAGGAGATTGCCAGTCGGAATCAGTCCGGCGGACTCGTCGGCTGGGGCCTCCGCGGCTGGAGGCACGGCGGCGATGCGGACCGGTTCGCGCGCGGGCTCGGTGCCGCCGGCCCAGGCCCGAGGTGTCTGAGCCAGGGCGACGGCCGGGGGGAGAGCGGCGGCCGCGAGGATCGCGATCGCGATAAGGCCGCGCCGAGCGGTTCCCATGCCCAGACGGACGCCGGATGGCGCGGTGATGGAGATCCCTCTCCGCCTCTGGAGCATGGCACTCTCGACTGCGAACAGGCGGAGCGTTCCCTCGCTGCCACCGGTTCATTCATCGGCACGTCCGGCATTCGTGCCCGCACGCTTTGGCCGCGTGGCCCCCACCCATCACAACCGCGATAACCTGCACGTCTTGGCACGCTGCGAGCTCGCGCCGCAGTGACCCGATCACGCAGTCACGGGCTCCAGGCGGATGAAATCCGTCTGCTCGGGCGAACCACACCGTTTCGCGTTTGAGCGCGGGAGCCCGGAGGTGCTCTCCGCCGGCCGGAGGCCCGGCAAGACCGGCGCGGGCCATCCATGGCAATCGTGTTCGGCACGGCGAATGCGTGGACGACAGAAGCAAGCCGCGTTGGTTCGCCGGCGGTGACATGCTCGCGAGCCTTCGGATTTTGCGAGTGTGCTCTCGGGGATGATGGTGCCCCTTTTGGCCGCGCAAAAGTCCTCGGCTCCTGCGCGTGCCCCCGACCGGCTCCTC
>CAYZHH010000177.1:0-7829 GCA_964478275.1 uncultured Candidatus Kuenenia sp.
GTCGCGTTCCACGGCGAGGCTGGCGTCGTCGATGAGCGTGGGGATGTCGGGGCGGGTGGCCTGGTTCTGGAGGCTCGGCCAGCGGGATTCGGGCGGCACCCAGAAGACGCGCTCGGCGGTGTATTCGTCGCGTGATTCGAGCAGGCTTTCCAGTTGTTTGCCGCTGATGCCGTCTTTGGTCAGTTCGGCTTGGAGTTCATCCCGGCGGGACTGGAAACTGTCGGAGATGTACTTGAGAAAGAGCAGGCCGAGAACGACGTGCTTATATTCGGCGGCGTCGACCTGCCCGCGCAGGGCGTCGGCGGCCTTCCAAAGGTCGGATGCAAAATCAAGATCGGCGTTGGAATCCGTCATGCTCTCTGAACCCTCTGTTTAATCTGATTCATGGTGATGCGAGACCCGCCAACCGGCGCTCAAGGGTGGGTGCGGTGGCCGGGCGAACGCCCGAAGCAACGAGTCCGCTCGGCGCACAACGCTGGGATCCCGCATCGGGTCTACGACGGTACGCCAATGAATTGTCGGAAGGCATTTTCGCTCGATCCCCCGGTCAATAACCGCCTTGATGAAGCGTTCTGCATCGGCGTCTGCCAGGAGTACGACCAGGTCATAGGGTTCCGGCATCCCTAAAGAACTCCCGTGGCGAACACATCGGCAAGGAAAACTCGCTCTTGCCATTGCTTGATCTCTGCAACTTCCGGCCCCCGCATCACATGGGCCATACCGGAGTCGCTTCGGGAAAAGACCGGCGCGTCTTCCAGCGACGTGTTCGCCAGGAACACGGGAGAATGGGCGGCGACAAAGACCTGCATGCTCGTCATCGTAGAAAGGGCTGAATAGACGGACTGGATCGCCTGCGGATGCAGGCCGTTTTCCGGTTCTTCGATCAGATAGACCCCTGCGCCATCTTCCCGCTCTGAGAAAGACAAGAGCGATAGCGCCATCAGTCGGAGCGTTCCGTCAGACAAAAGCCACGATGGCACGGGAGCCTCATGGGCACCGGCAAATGTCGCTTCGAGAACGAGATGCTTGTCCTCCGGACGCTCCCACGTGTCGATCGCCAAGTCAACGGCCGCTTCGACTCCCTGGGAGAGAACGTTGCTGATGAACCGGATCGCCGACATGAGCGTCGATTTTCCAGTGGCATTGCGGCCCACCAAAACCGCGAACGGCATCAGGTCCAGCCTGTTCGAGGCGAGCATGCGGAAGTTACGAATCCAGATTCGTTCGATCATGAGGCGAAACACCCGAGAGGCCCCGAGAAGGAAGGGGCAGTGTACCGGGCGCGCCGAAGGCCTGAGATGGCCCGACCGAGCCCGCCGCCGTTCGGCCGGCCGTGCACGTTCAAGCCCGAGAAGCAACCCACAGCTGGAGGGAAACCCAGCACTCCGCATGCTTGACAGCCTGACTGCCGGCGTGTAGTGTACGCACGTATATACACGGCAGCTCGGGTGGTTTAGGCGGGAGGGCCTTGGCCATGGTGACGATTCAATCGCGGGATATTTGGAGCGGCAGAGACCTCCAAGGTCGGGAGGACTTGCGGGAGGCCATTTCGACAGGCTTCAGGGCGGTCGATGCCCTCATGCCAGCCGGCGGCCTGCGACGGGGCAGCCTCGTCGAATGGATCGCCGGCGGCGATGCCACGGCTGGCAACGCAGCCAGCGGGGCTGGGGCGGTCTCGCTCGCGCTCGCTATCGCCTGCCGACTGGCAGACAGACTGCGGAACAAGTCTGCTGCCGCTTCCGGGCCGCGGACGATCCTTGTGGTTGATCGTAGCGGCTGGTTTCACCCACCGGCCGTGATGCCCTGGCTCGGCGATGCGCAGCTCGTCGTCGCACGCCCGTCACACGACGACGACGAGATCTGGGCGATCGACCAGGCACTCAGGTGTAGCGGTGTGGCCGCCGTGGTGGCCTGGCCGCGAGGCATGAGCACAGGCCTTGGCCACGGACGACTGGCCACCGAGGGCAGCAGCCGGCATGGCTCACGACGGCTTTCTCGCTGGACCACGGCAATGCGCCGCTGGCAACTGGCGGCTCGGTCGAGTGGCGGGATCGGCCTCTTCGTGCGGCCGGCCACGGCTGCAAGCGAGCCATCATGGGCTGAGGCGAAGCTCGCCGTGTCGTCACTGCCAGGAGCGTCGTCACTGCCAGGAGCGTCGTCACTGCCAGGAGCGTCGCCACTGCCAGGAGCGTCGCCACTGCCAGGAGCGTCGCCACTGCCAGGAGCCACGCTCAACGAACGACGTCTGCGGATCGAGCGAGTAGGTGGCGCCTGGAATGGTGGACTCGTGGGGCGAACGACCGAGATGGTGCTCGATCTAGCACGAGGCTGCGAGGGATCGATCCCACATCAGGTGGCCCGTAGCCTCGCCTTGCCCTTGCCACGGGAACGCGACGGGGCCGCTCGCTGGGTGGATAGCGTGCAGGGAGGTGCATCATGCCGCGCGTCATGACGATCTGGCTGCCGCGGTGGCCAGTGCAACGGCGACTCGTGGAACGGCCCGAGTGGCGGAAACGGCCGGTGTTGATCTGCCGCCGCGAGGCACGCGGGATCATGACAGTGGTGTCGTGGGCCTGGGCCGAGCCGCCGAAGCGACAGCGCGTGGCCATCCAGCCAGGGATGTCGCTGGCCGAAGCCATGGGGGTCTTGGCGCTCGCCTACGGCTCACGCGCCTGCCACGCGGCCGAGATCGATACCGATGATCCTGTTGCCGACATGGCAGCCCTCGAAAAACTCGCTCGCATGTGCCGAAGGTTTTCTCCGATCGTGGGCATTGAAGCGGTGCCGCCGATGCCTGGTCGCAAGGCAGTTGGAACCGTGGCCGCGGCTGAGTGCCTGCACATCGACGTCACGAACACTGTCGGATTCTTCGGCGGCGAAGGGTCGCTTGCCCGCACCGCCGCCTGGACACTCGCGGCCCGTGGCCTGCATGTCCGCACGGCCATCGCGGATACATCCGCCGCCGCCTGGGCCGCCGTGCATCACACCGATCTCGTGGCTAAGGCGATGCCGACGGCCACGAGCGCGGCCAGACCATTGAGGAGCACACGCCACAGGCGGTGGGTGGTCGTGCCACCGGGGGCGCAGCGGCTTGCCCGCGGCGATGGCGATGTGCTCGCTGGCCTTCCGCTGACAGCGCTCCGCATGGAGCCGGCTGCCATCGACATGCTCCACGAGGTTGGCATCGACACGATCGGTGGCGTGCTGCGGCTGCCGGCCAAAAGCCTGGCCTCGCGTTTCCCGGCGAGTGTCGCCTTGCGGCTGGCAGAATTCACAGGCGCACGGGCCGAGCCGATTGAGCCACCACGCGGCGAGCCACTACCGCAGGCCTCGCATGATTTCGAGCTGCCCTTGCCGCTGGCCTCGGTGGACGAGGCCATGCTCGCCGGCCTCTTTGAAACACTCGCGGAGCGATGCACCACGGCGCTCGCTGCCCGTGGCGAGGGGATCATGTCGTTCCAGGTGCGGCTCGAGCCGGCCCTGACTGTCGCCACGACAACTCGTGTACCAGCGGTCATCGATGTCGGCCTGTTTCGGCCAAGCGGTTCACCGCGGCATGTGGTCGATCTCGTGCGACTGCGGATGGGCCGCATGAAGCTCCCTCGCGAGATCGAGTCGATCGTCGTCGAGGTGATCGCCACCGGACCGATCACATGCAGACAGCGGCCACTCTTTGACACCGGGCCTGATGGCCGCGCCGAGACAACCGCAGAAGCCCAGGCGATGGAGGTCGGCCTCTTGCTCGACCGGCTCGCCGGCCGACTCGGCCGCACGGCTGTCGTCGAGCCGCAGCCCGTGGCCGACGCTCAGCCGGAGCATGCCTGGATCGCCACGGCGCCCGGCGCATCGACTTCACGAAAGATCGGCAGGCGTTTCGCACATGGAGCCAGCCGGCCTGTCTGGATGCCGCCCCGCCCGATCCCGCTCGAAACCGAAAGGATCTCGGCCGTGCCCGACGGACCTCCGGCGCGATTTCAGTTCGGCGGCGCGATCCACCGCGTCGCGCAGGCATACGGCCCCGAACGCATCGAGACGGCCTGGTGGCGTGGGCCAACGATCCGTCGCGACTACTACGTGGTGGAGACCGAATCGGGGTCGCGGTTCTGGCTGTTCAGACGGCTTGGCGGCAGGCCACGCACGCCGCGGGAAAGCGACTGGTATCTGCACGGCGTGTTTGCATGAGGCAGGAGGCAAGTGATGACAACTGATCTACCGCGGTATGCCGAGCTCCACTGCATGAGCAATTTTTCATTCCTCGAGGGCGGCTCGCATTCTGAGGAGCTTGTCACGAGGGCCGCCGCGCTCGGCTACGAAGCCATTGCGATCACCGATCGAGCCATGCTCACGGGGATCGTGCGGGCGCACGGAGCCGCCAAGCAGACGGGCATCAAGCTCGTGATCGGAGCCTGCCTCGAGCCGGTGGATGCGGTACCACTCGTCGTCTGGGCCGCTGATGCAAAAGGCTACGCCAATCTCTGTCAGTTGCTCACGCTCGGATACGCACGCGCGGCTGAGCAGAACGGTGTCCAAAGCATCGATGATGATGACGCACCAGCCCGTGCTGCCGGCAACTGCCATCTGACCTACGACGATATCTCTCGGCATGCGCACGGCCTCCTGGCCGGTGTGCCACTGGTTTTCCTTCGCGACGACCATCCCGCCGAGCCTTTCGGCGACGACTCTTTGCAGGACACAACGAAAAAACTCTCGCAGTGGCAGGACATCTTCGGCGACCGGCTCTGGTCACTCGCCGAAGTGGCCCTCGAAGGAGACGACGCCGAGCGGCTTGCGTGGTTCGGCCGCGTGTCTCGGTTGGCCGGCGTGCCGATCGCCGCGGCCGGCGATGTCCGCTATCACGAGCGGAGCCGGATGCCGCTCTTTGATGCGTTGACGGCGGTGCGGTATCGCAACACGGTCGAAAACATCCGAGGCCGGCTGCTTTCCAACGGCGAACGACATCTTCATGAGCGGTGGCGAATTGCCGAGCGGTTCGCGGCCCTGCCGGAAGCAGTCGAGCAATCGATCGAGATCGCTGCCCGATGCACGTTCTCACTCAACGAGCTGAAGTACGAATACCCCACGGCCACCGTGCCCCCTGGCCGCACGGCCGGCGAACACCTCGCGCATCTGGCATGGAAGGGCGCCCACAAACGGTATCCTGAAGGGATCCCCGAGAAGGTGCGGGAGCTGGTTGCCCATGAGCTCGCGATCGTCACTGACCTCAGCTACGAGGCTTATTTCCTCACCGTCTTCGACATCGTGCGGTTCGCCAGGCGGCAAGGCATCCTTTGCCAGGGCCGTGGGTCGGCGGCCAATTCGGCGATCTGCTACTGCCTGGGCATCACGTCGGTCGACCCGGCCCGAATGAACGTCCTCTTCGAGCGGTTTGTGAGCCGGGAGCGGTGCGAGGCCCCCGACATCGACGTCGACTTCGAGCATCACCGCCGTGAGGAAGTGCTTCAATACATCTACGAGACATACGGCCGCGACCGGGCCGCGATGACGGCCGAGGTGATTTCATATCGCCTGCGGTCGGCTGTCCGCGACGTGGGCAAGGCGCTGGGGCTCTCACTCGACCGGGTCGATGCCTTGGCCACGGTGCTCGACGTGGGCGATGGCCTCGAGGAGTTACCGGCGCGGCTGACTGAAGCTGGCCTCGATCCCACGAGCGACACGGGAACAAGGCTTGTGTCGCTCGTCGGCAGTCTCGTCGGCTTTCCGCGGCATCTCGGCCAGCACGTGGGGGGCATGGTGATGACGCAAAGACGGCTCACCGATCTCGTGCCGGTGCAGCCGGCCACGATGCCCGGCCGCACGATCGTGCAGTGGGACAAGAACGACCTCGACGAGCTCGGCATCCTGAAGGTTGACTGCCTCGCTCTCGGCATGCTCACGGCGATTCGCCGAGCCTTTGATCTCGTCGAGAAAGCGGGCGGCCCCGCCCTCACGCTCGCCACCGTGCCGGCCGAGGATCCGGCTGTCTACGAAATGATCTCTCGGGCCGACACGATCGGGGTTTTCCAAATCGAGAGCCGGGCGCAGATGAGCATGCTGCCGAGGCTTCAGCCGCGGTGCTTCTACGACCTCGTGATCGAAGTGGCGATCGTGCGGCCGGGCCCGATCCAAGGAAACATGGTTCACCCCTACCTCCGGCGACGAACAGGCGAGGAACCGGTGACGTACCCCAACGACGCCATCCGCGAGGTGCTCGAAAAGACGCTCGGTGTGCCGCTCTTCCAGGAGCAGGCGATGCGGCTGGCGGTGGTCGCCGCCGGCTTCACACCAGGCGAGGCCGATCAGTTGCGGCGAGCCATGGGGGCCGGGCGGCGGCCGGGCGTGATCGATGAGTTTCACCGCAAGCTTGTCGACGGCATGCTCGCCCGCGGGCTTTCCAGAGAGTTTGCCGAGCAGGTCTTCAACCAAATTCGCGGCTTTGGTGAGTACGGTTTTCCAGAGTCACACGCGGCGAGTTTCGCGCTTCTGGTGTATGTCTCGGCGTGGCTCAAACACCACCATCCGGCGGCCTTCACCGCGGCGCTGCTCGCCAGTCAGCCGATGGGTTTTTACGCCCCGGCCCAGCTTGTCCGCGATGCCCGAAACCACGGTGTGAAGGTGCTGCCGGCCGACGTGAATGCGAGCGCATGGCATGCCACGCTCGAGCGAGATGCGAAAGCGGGCATCCAGCCGGCGCTTCGGCTGGGGCTCGAGCAGGTCTACGGGCTGGGTGAGGCGGAGGCCGAGCGGATCGTGGCCGCACGACGAGCCGGTCCCTTTCGACTGCCGCGCGACCTGGCGAGGCGGGCACGGCTCGACCGCGAGGCGCTATTGCACCTGGCCCGCGCCGGGGCACTCACATCGCTTGGCCTCTCCCGTCGTCGGGCGGTCTGGGAGACGATGCGGTGCCTCGACAAGCCGGCGAGCCGACCGCTCTTCGAAGGCCTCGCCGATCACGACGATGCTGACGATGAAGGCGATGCAAGCGGGCTGCCGGCCATGACTCGACAAGAAGAAGTCATCGCCGATTACCGCACGGGTGGGCTGTCGCTCACCGCGCATCCGCTCGTCTTTGAGCGGCCACGACTCGCGGCCCGTGGTGTGACCTGCATCACCGAGGCCACTGCCGCCCCGGAGGGCCGCCGTGTGCGGGTGGCGGGCATCGTGCTTGTTCGCCAGCGTCCCGCGACCGCCAAGGGGATGATCTTCCTCACAATCGAAGACGAGACTGGCACGGCCAACATCGTGGTCCGCCCCGATATTTGGAGAGCCGCGGATCATGCCGCCCGACGCACCGCGATACTCCTGGTCGAGGGCCTGATCCAACGGCGGGGCACGGTCGTGCATGTGGTGGCCACGCGGCTCGCAACCATGATCGGATCGACTGCAGATCGTGACCGCGAAGAGCGCTCCTCAGGCAATGCGCCGCTGCCTGAGCCCCCTGCCCTCGCCGCCCTGCCCCGCATGTCCCGCGATTTTTGTTGACATACCATTCCAATCGCGTGCGGCTCGCGACTTGTGATCACTCCCACACGCTTCCCGCGAGGTGTTGCCCGTGCCACGGAGCCGGTGTTGGAGGCCGAGCGTAGCCAGGATGGCGAAGCGCGGGCTCCACCGAGTGAGCGAAGGCCATGCCCCTGGGAGCCGGGCTTTGCACGGCGACCGCAAGCCGACGCCGACGCCGGGACAGCAGCGCCGGCGCGAAATGCCTGGGAGCCGGGCTTTGCACGGCGACCGCAAGCCGACGCCGACGCCGGGACAGCAGCGCCGGCGCGAAATGCCTGGGAGCCGGGCTTTGCACGGCGACCGCAAGCCGACGCCGACGCCGGGACAGC
>CAYZHH010000178.1:0-7824 GCA_964478275.1 uncultured Candidatus Kuenenia sp.
GCCAGCACCACCGCCGCCCCCTTGGCCCTGCTGCTGCTGTTGCTGTTGCTCGGCCTTCTCGATGAGCTTGTCGAGCGACGCGATGACACCGTCCTGAACTTCTCGCGTGAGCGGCCCGGCATGCCCGAGGTCGAGCCGCCGTCGAACATCTCGGATCCGCCGTGCGATGTGATCGAGTGACTCGGGCTCGACTGAGGCGATATCGGCGCGAAGGAGACGGGCCAGCCGTGCAAACCGCACAGGGATCTCGTCCTCGCGTTCGAGCAAGCGGTCGAACGACTCGACAGCCGCATCCCGGTCGAGGAGCCAGTGCTGGCAGCAGCCGCGGTAGAAAAGGAGCGCTGCCGGATCAACAGACGACATCACGTCGAGGTCGGCCAGAAGCGGTAAGGCCTCGTCGAAGCGGCCCTGACGGACGAGCTCACGCCCGGCCCACAGGGCGATCACCTGGCGCGGAAACGCTGCCGTCTCTTCCGACCCGGTCCACACCGGCGGCGGCGCGGTCTTCTCAGGCGACGTCGCGGCGCCTCGATAGGTCGCGACCCGCGGGTCGATGGCGGCGATGGCGTCAACGGTCGTCGCGACCACATCCGCGGGAGCGTCAGGCCGATCCCAGATGTCACGAACACGCGCGAGGGCCGCGGCGTTGTCACGGGCGGTCGCTGTCACCCAGCCGAGCGTGTGCTCCCTCACCTCGCCTGCGGTCGGGCTCGTCCACGACGCCTCGCGGGCGAGTTCGGGATCACGCGGTCGCGAGGCAGCGACCGTCTCACTGGCGTGGCCGATGGACTCGGCGCCGCCCGCGATCAGTGCAACTGCGACCGGGAGCACGACCGAGATCGTGGCAAACCGGATCATGCGGGGGGCTCCGTGGGACGCAGCAGACTTCCCAATGATACCGCGTCTGGCGACTCGCGAGGAAGCACAGACCGAATAGAAGCCCTCGGCGCTAGCCGGGGGGCTGCGGGTGGAAGGGCATCCCGTTGGCCACCATGAACGGGATCGCCCAACGGCCCGCCGTCCCCTCGCTGTCGCGACGGGCTTTCATGGAGTGCCCGTCCCTTTTGGCTTGTGGCCTTCCTTCTCCTCCTTGCCCCACCCAAAAAGCTTCTCCGCATTGCCGCGGTAGATCTTCCTCCGCACCTCATCGGGCAGGTCGAGCGACTCAAAGAAGGTGTAATGCTCACGCTTAGACGGGTCGTCGTTGAACGACCACCAGCCTTCATCGGTGCCGAACAGGATCTTGTCCTGATTGCGAATGCAGAACTCCCGAGCGTAGGCACGATCGCGTCCGAGCACCTGAGGGACGACGTGGCCGGAAGTGTCGGCGTAGAGGTTGGGGTATTGCTGGAGCTGGCGATCGGCATCCTCGAGCTGCCGCCACCAGTAGGCGTGGGCGATGAGGGTGCACTTCGGGTAGCTCCGCAGGACCACTTCGACTCGCTCCATGCCCCGTTCGACCATGTTTTTGTTTTGGTCGATGTGGAACATGACCGGCAGACCGACCTTCGCGCAGGCCTCGTAGAGCAGCAAGTTCTGCGGGTCATCGAACATCAGGCCGACGCCGTAATGTTCACCGAAGGCCACCGCGCCGTCCCGCTTCTCGCGTTCGAGAATCTTCACGGCCTCCTCGACCGTTGCGACTTCGCCCGCGTTGATGATGCACATGCGGTCGATCCGGCCCTTGTGCTTCGCGAAGTTCGCGAGAAGGGCGGCACGCTCCTCTTCGTTCGATTCCCGTGAGCCCTTGTGACTGAGCGGGCTGACGATGCACCGCTCGATGGCGTTGCGATCCATCCACGCCACGACCGGATCGAGGCCGTCATCACGGACGGCGAAGGCATGGACATGAACGTCGATGAACCTCATGTCGGTGGGCGGTGTGACGTCGTCCTCGGGAGACGAGTCATCTGGGCTCTCGCTTGCCCCGAGCGTGAGGGCGAGGAGGCTGACCATCAGGAAGGCCGGTGCGAATCGTCTGGTCATGGGAGTCCTCTATGGAGGGGGAACGTTCAGCGAACCGAATCGAAGCCACGCGGCGGATGTCACTCTATGCGGCCGGTGACGATGTCACGGGCGGCACGCTCGATCGCACGTTGACGCTCGGCCAGGCGGGCGAGCGCCTCGAGGAGCTCCGGCTCCGTCGCCCGCTCGGCACCGTCTTCAAGAAGCTGCGCGAATCGCTGCGTCCTCGTATTCACCCGGAGCTGGAGACTGCGGAGCATCTTGAGCTCGGCCAGATTGTCAACAAGCGGCTGTTCACCGGGCTCAGCCGAACGTCCCTCGGCACCGGGCTGCTGACGCTCCTCTTGCTCCTTTCGTGACTTCTCGAGGGCCGCGAGCAGCTCCTCGAGACCGGCGACGATGTCCTTCACGATGCCGGACGTTTCGGCGGCGATGTCGCCACGGGCGAGCCGGGATGCGGCCTGTACGCAGTCGTCATGGATCTGACGCAGTGCCTCGGGAACCGCCACAGCCGAGCCGTCGTCACGGACGAGCGCCAGCGCCCGTGCCGCTTCGCCCGTGATCTCCTTCTGCTCGCGGCCCATCCGCACTGCCTCGATCTGCCGTTCGCGAGACGACATGGCGGCGTTGGCGGCGAGCGCATCGACCGCCGTCTGGATACCCCGCTCGGCACGGAGCATGAGTCGCACCCGCGTTTCGAGCTGGACAAGCAGCCGCTCGACCTCTTCCTCGCGCAGCTGCCTGAGAATTTCCTCGAGCTCCGCCCGGGCGGTCTCGAGCTCTTGAACGGCTTTCTCCTGGTCGGCTCGGGCGCCGCGACGGTCAGCGTCGTCGAGCTTTTCTCGCGCCGCCCGCATTTTCTTCTCGGCCTCTTGGAGACGCTTCCGCGATCGGCGGGCCCGCGACGACTCATCATCTCCCGCCATCTGTTCGTCGGTCGGTTCGCCGCTTTGTGGCTCGCCTTCGGCCTCACTCGATTGGCTTTCCTCACCCTCCTTGGACTGTCCGCCGCTCTGCTGGCCCGAGTCTTCCCCTTTGTTGCTGTCTTCAGGTTCGGCGCGGTCTTCTGGTTTGGCCCGCTCGCCCGCGGACGGCTTGTCGTCGTTGCGCTTCGCAAAGCCCTCCAGGTCGCCGGCGAGCTCGGCTGCCTCGTCGGCCGTTTTCCGCTGACGTTCCGCGAGCTCCTCCGCGTCGGCACCGGCCTCTGTCGAGCCTTCGATATCCCGTTGCCGAGCGATCAGCTTCGTCACCCGAGAGAGAAACGCCTGCACCTGCTTTTTTGTGTCAGCCAGGCTTCGGTCGCCGCCATCCTCTTCGAGGAGTGTCAGCAGCCCGCGGAACTGCTCGACTGCTCCCTCCTGCGTGGCTCCTGCCTTGAGCAACTGACCGGCCTCGAGAAGCGTCACGATCTGGCCGAGCCGATCGCCCAGCTCCCGCTCGCGAGCCTTGTCGAAGGCGTCGCGGAGGACGGCAGCCCGGCGAGGATCGGTGGTGCCGAGGACGTCGGCAAGCCGCAGGAACGACCGTTCGAGGTCGGCGTATTGCCGCGCAAGCTCGGCTTCCCGGCGGGCAAGCACATCCGCATCGGTCGTAGCATTCACGCCCGGTGCGCCGTAGGAGATGACCGCGCATGCCATCGCCAGGATGATGCACCCAATGAACGCCCCCGGCGATAGCTGGGGGGCTGCGGGGCGAAGGCCACCGCGAGTGGTATCACGAGCGGATTCGCCCAACGCCCCGCCTTCCCCTCGCTGCCGCGAGGGGCTTTCATAAACCTGTCGCTCGGTCGAGGTGTTCATAATCCCTCCAGGGCCTCGCGGGCCCGCTTCCGCTGCTGCTCCAGTGTATCGGCGCGGATCTGTTCCTGCGTGCGGATGAGGCTGCGGAGCTTTTCGACCACCTCATTGAAGCTCTCGAGCTCGAGCAATCGCGCGAGGATGGCTTTGAGCGCGGTCATGGCCGCATCGGCCCGCGCAGCGAGGGCCGGCCGGTCTGTTTCGCCAGCCCCGGCCGATCGGCAAGCGTCGGCGAGTCCGCCGAGACCACTTGCGGTAACCGCGGCAAGTGGCTCGGCCACTTGACCGACAAGCCGAGACTCGAGCTCGGCCGTGAGAAGGCCGTTGGCAGCGAATTCATTGCGGATGCCCCGGAACGCGGTGGCGATTTCACCCACCTCGCCGACAGCCCGCGAGGCGGCCTCCCCCAGCCGCCCAGCCGCCGCCTTGAATGCCTCGGTCGCTTGCGGCTGCGGATCGTCGAGCCCGCGGCGGGCCATCCCAAGATCGTCGATGGCCGCCTCCAAACGCCGTCGCAGGAAAATCTCGCGGGCTTCGAGCGCCGCTTGAAGCGCTTCGGGCGTGACGACATCGAGCGTCCATGTCTCGCCGTCTGACTCGTTCGGTCCACCCGCAAGGCCGCACGTGTCTCGGGCAGTGACCCGGACCGCGAGCCGGTCGCCGGGCCGCAGCGACAGACCGGCGAGCGGCATGATCTCGGGCTCATCCGTCGTGAACTCGACGAGTGGTTCGCCGCCACGGATTCGCTCGACAGGCTGGCTCCAGGCGTCGTCGCCGCGCACGACGGACACCGTTGCCCGGGCGAGGCCGTGGTCGTCGGCGAGCGTGCCCACGAACGGCAGCCGCGCCGCAGGCGTGACGGCGCCAGCGATATCCGCAAGCCGCAGAGCCACCGTTGGCGGCTCATCGGGCACCGCGGCGAGGGCGAGGGTAAACGGGTCGCTAGGGGAGATGCCATCGGCGTCGGTAAGGTGGACCGCGAGAATGGCATCGGCATCGAGCGCGGGAATCGTGGCTGCGATGACGGTGCCTGGTGGCTCGGTGGCCGACACCTCGGCGAGAAGCACATCGGCCTGTTCGTCGGCCGCACGCGCCGTGGCGAACCGCGCCGTGAGGCGCGCGGTGGTCATCGGCTTGCTCGCCGTGAACGCCACCGACACCTTCGACCCGCGTGGCACCGGCACGATCCGGGAGAACGGTGGCTTTCGTTCGCCCCCGCCGAGGTAGGCAGGGAGCTCGTACTGAATCGTCACGCCGGCGAGCGTTGGCGGGTCTACCACGACCAGCCGCAGATCGCGGAGCCGACCGTCGCCGCCACGGATCTCGAGATCGAGGTCGTCGCTGACGCCCTCGAGGACATGGGCGAAGAGCTGGCCTGTGGCATCGGCACCACCCCGCGTGCCCATGCGAGCTGCCAGCGTGCCGTCGCGGCCCCGCATGCGAAGCTCCACCAGCTCCGGCACGGCGCCCGATGTGACAGTCGCTCGTGTGAGCACTTCCACATCGGTGCCGCGGGCCACGGTCATGGCGTTGTCGCGGAATCCGATCGCCTGGAACTGCACCCGCCGTGGCCAGGCCGCGTCGTCGAGCAGGAGCATCCGACGGGTCCACAGCGAGCCCACGTCGGGCCGTGCTACTGCGAAGCCCGCGATGGTCGAGGTCAGTGCGATCCCGGCTGCCGCGACCATGCCGAGCTGCCCCCGACGGAAGATCCTTCGGGGCGAGACCTTCGCAGCGAGGGCGCGGGCTGCTGCCGCCGTCCGTTCGACAAGCACGGGATCGACCTCGGGCGATGTTTCCGCTGCGAGGCCCACCGCCGTGGAGAGCGTGTCGCCGAGCTCGGGGTGCATCCGCTCGACGGCGAGGGCGAGCGACCGGTCCGCCAAGGGCGTGCAGAGCCGTACCACGAGCCGCGTGGCGACAATCCACATGAGCCCGCACGCGGCGATGACCACGAGCGTTGCCCGCGCCCAGGCTGGCGGCTCGATGAGCCAGTCGATTGCGAGCGTCGCGAGAATGGCCACGCTCGCCGCCACCGCCAGCATCGCGAGCGACTCAACCCAGATCCACCAGCGAGCCTCGCGGCGAATGCCCGCGAGCAGTCGGTGAATTGCCTTATCCCCGCTCGCTGCATCCGTGCTCGTTGCCATGTCCGTGATGCCTTGCCACATGCCGGCGGAAGAGGCGGCCAGAGGCTCCGCTACGCGGCACACTCGATGTACTCGACCTTGCTGGTCGGGGGTGGAATCGGAAGACCGTCCTCGCGCATGCCATCCAGATGAAAAACGATGGCCTCACGGATTTCGCGCTCGACTTCCTCAAGCGATTCACCCGTCGCGACGCACCCAGGCAGATCGGGCACGTACGCCGAAAAATTTCCTTCCCCCTTCTCGATGACAACGGCATACCGCATGGTGAGCCTCACTTCAGTCCAGCTTGTTTCAGGATGCTATTGAGTGTACCCGGAGCCAGGTCATCACGGGGTTTACCGGGCACGGTCACGCGTCCGGGCTTCGACGGGTGCTTGAACTGGCGGTGACTTCCCCGCTGGGGCGCCAGGTACCAGCCGTTGTCGTGAAGAATCCGGAAAATCTCAGCGATTTTCATGGGCAGACCATACCGACAAAAAGCGTCTCGATCGAGCCTTGTATCGTAGAGACCTTACCCAAGCAGTAGGCCGTCATTGCTCACCAGGATTCCCAGGTAGGCTGGCGGCGGAGGCATTCATGACGACGCACATCCGCCGGCAGACGCCGTACGTCTTTCTCGGGCAGACAACGTCGCTCTGCGACGAGTGCCTCACGCTGGTGCCGGCGAAGATCCTCTCCGAGGATGGCCGCGTCTATTACCTCAAGCGATGCCGAACGCACGGCCCGCAGAGGGTGCTCGTCTCGACCGACGCGGCCTACTGGCGGCTCTGCCACGACTACCTGAAGCCGGGCGACCGGCCGCTCGCCGAGATCGAACGCATGATGGATACGCTCGTCGCGAGCGAGGGCGAGCCCGACCTTCTCTAGATTTCCGGTGGCGAGCCGACGATCCATCCGCAGATCCTCGACATTCTCGCGGCGGCCAAGCGGCGCCCGATCCGCCACGTGATGCTCAACACCAACGGCATCCGCATCGCGGAAGACCCCGACTTCGTCGCCCGTCTTGCCGAGTTTCGGCCCGGCTTCGAGGTCTATCTCCAGTTCGATTCCCTGCGGGCCGGGGCCCACCAGAACCTTCGCGGGGCCGACCTCACACGCATTCGCCGGCAGGCGCTCGAGGCCCTGGAGCAGGCCGACATCTCGACCACGCTTGTCGTGGTCGTGAAGCAAGGCGTCAATGACGACGAGCTGCCCGCGATCATCGAGCACGCGCTCCAGTGGCGGTGTGTCCGCGGCGTCGTTTTCCAGCCCGTCCAGGATGCCGGCCGCAACGAGGGTTTTGATGCGTCGAAGGATCGCTTTCCGCTGTCGGCGATTCGGCGACGGATCATCGACGCAGGCGGCCCGTTTGCCGAAGGCAACATCATCCCTCTGCCCTGCAATCCCGAGAGCATCGCCATCGGCTACGCCCTGCGGAAAGGCGACCGGATCGCCCCGGTGACGTCGTTCTTTCCTCGCGAGCTGCTCGTCGAGGCCCTTCCCAACGCGATCACCTTTGAGAAGTATCCCGAGCTGCACAAGCAGGTGCTCAATTTCTTTTCCCTCGCGACGGTCGAGTGCAACAACGAGAAGAAGCTTGCCGAGCTTCTGTGCTGCCTCCCGGAAGTGCCTCTGCCCGCGGGCCTCGGCTACGAAGATACGTTTCGCATGGTGATCGTCGAGTTCATGGACGCCCATAATTTTTGCCTTGCCCGCGTGAAGCGGTCGTGCATCCATTTCGTAACGCCCGAAGGCAGCATTATTCCTTTTGAGACGTACAACCTTTTCTATCGCGACCCCGCCGCCCGCGCGCGGATGCGCCGATCCCTGGAGGGCGTATGAGAGGTCTCCTTGCCGTTCTGTGCTCATTGGCAACCATGTGGGCCGTGTGTGCTGGCGGTTGTGCTGGGCTTGTCAGTGTCATTGGGATGATG
>CAYZHH010000179.1:0-7751 GCA_964478275.1 uncultured Candidatus Kuenenia sp.
GGTGGGGATAGTCGTCGAGCCGTCGCTCGGGGTCGGCAATCCGCACGAGCTTCAAGAGCTCGAGCGCCCGCGTGCGGGCCGCCGCTCGCGATACGGTTCGATGAAGCCGAACCGCCTCGACGATCTGATTGCCGATCGTGAAAACCGGATTGAGACTCGTCATCGGCTCCTGAAAGATCATGCCGACTCTGGCCCCACGGACCTGCCGCAGCCGTCGTTCGGAAAGGCCGACAAGGTCCACCGCCTTGCCATCGATTTCCAGACGGATCGTCCCCTGCTCAATGCGGCCGGGAGACGCGACGAGCCCCAGCACGCTCATCGCGGTCACGCTCTTGCCGCAGCCGCTCTCGCCGACGAGGCCAAGCGCCTGCCCTCGATGGAGCGAAATCGACACGCCATCCACGGCCGGCACGCGACCCTCCGGCGTGTGAAACGCCGTGACGAGGTTCTGGATGTCGAGGAGCGGGCCTGAGGCGCTCATTTCCGCGCCTCACGGAGCCGGGGATCCGTCGCCTTCTGCAGCCCTTCGCCGATGAGGTTGAAGGCCAACACCGTGAGGAAGATCGCCGTGCCTGGAAAGAAGACGAGCCACCACATCTGGAGATTGGAGCGGGCATTGTTGAGCAGGGAGCCCCAGCTTGCCGATGGCGGCGGCTGGCCGAAGCCCAGAAACGACAGGCCACTCTCCGTGAGGATCGCCGCCGCGATCCCGAAGGTGATCGGCACCACGACCGGGGCCAGGGCATTGGGGAGCACATGGCGAAAAATGATGCGACCCGGTCCAGCTCCCAGCGCCCTGGCGGCCGTCACGAACTCTGCCGACCTGAGCCTCAGAAACTCAGCCCGCATGAGCCGTGAGATGCCCGTCCATCCGGTGAAGCCGAGCACCGCCATCATCTTCCAGATCGTCGGTTTCTCGACGATGGCTAGAAGCGCGAGAATGAGGATGAGCGTGGGGATGCACATGACGACCTCCGTCACGCGACTGATGGCCATGTCCACGACGCCGCCGAAGTAACCGGCAATCGCCCCAAGGGTGATCCCGATTGTCGCCGCGATGCCCATCGAGACAAACCCGACCAAGAGCGCCACGAGCGTGCCGTGGACCATCTTGGCGAAGACGTCGATGCCTTCCTGGTTCGTACCGAAGAGGTTGCGGGAATTTGGTCGGCCGTTCTCGTGCGTCGGGTTGGCAGGAAGGCCAGGCCACTCATCGGCGCGGACGGCGCGGTAAGGATCCTGGAACACGAGCGGCCAGATCGCCCAGCTCTCGGGATCCTTGTCGCGGAGATTCTGCGGATACTCGCCGCGAAACTTGTCGGTCGCGAAGACCACCGGCTCCCAGTCACGGTTGAAGTAGGCCAGGCACGGGACGTAGATCGACCCCTTGTAGCGACAGACGACAGGCTTCGTGCCGGCGATCGCCGGAGCGAAAAGGGCTACGACGGCGAGAAAGCACACGAAAAGAAGGGCCGCCATCGCCAGCGGCATCCGCCGGAAGCGGCCCCAGGCCTCTCCCCAAAAACCGCGCGGAGGTTTGTCGCGTGCGACGGCGGTGGGGTCCTTCCGAGTGATCACTCGAGGCTCACGCGTGGGTCAACCAAGGCGTAGAGAATGTCGGCGAGCAATTGACCGGCGAGCGTCAGCAGACTGAACACGAGCGTCAGCCCCATGACCGTCGGGTAGTCGCGTTCACGGAGGCTCTCGAAGAAGAGCCGTCCCATGCCGGGCCAGGTGAAAATCTGTTCGATGATGACGGAGCCGCCCAGGAGAGCCGGCAGCGAGAGACCCAGCAGGGTCACGACTGGAATGAGCGTATTTCGAAAGGCGTGGTGCCCGAGCACCCGGAACGATCCAGCCCCCTTGGCCCGGGCGGTGCGGATATAGTCCTGCCGGAGCACTTCCTGGAGGTTCGTATTGATGAACCGTGCATCCCAAGCGAGACCACCGTACGTCATGCACGCCAGGGGGAGGATCGAGTGCCACCCCACGTCGGCGAGCCAGGCGATGGTCGTCTCATGAGCCTCGCCGCTCGTCATGCCAAAGAGCGGGAGCTCCCAAAGCTTTCCTTCCGACCAGATCGAGAACGTGATCTGAAGCGCGAGCGCCGCCACGAACGTGGGGACCGAATAAAGCATGTAGAGCACGAGGTTCACGGCACGCTCGTCTGGCTTCCCACTCCGCGCGGCGGTGTAGAGGCCGAGCGGGATCGCGAGGGCCCAGGCCAAGAGGAGGCTGCTGCCTGAGAGGGCGAGCGTGGGGCCGATGCGCTCACCAATGAGCTGCGTGACGGGGGCCTTGCGGGAGATACTCCGGCCAAGGTCGCCGCGCGCGACATTCGAAAGCCATAGGAAATACGCCTGATACCACGGCTTGTCGAGGCCGTAGGCGGCATTCATCCGCTCGAGGTCCGCTGGATTGAGCCGGCGGCTCGGGTCGGTCTGCGCGACGGCAGCGGTCAGCGGCGTGCCGGGGATCGCACGAATAAGGGCGTAGACGAGGAACGTGATCAACAAGAGCGTCACCAGCCCCAGCGCCAGCCGACGCAGGAGGTAGTGGATCATGGCGTCGGTTTCCAGAGGCTCCCGAAGCCAGGCCCGTAGTGATATGGCCCACGCGGGCTGAAGACATAGCCGCGAAGATCCTTCGAGAAGCCGTAGAACGAGTTTCGCCAGTAGAGCCAGGTGTAGGGCTGATCCTCCCAGAGAATCTCTTGGATGCGGGCATACTTCTCGGCGCGGCGGGAGCGATCGAGCTCGGTTCGCCCCTCGGCGAAGAGCTTGTCGATTTCGGGGTTTGAATAGCTCCCGAAATTCCGCCCTTCGCCGGTGGCCCAGATGTTCGACGAGGTATCGGGGTCGCTTCCGGCGCTCCATCCTCCGAAGGCCGCGTCAAAATCCTTGTCGAGCTGCTTCTGCTGGAGGACGGTGAACTCCGTCGGCCTGACGTTCACGCGCACGCCGATCCGCTCGAGACTCTGCTGGAGGAGCGTGCAGATCTCGAGCGCCATCGGCTGCTGGGAGCAGAGCACCGTGAACTCAAAAGGGAGGCTCCGCCCATCGATCTCGCGATCGCGAATTCCGTCGTTGTCGTGGTCCACCCATCCCGCTTCGTCGAGGAGCGCTTCGGCCCTGTCGAGATCCTGCCGGTAAGGCTCGATCGGCTTCTTCGTGGCCATCCAGGCGGTGGGATGGAAGATTCCGGTGCCCGGGCTGTAGAGGCCGTGACAGGTTGTCTCGAGCATTCGCTCGTGGTCGAAGGCATGGCCCATCGCACGGCGCACGCGGCGGTCGGAGAAGTAGGGGCTCTTCGTGTTCCAGGCGAAGTGGAACGAAACCCATTCCGTCGCCGTCGCCTTCGTATTGCGAGCGTAGTAGTCGTCGCTCGTCGTCTGGGTCTTCCACTGCTCCGGCGTGAGGGCCATCTCGTCGATTTCGCCCTTCTTGAGCGCGAGAAGGCCGGTGTTTGGGTCTTCGATGATCCGGAAGCGGATCTCCTTGAAGAACGGAACGTCTCGAACCTTCTTTCCGTCAACCGTATGCCAATCGTCACGGGCGCGAAGGAGGATCTCCTGACCGCGAATCCGCTTCACGATCTCGTAGGGCCCGCCGGCGATCGGCTTGGCTTCGAGCTCGACATGCTGTGGGCTGTCTTTGAGCGTCGGATCGGCTTCCCATGTGTCGTCGTAGACATGCTTCGGGATGACGGGGAAGTTGATGTTCCAGACGTTCGTCGCGAGCGGCGCCTTGTGGAAGAAGACGACCGTGCGGTCATCGTAGGCATGCACGCACCGGAGTTGGTCGGTGCCACTGCGAACTGCCGGCACGGGCACCCGGTCGTCCATGATCACCTTGAAGCTGAAGGCGACGTCATGGGCGGTAATCGGGGTGCCGTCGCTCCAGACGAGGTCGTCTCGGAGAATCACCTTGTCGAGCATGGCATCGACGCTTGTCTGCCACTTCTCGACCGTCTCGGCGGCGGCAAATGGTTCGAGATGGCGGTCGAATGAGAACAGACCAAAGTTCGTCAGGCCGAGCACGTCGGATTCGGCGGCGGAGCTCTGCATGATCGGATTGGTGCTGCTGAGATCCACGGCCAGATGACGGTTCACCCGAGCACCGAAGTCCGCCTCACCCTCCGTCGGGAGTCTTCCAAGCGCCGAAAGAATCTTGGCGTTGTTTACGGGCGAGTTGTTTTTGAGCGCGAGGGCCTCGGCCGCCGACGCGAGCATTGGCTCAGCCGCCAGCTCGGTGGCGAGGTCTTTGAGCGCGTCGCGGACCGGGCGATCGATCCACTTGGCGTCGTGGTCGAGGGCCTCGAGCGGAGGAGGAGTGAACGCCGCCTCGGGCTGCGCGACCGGCGGTTCCTCAGAAGTGCCGCCGGCGGTGCCATGCGGGCCCGGCTCCACGGCCAGAGGCGGCGTCTCCGAACCAGGCTGGCCCAGAACCGGCTCCGGCTTGAGCTGGGGCTGCGTAGGCTTCCCGCCACACCCTCCGAGGCACACGGCAAGGAGGCCGACCACGACAAGGGCCTGCTCGCAGACGAATCGAGGGCGTGCCGGCATGCCTGGCTCCCGGTAGCTGGGATGGTCTCAGGCCGGTTGTGGACCTGGAAACCCGCGATGCTACGGCCGCTCCTACAGCCGGGTCAACCGCGGCTAAGACCGAGACTACCCGGGAAAGCGATGGCCGAGCTTCTCGCGCTTCGTCGCGAGGTACTTCTCGTTGTGTTCGTTGGCAGGCGGCAGGATCGGCACTTGGTCCACCACCTCGAGATCAAAACCGCCGTAGATGAAAGCGTCGGTCTTCTTGGGGTTGTTGGTGAGCAGCCGGACCTTCGTGAGTCCGAGATCCTTGAGGAGTTGGATGCCCACGCCATAGTCGCGAGCGTCGGCCTTGAAGCCAAGGGCCAGGTTGGCCTCCACCGTGTCGAGGCCCTCGTCCTGAAGTGCGTAGGCCCGGAGCTTTTCCATGAGGCCGATGCCGCGGCCCTCCTGCGGCAAGTAGACAAGCACTCCTGCGCCCTCGCGGCTGATCATGTCGAGGGCCATGTGGAGCTGATCGCCACAGTCGCACCGGAGGCTGTCGAGCAGGTCACCGGTGAAACAGGATGAATGGAGTCGCACGAGCGGCGCCGCGACCTTCGTGAGGTCGCCCATCACAAGCACGATCGGCTGCTGGCTCTCAAACTTCACGCCGTAGCCGATGATTCGGAACCGGCCATATCGTGTGGGGAGGTCGGCCTCGGCGATCCGGTCAACGAGTTTCTCTCGCGTGCGACGGTAGCGAATCAGCTCCTCAATCGAGATGATCTCGAGCCCATGCTCGCGGGCAAGCCCGAAGAGCGTCGCGCGATCGGCGCGGTTGCCTTGGGCATCGAGAATCTCACAGAGCACACCGGCCGGAGCCATGCCCGCAAGCCGGGCGAGATCGACGGTGGCTTCCGTGTGGCCGGCCCGCCGCAGTACGCCCCCCTCCTTCGCCACGAGGGGAAAGAGGTGACCCGGCCTGAGAAAATCGCTCGGGGAACTTTTGGGGTCGAGGAGGGCCGCAATCGTCGTCGCCCGCTCGCCGGCGGTGATGCCGGTCTTCGAACTCTTGTGATCGACCGGCACCGTGAAGGCCGTTCCGAGCGGCGTCGAGTTGATCTCGCACATCATCGGCAGTTCCAGCCGCTCGGCCACGTCGGGCAGGATCGACATGCAGAGCTGCCCACGGCCGTGGCTGATCATGAAGTTCACGATCGCCGGCGTGGCCACATCGGCCGCGCACACAAAATCCCCCTCGTCCTCGCGATCCTCGGCGTCGACGACGATCACGACCTCACCCCGGGCTATTGCCGAGACAGCGGCGTCGATCGTGGAGAAGGGCGTGGTCATGGGTAACAAGGGGGCTCACAAGAATCCGTACTCCGACCCTGCAGGGTGGAGCCCATCGATTATAGGATGACGAACCGGGCTGCCGACCTACCGCGCCCGGCCGCCTTCCCTTTTTGACGGGTATGCCGTTGCTCGACCGCGAGGAATACATCGAACAGGCCTACCTGTTCCGGTCGTTCGGGGAGCGGATCACCGCCGGCATCGCCGCCCAAGAAGCCCTCGCCGCCATCGGCCAGGAGGTGCTCGCCACCTCCAAACTCCCCCTCGCGATCGGCTACCTGGTGAGCGAACTGAAGCTCGTCGGCACCCTCTCCACCGCCCTCGCCAGGCTGCCGCACTACTTCACCGCGTTCCAAACGTTTGTCATCGCAGCCGCCGAAGACGAAGGGGGCCGATTCGATCTCCGCACGGGCCTCGCCATGCTCGAACGCGAGGCGACCTACCGCGCCGAAGGAGCCTCGCCCCAAGGCCTCTTCTTCTATCGCTTTGAGTGCCTCTCCCGAAATCGACTCGACTACGGTCACGGCCTCACCGCCGTCGCTGACGACAGCATTTTTGACGACGACTGGAAAGCCTGGATCAGCATCGTCGCCCGCCAGGTTGGCCTCATCGACCTGGCCGACCTCGTCTTTGTGCGCAGCCCCGAATATTGGCGACTCGAGAAACGCAACGCCCTCCTCACCGGCCGCGACGAACCCGCCCCCGATCGCACGATTCTCTTCGGTGAAAAGGAAGGCCGCATCGCCAGAGCCAATCGCGGCAAAGACCCCCTCTTCTTCTTCGCCGCTCTCCAGCGGCAACTCGGCTATCCATCCATACCACGGGTCAAACGCGCCGAACCGTCGCAAGAGTCACCCGCCATGCTGGCCCGCCGACTCGAACGCCTCGAGATGCGCGTCAAACTCCTCGAAGAAGAAAGTCGCGGCGGCATCGACCTCTCAAAGTTTGACCCCAAAAATTTCAAGGCTGGACGCGACTCGTGACGCGGTTGAATCTGCACACGATCATCGACGCGGCCATTCATGCGGTGCGGCCAGAGGCGCTCGTGGCCCGTCGGCTGGCTCTGGTCAATGGCGAGCTACGCCTTGATGGCCAGCCGCTTGCAGTGCCGCTTCACGTCGCCGGTCGTGGCCGCGTCGTAATCGTGGGCGGCGGCAAGGCGGCGGCGGGGATGGCCGCGGGGCTTGTGGATGTGCTCTCGCGCGGCGGTGTGGCAGCGGACCGTATCACCGGCCTCGTGAGCGTGCCGGAGGGCTGCGGTCGGCCGGTGGCGGGCGTCGAGATCTGCGAGACACGGCCCGCGATGGTAAACCTCCCCACGCCCGCAGCCGTGGCCGCCACGCGGGAGATGCTCGACCTGCTGGGGTCGCTTCATGCCGACGACCTCGCCATCGTGACGATCAGCGGGGGCGGGTCGGCGGTTCTGTGTGCGCCACGGGCCGGCGTGCCACTCGAGGAGAAGGTGGCCGTGGCGAGGTTTCTATCGGCGGCCGGGGTTCCCATCACTGAGATCAACGTTGTTCGCCGGGCGGCAAGTGATGTCAAAGGAGGCGGTCTCGCTCGGGCATGCACGGCCGGACGGATGCTCGTGCTCGTGCTTTCGGATGTGATCGGTGATGACCTCCTCTCGATTGCCTCGGGGCCCTGCATGGCGGCGGCGAGCGCTCCGACCGAGGCGGTCGCCATCCTCGAACGGTATGGCGGCATCGCGGCCGGCGTGGCGCCGCGGCTGGTAGCTCTCGTGCGGGAGGAGGCTGCCGCAGCGACTGGCATCGACGCCCAGGATCGCACCGCGAAAGACGGCTCGTGGACGACGCCCCGCGGCTGCCGCGTCGATCACGTGCTGCTGGGTAGCAATGCGACGGCCGTGGAT
>CAYZHH010000180.1:0-7714 GCA_964478275.1 uncultured Candidatus Kuenenia sp.
GGGCCATCCTGCCAGGTCGTCTTCTCGGAGAGAGGCAGCTCGATACCGCGGCCTTCGAGAGCGGCGCGGACCACCAAGCCTTCACCCTCGGCAAACGGGACCGACACGAGCGGCACATCGGAGGGCTTTGTTTTTGCGACGGATTCCTGCGTGGCGGCGGTGAGATAGGCGTCGAAGTCTTTTCGTGCATCGTTGCGGCGATTGGCGAGCGTCCGCTTCGCGGCCGGCAACGCCGCCTCGAGCTCGGCCATGCGCGGCCTGTCTTCTGCGAGTGGCAGGAATATGGTCGGCGGCGTGTCTTTGATGTTGCCGTCTTTGGCTACCTGGGTCGTGTTGTTGAAGAACGCCGACAGCGCGTAGAAATCTTTCGCCGAAATTGGGTCAAACTTGTGGTCGTGGCAGACGGCGCAGCCCACCGTGAGCCCCATCCAGACAGTGGCCGTCGCCTCCGTACGATCCCGGGCGTAGAGGACGATGTATTCCTCGTCGATGACGCCCCCTTCGTTGGTCGTCATATTGCAGCGGTTGAAGCCGCTGCCCACCCGCGCGTCGAGAACCGCATCGGGCGAGGCGTCGGGGCCGAGGTCAACCAGATCACCGGCAAGCTGGTGCCGCGTAAACTCGTCAAAAGCCATATTGGAGTTGAACGCTCGGATCACCCACTGCCGGAAGCTCCACATCTCACGGTAGTTGTCGAAGTGGATGCCGTGGGTGTCGGCGTAGCGGGCGTAGTCGAGCCAATACCGGGTGCGGTGCTCGCCCCATTCGGGGAGCGCCAGCAGCGCATCGACATACCGCTCATAGGCATCGGGACGCGTGTCGGCGACAAAGGCCTCGAGTGCGGCCGGGTCTGGGGGCAGGCCCGTGACGTCGAGGGCGGCGCGGCGGCCGAGGGTGCGGCGATCGGCTTCGGGAGCGGGCTCGAGCCCCTTGGATTCGAGGCCTGCCAGCACAAAGCGGTCGATCGGGTTCTGCGCCCACGATTCATTTTCGACTGCGGGGAGCTCGGGCCTGGTTGGCGGGATGAACGACCAGTGCGGCTCGTACTCCGCGCCCTGGGCGATCCACTTGGTGAGGATCTCCTTCTGCTCAGGCGTCAGCGTCTTCTTCATCGCCGGAGGTGGCATCACCTCTTCGGGGTCGTCGGAGAAGATGCGATCAAGGGCAACGCTTGAATCGGAGTCGCCGGGCGCGATGGCGCCAGCTTCGATGGCATCGTCACGAAGGTCGAGCCGGAGATCGGCCTTACGGCTCGCGCTATCAGCCCCGTGGCAAGCGAAGCAATTCTCGACAAGGATCGGCCGGATGTCGCGGTTGTAGCGAATCTCGGATTCGGCGTCAGCCGCGGGGAGCGGTGCCGCGAGAGCGCACGCGAGGGTAGCAGCCATGGCGAAGCGGAACATGAAAACGCCTGCGGGGAGGTGGGGCCCGGTGGGGTCAACCGGGTGTACCGCTGGAAACTCGCTCGAGCGAAGCATCAAGACACCTCATGGAGGGTCAGGCCGTCAGGGCCCAGTTGGGATGACGACGTGAATTCAAGGGTGCCGGCGTTGCGCTCCGCCGCCACTGACGAAACTGAAGTCTAACACACACCTCGTGCCGAGCCAGCACGCGGCGTCCCGGCGTAGAACCGTTTTTCGCTGGAATCACGGTTTTGTTTTTGGCGAACCCAAGAATCGGATGTTCAGCGACAGATTCGCAAGCGTGCACGCACTGACCGGAGGTGCCAGGGGCTCCGCAACGCCGTGCGGTGTCCCCGTCGGTTCCCAGTTCGTAAGATCGAACAGAGTGCTTTCGCCGTGCCGAGGGCTTCATGGACGCCACCGATTCCGAAATGCAACAAGCAATCGCTTCCGACCGGGCGGCCAGGGCATGGGCCATGGATCCCAGGGACAAGCTGATGGCAGGCGCTCGAACAGGCCGGCGTTGGGTACATGCTCGTCGGCGCGTTTTCGAGCAATCTTTACGGGGTGCCTCAGCCCACGGACGACGCCGCCGTCGCCGGCATCCCATACCAGAGACCGGCTGCGCGGCGTGGGTTGCCGCTGCGGAGGATGTCGTGCGGCGTGCGGCGTGCGGCGATCACGCATCCACGCTGTCCGGCGAACCGAGTCGGTAGCTCGTGCTGCGGCCGCCGCCAGGGTTTTGCACCAGGATGCCCCTGTCCAGCAGTTCGCGAATGTCGCGAAGCGCCGTGTCGGTCGAGGCAGCCAAGGAACCATGTGAGCCATCGCGTGATGTCCATGTCGCCGCGCTGGGCTGTCTCGAGCTCGCGGTAGTACGCCTTCCGCTCCGTCTCGATCTGGGACGACATGCTGTAGAAGCGATCGCTCGTATCATCGGTGCATGCGAGCGCCATGTCGGCACTCGCGCGGGCGATGCGGCCGTTGCCGTCCTGGAATGGATGGATGGATGGATGGATGGATGGTCACGAACCAGAAGCGGGCGATCGCCGCCTTGGCAACGGGGTCGATTGCCGTTCTCGCGTTGAACCACTCGAGGAATGCGCTCATTTCCGAAGCGACACGCTCGGCCTCCGGGGCCTCGAAGTGCACCTTCTCACGACCGATCGGCCCAGAGACGACCTGCATCGCCCCCCGACTCGGCGGTCCGCCACGCCCCAACGGTGATGCGGCTCATGCCGTGGCGGCCGGTGGAAAAGAGAGACGCGTGCCAGTTGCATAGCCTCCGTTTTGTGAGCGGCTTCGCGTAGTCGCGGGTTGCGTCGAGCATCATGTCGACAACGCCATCGACATCGCGGCCGGCCTTCGGTAGTCCTGCCACGTCGAGCCCGAGGCGTCTCGCGATGGAGGACCGCACCTGCTGCGGGTCCAGATTCTCGCCTTCGATCGCGGACGACTTCACGACGTCGCTTGTCAGCACCGCGAGACTCCCCTCGGCCCGCAGGTTGAACCCGAGCGATTCCATCCTGCCGAGCAGTCGGCCCTGCTTGTGCCGCACCGCCGCGAGTGCATGCGAGACGGATTCAGACTCCCAGGTGAACTCTGGCCAGTCCTTATTTTCGTGAATGAACACCATTCTTCGCCGCACTTTCTGCGGCGAAGAATGGCCCGTATTCGCCGCAGAGGCAATGTGTGGCAGCAGGCTCCACGGTGGACCGCATCCCGCGGCCACACGACGAGGCACGTGATGCAACTTGTCTAAGGCTCAAGAGGCAGCGTGTGCCCCTGAGCGTTCTGTCGACGTGATCGACGATCGGATCAGCTGTCTCGCCACGCCCGCATCGTCCCAGCCGTGAGCCCTGACAGCCTGCCGCCGACGCTTTCACTACGGCGTGCTGGATTGATTCACCCGCCGACGTGCATGATCGACGCCGCATGGTGCAGGTCTGGCTTCTCATGCCATTCGTGCTCGACGCCACGCATCAACAGTGCCGAATCAAACTCGATGGAGCCTTTCGGAAACAGCGTCTCGTCCTCGAAAAAACTCGATCGCACCTCGTCGACCACGAGGGGCTCAACATGCCATGTGCGACACCGTAGCTCGAGCCCCTGGAATCGTGACGGAGAGTGCGTCGCCGAATAGCCCACGGAACCCGATTCAAAAAAAGCGGATGCCTCTTCGAGGGAGCGAAATACTGAAGAGCCTGGAAGGCTCTCGATGGGCCTCGCTCGCACAGCCATGGTTGTCATGCCGTCGTCACTTCGAATGGCTACGGCGTAGGAGTCAGCCGACTCGTTGACCGTGAACCGCGCATGGTGGTGAATGCCAGGAAAGAAGCGGCCGCCGGCCATTGTGGTCAGCCAGGAGTTGGTGTCGCGCCGACGGACATAGACACCATGCCGGACAGTATCACGGTCATTCCACTCGACGGCCGAGCGATACGCGGCGTTCTCCGATGAGATGCCGAGCCACTGCGGCATGGCATGAGGTCGTACGTGCGCCAAGCGGATGAGGCAGATCCCCACCATGCCAACGCCATGAATCAGCTTGGGCCGAAATGGTGCGGGGAGGAGCGGCGCGAGAACGCTGGGTTCAATACGGTAGTTGACGAGGATGCGTCGATCGATGACGCCACGGACAACGGGGATTCGCATACCTCACTCCTGGCGGATCCTGGAGACCACCGTGAGCTCACCCACGTAGAACCGCATTCGGCCAGCACGCGTAGCGTCCTCATGAAAGAAAGGGCGACGTACCCCGTGCACTTCGTTCATGGTCTTACCCGCCGCGGATCACGTGGATCATCGCGCGGCAGAAGTCGGGCAGGTCGTCTGGCTTGCGACTCGATACATGATGACGATCGACCACCACGCTCGCATCCTCCCAGATGGCCCCAGCGTTGATGAGGTCGTCTTTGATGCCAGGCGATCCGGTCACGCGGACCCCGCGATAGACCTTGGCTGAAATCGCCATCCAGCCACCATGACAAATGGCGGCCACGCACTTACCGGCCTCGTCGAAGTGGCGAATCAGCTCGAGCACGTGCGGGTCGCGCCGCAGCTTGTCGGGCATGAAACCGCCCGGCAAAAGCACCGCATCGAAATCGGCCCCAACGACATCTCGAATGGCGACGTCCGATCGGCACGGATAGCCATTCTTGCCGGCATACACGACGCCGGCCTCCGGGCCAGCCACGACCACCTCGGCACCAGCTTCGATCATGCGGAACTTGGGATACCAGAGCTCCAAGTCTTCGTAGCTCTCACCAACAAACGCCAGGCAGCGTTTTCCTGTGAGCGGGGAATCATTCATCGTTTGAGCTCCGTGACATGCATGGCGTCTGTAAGGATCGTGAAGAGGTCATCCATCCTGGTGTACCACGAGCGGCGAGTAAAGGCAGGATCGTCAGGATGGTGGTTGGGTGGCGATGCGAATACGGTCGCGGCCGGATCGCTTTGCCTGATACAGCGCGGCGTCGGCAGCCGCGAGAATCGTGGCGGCGTCGGTGCCGTGGTCCGGGCACGCGGCCACGCCGATCGATGCGGTGATCGGCGCGAGTGGCCTGCCCTCGTGATGGATTACAGCCTGCGAGGCCGCGAGTCGCAGGGCGTCGAGCCTCGTCGCAGCCTCGGCAGTGGTCGTCGCGGGCAGGATGAGAACAAACTCGTCGCCGCCATAGCGGCATGCGACATGGCCGGGCCTCAGAAAACCCTCGACGAGAACGCCAAAAGACTTGAGAACCATGTCGCCGGCCGGGTGGCCATCGCGCTCGTTCGAGTCGCGAAACCGATCAAGATCGATCATCGCCACGGCCAGCGGCTCGCCTTTCCGCGCCGCGGTCACGAGCTGTCGGGCAAGCTCGTCCTCCATGAACCGTCGGTTAAAGAGGTTCGTCAGCGGATCGCGGAGCGCGAGGCTTCGCAGCCGTTCGCGATCGCGAATGCTCTCGAGGGCCGGTTCGATCGTCTCGGCGACGGCCGCGGCGAGCGACGAACTGCTCCCACGCGAGCTCCCTTCCGCCGTGGCCTCGGCGGCGATCGCCTGGGCTTCTGCGACATCGTCACACGCCTGAAGCCGTTTCGCCAGATCCCACAGCCACGCGAGATCAGGCTCGGGAAGCGTTTCATGAGTGCGCGGCGAGGGGAAGGGGATCATGGCGTGAAGTGAACGATCGCCGGAGGCGGTGTATGGGCAGCGAGGCTATTTGATCTGCCTGAGCGACGGCCGATCCTTCGAGGCTTCAATCTTTGCGATCGTAGCACGCACCGCTGCGGCTTTTTGCAGGCTCAACTGCTTCGGGAAATCGGGCTCGCCGTCTTCAAAATCTGCCATCGCTTCCCGGAGTTGTGGAAGAACTGCCTGGGCGTTGGCTCCATACGCCTCGAGGATCGTCAGAATCTCGGGAGTGCGATTCTGGCTGGCCCATGGATTTTGCGACCGTAGGTAGGTGGCGCACTCTGCCATGCCTTCATCCACATGATGGGATGCGAGGAGCCGGAGGCCGTCGAGTCGCACGCCATCGGCGAACATCTCGCCGCTCGGGGCAGGCTTTCGGATGGCGTCGAGAATCGCCGGAAGCAGCGGTTCGACGTCCTCGAATGAGAGTTGTGAGTAGCTTCTGCTCACCGCACTTCGGGCGTTCCCGTCTTCGTTGCGAAGACCTCGCTCAATGGCAGTGGTGAGCTGCTTGCGATCGACTCCTTCGAGGGACGGGTTCCCGCGGAGCATGGTGTTGAACACGGTAACGCTGAGAAACCGTTGTTCCATGCCCCGTGGATCGTCTTTCGTCGGGCCGGCCGCGATCCGTTCGAGCATGTCGGGAAGGGCAGGCATAGCCGGCTTGCCGATGGCAGCCAGGGCCTCCGAGGCCTGCAACCGTAGCCACAGATCGGGATGCCTGAGCGTTTCGCGGAGGGCCGGGACGGCAGGAGCAGATGCGGATCTCAGAGCCGCGAGGCCCTGGCATGCGCCGACGCGGGCGTCGAGGGAGGGGGAATCGAGGAGGGCAATCAAGTCTGGAACGACTGCCGCCTTGCGTCGGCCAAGGGTCTCTGCCGCCCGCTCCCGCACGGTTGGCGACCATGAGCCCAGACGGCGAAGGATCTCGGCATCGTCGAGCGCGTCGTAGAAGCTGGTGCGATCCTTATTCGACCAGCCCCGGCCGTCATCAAGGAGGCCGTCGGCTACCGCGGTGGTCATGGGGGGCACGATCGAACCATCGCGGCCCGTGAGGGCGATCTTTTTAAGTGGCAGCGCATAGGCGAGCAGGCACCCGCCTGTGGCATCCCATCCGCCGTAGCTGTCGCTCCGCGGTTCCGGCGGTCCTTGGTGACCGAACGAACCGTCAGGCCGTCGCGCGAGGTCGTAGTACCGCCCGCCGAATTCGTGCATCCACGCGCCGGTCGCTCTTGGTCCCGCTTGGGCAATGGCCGGCAGAGCCCAAAGGATGTTGAAGTAGTTTCCCGTGTGGCCGCAATCCCGTTCGGCACCGTGCGACGCGACGGCCATGCGTGTGAAGAACTCCGCGCCCTCTCGATCACCGAGCCGCTGGAAGAGAACCGCGGCCATGCCGCACTTGCCGTTGTCCTCGTGGGTTTGCGTCCACGGGCCGTGGTCACCGTACGGCACCGCCCCTTTGCCAATATAGAACCGCAGGAGCCGAACGCTCTTGTCGATTGCCTGTGAGACTTCGGGGTCGTTCACGCCCGCATCTCGGGCAAGGACCATGCCAATCGTGAGTGGAACCCCAGGAGAGTTCATCATGCCATAGCCCTTGAGCCGGCCATCGGGTCGCGCGAAGTTGTGCCCCCACGAGCCCACCGCACTTTGCCCGTGCGCCGCTTCGAGGGCGATACGACGCAGCCCCGGCAGGACGGTCTCATCGCCCGTGGCCTTGATGTACTCCGCCAGGAAGATCATGACGTAGCCGTAGTACCAGGTCTTATACCCGCCCGGAGAGTCGCCGGCGGCCCACTCTGCTTCACGCTTGAGAAGCGGGAGGTAGTCAGGGTTGCCGCTGGCCAGGAGCGCCAGCGCGTTGAGCGAGCGCGGGATGGGGTCCAGGTGGCTGACATAGTCTGAGGACGCCATGCGTGTGGCGAGAGACTTGGCACCGAGCTCGAAGATGCGTCGAGATTTTGGGCAGTCATAGGGCGCTGTGGCGCTGTATGTGCCGAGGACCGGCAGCGTCACCGTCACGTCTTCCTGCTTGCCGCCGCGCCATCGCATGAGCACCAGCTTCCCCGCTGCCGCTTCGGTCTCCGCGGCCGTGATGGCCTGCCCCATCTCGGTTCGCGGGTCGATCTTAAAT
>CAYZHH010000181.1:0-2501 GCA_964478275.1 uncultured Candidatus Kuenenia sp.
CGAAGGGGACGAGGTCATCGTCCCGGCCCCCTACTGGGTCAGCTACGCCGAGCTCATCAAGCTCGCCGGCGGGAAGCCGGTGACTGTCGCAACACGTATTCAGGACGACTTCAAACTCTCCCCCGAGGCGCTCCGCGAGGCGGTCACGCCGAAGACGCGGATGCTGCTCATGTGTTCGCCGAGCAACCCCACCGGCGTCGTCTACCGACCCGAGGAGCTGCGGGCGCTTGCCGAGGTGGCGATCGAGGCCGACCTCGCCGTCGTCGCCGACGAGATATACGATCAACTTATCTACGACGGGCGCACGAGCCCCTCGTTCCCCACGCTCATCCCTGGCCTCGAAGCCCGCACGGTCGTCGTGGCCGGTGTGAGCAAGACCTACTCGATGACCGGGTGGCGAATCGGCTGGACGATTTCCCCAGAGCCCCTTGCCAAGGCCATAGGAAGCCTCCAGAGCCAAGAGACCAGCAACCCCTCGAGCATCGCACAGCATGCGGCCGTCGCAGCACTCACTGGGCCGCAGGACTGCGTGACCGTGATGCGGGATGCCTTTGAGCGTCGTCGCGACCTCGTCGCAGCCCGGCTGAAGGCCATGCCCGACGTGCGGCTGCCCGATGTCGGCGGTGCCTTTTACGCGTTCTTCGATATTGCCCCGGCGCTCAAGCGCGGGTGCGGGGTAGGTCTCGGCACGAGCGTGGCGTGGTGCGAAGCCCTCCTCGAACGGCAGCAGGTGGCCCTGGTGGCCGGCAGCGCGTTCGGTGCCGAAGGGCATGTCCGCATGTCGTTTGCCGCGAGTGAAGAAAACCTCTCCCGTGGCCTCGATCGCATCGCCACGTTCCTCGCCGACCCTACGTCACGGCGGTCGTAGCCGGGGATGAACACGATCTACCTCGACCACGCTGCCGCCACGCCCATGCGGCCGGAGGTGAGAGCGGCGATGGAAGAGGCCGCGTCTACGGCCTTTGCCAACCCGTCGAGCCAGCACGCCGCCGGCAGAACCGCCAAGCGCCTTCTGGAAGACGCCCGCGAGCGGATCGTGGAGTTGGTGGGGGGTCGCGCCGGCGGGGCCACCCGCGACCGACTCGTCTTCACCAGCGGGGCAACCGAGGCCAACCGCATGGCCATGCTCGGGCTCGCCAGGGGCGGCTGCCTCATCGCCGTCTCGCCACGCGACCACGGCTCGGTCATCTCGGCCGAGACGGAATTGTCACGCCGCGGACATGCCGTTCGCACCTTGCCGCTCACCCCAGAAGGTGCCGTCGCCCGTGACGCCCTCGCGTCTCTGATGCAAGCCGCGGGAGGCACCACCGTCCTGCTCACGACCACCCCCGTCTGTAGCCAAACCGGCCTCCTGGATTTTTTAGCGTTGGACGTCGCTTCTGACGCAGCGACGAACGGGGTGATTGCTCTCCACGCTGACTCGACCCAGGCCGCCGCCTGGTATCCGCTTAACTTCGCCGACTCCCTGCTGACGACGATGACGCTCGCGCCGCACAAATTCGGCGGCCCGCGCGGCATCGGCGGCCTGGTCATTCGCGCTGGCACGGCCCTCGACCCGCTCCTCCCAGGGCCGCAGGAATTGGGTCTGCGCGGTGGTACCGAGGCGGTGACACTCGCGGTTGGATTCGCCAGGGCCTTGGAGCTCGCGGCGATCGAGCGCGACGAGGTTGCCCCACGGGTGACGTCGCTCCGCGACCAGTTCGAAGCTCAGCTCATCGCCGCAGCCATCGATGCTGGCCTCGAGGCAATCGTCATTGGCCAGCGCGGCAGCCGGGCACCTCACATCACAGCGGTCGCCATCGTCGGCATGGATCGCCAATCCTTGGTGATGGCCGCCGATCTCGAAGGCGTCTGTCTCTCGACGGGCACCGCATGCTCGAGCGGATCGAGTGAGCCGCCGGTGGTCCTGGCGGCCATTGGCGTCCCAAACACGCTCACCGCAGGCACGATCCGAGCAAGCTTCGGACGCACCACGACACCCGTGGACATTGACGACGCGATCCGCCGTCTCCGTCGTGTCTTCGTCCGGCTTGGTAGGTCGCTGTCAGTGGAATGTCGGTAACGGTGCCAGTTCACCGTTGGCAAGAGAGCCGACAATTCCATCACCAGCTGCGCGTCATCGAATCGGCCGCGCGACCAACGTGCTCCAGTCGTGTTATCGTCGTTTCGCAAACCATTTTCCAACACGCTCGTGTCGGCCAACCGCCCAGTTATCAACAGCTTTCAAACATACCTGAGCGGGTGGATTTTGAGATGCCGACTCTCCGAAAACACCCTGAACTATGGCACTTCCGCCTCCCTTCCCATCGCGGTCTTTGGCTGTCTGCGCGGCTGCCCCCTGGGCGCTCCTTCTAAGCCCTACTCACGGCTCTCCTATTCTTCTACTTCCTTCTAAAAATCTTTGGAAAAGAGAGAGAAGCAGTGGCCAGGGCGATGGCCTGGGGGGCGTTGGGAAAGGCCTCCTCATCGGGTACACTTTGCGGCTTCCGCATGGCCGCCCT
>CAYZHH010000181.1:2601-7684 GCA_964478275.1 uncultured Candidatus Kuenenia sp.
TCGCAGAGGAAACCACGTTTCGCATGAAGATTCGCTGTTCCAAGGAGCCCCTCCTGGCCGCCGTCCAGACCGCGGCATCTGTCGTTCCCGCCCGTTCCCCCAAGCCGGTGCTTACCAACGTCAAGCTCGAAGCCACCCGTGATGGGGCCGTGATTTCGGCGACCGATCTCGAGGTAGGCATCCGCGTGGCGGTTGAAGGGGTCGAGACCGAGGCGGCCGGTGCCGTCCTCCTGCCGAGCGGTCGGCTGATCGCGATTCTCAGGGAGGCCGCCGCGGGCACCGTCTTCGAGATTGCAAGCGACGGCACCGCCGCGAGCGTCAAGGCTCCGCGGAGTGAATTTCGCCTTCCGGTGGAAGACCCACTCGAATTTCCAACGGTGGCGACATTCCCCGAGGGTCGTTCGTTTGAGCTTTCGACCCCGCTCGTCCGCGAGCTTGTGCGTCGGACGGTCTTCGCGACCGACAACGAGTCGAGCCGGTATGCGCTTGGCGGCGTGCTCATGGAGTTGGGTGGAGCGAGCGTTATTGCCGTGGGCACCGATGGCCGCCGGCTCGCCAAGATGGAGGGCCCCTGCCAGACCCACGGTGACGAGGGTGGCGAGGTGCAGCCGATCGTGCCTGCTCGGGCCATGCACCTGATCGAGCGGTGCCTTGGCTCGACCGAGGCGGCTGTTCACTTCGCGGTAGGGGCCAGCGAGATCATCGTTCGCACGGCTGAAACGACCATCTCAGCACGGCTCGTCTCAGGCCGGTTTCCCCGCTGGCGGGACGTGTTTCCAGACCGGCCTGATGCGGCGCAGGTCAAGCTCATCGCGGGCCCGCTCGTGGCGGCCGTGCGGCAGGCGGCCATCGTGACGAGCGAACAGTCGAAGGGGGTCGATTTCTCGTTCGAGCCGGGTCAGCTCGTGCTCTCGGGTCGCTCGGCGGAGAGCGGCGAAAGCCGGATCGAGCTTCCGATCGACCATGCCGGCGAGGCCGTACGAATCAAACTCGACCCACGATTCATGATCGACTTCCTTCGGGTGCTCGACGGCGGGACCACCGTCTCGATCGAGATCACCGATTCGCAGAGCGCCTGCGTCTGCCGAACCGACGACGGCTACGGCTATGTGATCATGCCGCTGGCGGCCGACTGATATCCGAGCTCTGCGTGCCCGCATGAAGGGTGACTTGTGACGATGCATCGCGACCAGCCACGGGGCCCGCAGCGGGTCGGTCGGGTCATGTCACGGCTCATGGCCCGCACGGGCTACGGCCAGGAGCAGGCGTCCGAAGCGCTCGCGACCGCCTGGTCGAAGGCGGTGCCCGAGCAGCTCGCCGGTCACGCCAGGCCAGGCCTCATCCGCCGGGGTGTGCTCGAGGTTTTTGTGACCCACTCGGCGATCGTGCAGGAATTCAATTTCCACAAAGCGGCCGTCATCCACAGCCTGCAAACAACGTTGCCGACCGCGGGCATCACCGACATTCGCTGCCGCCTGTCCGAGACAGGGTCATGACGACAGCCGCGCACCACACGCTGACCAGGGGAGATCACCAATGAGCGACGAATCCACGCAGCCCGACTACACGGGAGCCGACCTCAAGCACCTTTCCGATCGCGACCATGTCCGCGAGCGGTTTGGCATGTACATCGGCGACAACACCTCCCGCGGCCTCCACCACCTCGTCTACGAAGTGGTCGACAACTCGATCGACGAGTGCATGGCCGGCTATGCCAGGAAGGTGGGCGTCACGGTCAATGTCGACGGCAGCGTCACGGTCGAGGACGACGGCCGCGGCATTCCGGCCGAGATGCACCCGCAGCTCTCCGAGGAGATGGACCGCGAAGTCTCCACGCTCGAGGGCGTGATGACGGTGCTCAAGTTCGGCGGCAAGTTCGAGAAGGGGGCCTACCAGACCTCGGGCGGCCTTCACGGCGTGGGCGTGACGGTCGTGAATTTTCTGTCCGAGTGGTGCGAGGTTGAGGTCTGCCGCGACGGGCATGTCTGGCAGCAGGAGTACCAGCGTGGCGAGCCGACCGGGCCTGTCCGCAAGATGGGTACGACGAGCCGCACCGGCACGAAAACCACGTTCAAACCCGACCCGCAGATTTTTCCGCAGACGAAGTTCACGTGGGACACGCTCTCCCGCCGCCTGCGTGAGCTGGCGTTCCTCAATTCCGGCGTGCGGATTTTGTTTTTGGACGCGGCCAGCGGCAACTCAGAAAACTTCTGCTACGAGCGGGGCGTCGAGGAGTTTGTCGAGTACCTCAACAAGGCGAGCGACCCCGTCCATCCCGACATCATCTCGATTCAGGGGGAGGCCGAAGGGGTCTCATGGGATATCGCGATGCAGTACACGAAGGAGTTCACCGAGAGCCTTCACAGTTACGTCAACAACATTTCGACGACCGAAGGGGGCACGCACGTTTCGGGCTTCCGGGCGGGCCTCACGCGGGCCATCAATGCCTACGGCAAGAAGACAGGCCTTTTCAAAGATCTCGTGCCCACCGGTGAGGATCTTCGCGAGGGGTTGACGGCGATCCTCAGCATCCGGGTTCCGCATCCGCAGTTCGAAGGTCAGACCAAGACAAAACTCGGCAACGGCGAGGTCGAGGGGATCATCAACTCGGCCGTCGGCGACTTTTTGTCGAAGTACCTCGAAGAAAACCCCAAGAGCGCCAAGGAGATCGTCAAGAAGGGCGAACTTGCCGCGGAGGCACGCGAGGCCGCCAAGAAGGCCCGCCAGCTTCTCCGCGAGCGGAAGGGGGCGCTTTCGAGCGGCGGGCTCCCCGGAAAGCTCCGCGACTGCACGAGCCGCGAGGTGGCGAAGTGCGAGCTCTATCTCGTGGAGGGTGATAGCGCCGGCGGCAGCGCCGAAGGCGGCCGGCTCCGCGAGTACCAGGCCATCCTGCCGCTCCGCGGAAAAATCATCAACGCCTACAAGAGCCGCGAGGACAAGGTGCTTGGGAACGAAGAGGTGCGAAGCATGATTTCTGCGATCGGGGCGGGCATCGGCGAGGACGCCGACCTCACGAAGCTGCGCTACGACAAGATCGTCATTATGACTGACGCCGACGTGGACGGCTCGCACATTCGGACGCTGCTGCTGACGTTCTTTTACCGGCAGATGTATCGGCTCGTGGCCGAAGGGCATGTCTACGTCGCCCAGCCACCGCTGTTCCGCGTGCGGAGCAAGAAGCGCACCTACTATGTGCAGACCGAAGAGGAGATGAAGAACCAGCTCCTTGAGCAGGGTCTCGGTGACGGCGTCTTCATGCCGGGTGACGGCCGCGAGATCACCGGTGACGAGATGCACAAGCTCTGCCGCACGCTCGCCGGCCTCGAGGATGCGCTGGTGGCGCTTGAGAAGCGGGGCGTGAGCCTGCGGGAGCATGCAGGCCGCCGCGATGCCGCCACCGGACGGCTGCCGATGTACCACGTGTACTACGGCTCTGAAGAGCACTGGTTTAAGAGCCGCGACGAGCTCGAAGTCTTCATGAAGGGCAAGGAGCAGTCGGCCGGCGGTGAGCTGGCCGTGGGGCGAGCAGACGAGAACAAGCATGGCGGGGAGCCAACCGGCGACGGCATCGCAGGTCCGCAGCTCGTGGTCGTCGATCTCCACGAGGTCCGCAGCATCAATTCCGGTCTCAAAGAGCTCGAAACCATGGGCTTTGGGATCGACTCGCTTCTCCCAGTGGACCGTACCGGGAGCGAGACCGCCCGCTACACGCTCAGGCGTGGCGACAACGACATCGGGATCAACGATCTCCGCGGGCTCCTGGCCGCTGTCCGTCGGGCTGGCGAACGGGGGCTCACGATCACTCGCTTCAAAGGTCTCGGTGAGATGAATGCCGAGGAGCTTCGCGACACGACGCTCGATCCGGTGAACCGCACCCTCTCACGGATCACGATGACCGACGCGGCGGCCGCAGACGACCTCTTCCGCATCCTCATGGGGGAAAAGGTCGAGCCGAGACGCGAGTTCATCGAGCGGCATGCGTTGGATGTCAAAAACCTGGACGTGTGACGAGGCTCAACGATGCTCAACGGACCACTTCTGCACCCGGACATCCTCCGTATCCTCGGGCGATCGGGGCACCACTCGAAGGTGCTCATCGCTGATGGCAATTACCCCGCGGCCAACAAGCGGGGCCCGGGGGCCGAGCTCGTCTCGCTCCAGCTCTCGCCCGGCGTGCCGACCGTGGCCCAGGTGTTTGCGGCGATCTTCGGGGCCGTAGCAATTGACGAGGTCCATACGATGGGCGTCGATCGCGACGATTCGTATGCGGCCGCCACGCCCGGTGATCCGCCGGTGTGGGCCGAATACCGAAAGATCCTCACCGCCGCAGGCTCCACGGTGCAGCTCGTGCCCATCGTGAAGTGGGATTTTTACGCCGCGGTTGAATCAGCCGACCACGTCCTCACGATCCAGACCGCCGACACTGCCCCGTGGGCCAATTTATTGGTGTCGCTCGGCTGCCGGACTTTTTAAACGGCCAGTGGGGCATCCATGCCCCCCGGCGGCCTTACTTCACGTCGATGAGCTCGACGAGAAAGTGGAGCGTGGCGTTCGGCGGAATCGTGCCGGGAACCCCCCGGTCTCCGTAGCCGAGCCTGCCTGGGATCTGAAGCTCGATCATGCCGCCCTCGCCGACGAGCTGCATGCCTTCGGTCCATCCAGGGATCACACCGTTCAGCGGAAACTCGATTGTCTCGCCGCGGTCATAGGAGCTGTCGAACTTCTGGCCGTTGTCGAGCCAGCCGTGGTAATGGACCTTCACGGTATTGGTGGCCTTTGGGGCGGCGCCAGTGCCCTTGCGGAGAATGCGGTATTCGAGGCCCGAGGCCGTGCGGGCGAATTCCTTGGGCGCGTCGGCTTCGATGGCGCCAGCGCCCTTGGGCAAAGCAGGGTGGGGGACATCGGCGGCCATGAGAAACTCCGGGGTCGAAAGGGCAAGGCACAAGAAAAACGAAAAAGAAAAGGCGATGGCGGGGATTCGCATGGCGGGCACTCCGGGGGTTTGCGGGCCCGGTAGTCTACCCGGAGTGGAAAAGAGGGACGGGAGCGGTTTTTCGAAAAACCGCTCCCGTCCCTCTTTTCC
>CAYZHH010000182.1:0-7609 GCA_964478275.1 uncultured Candidatus Kuenenia sp.
GGATGGCCATTCAAGCGTCAAAATAGAGGCAAAACTCGTAGGGGTGCGGGCGGAGCCGCATCGGGGCGACTTCGCGTTCACGCTTCCACTTGAGCCAGGTGGCGATGACGTCATCGGTAAAGACATCGCCACGGAGAAGGAAGTTGGCATCGGCCGCGAGGGCGTCGCATGCTTGAGCCAGTGACGCGGGCGCCTTGGCCACGCCCGCAAGCTCTTCCGGCGGCATGTCGTAGATGTCGCGGTCGAGCGGGTCGCCCGGGTGGAGTTTGTTCTGGATGCCGTCGATGGCCGCCAAAAGGATCGCGGCAAAGGCGAGGTACGGATTACTCGTCGGATCGGGGCACCGGAACTCGACCCGTTTGGTCTTCGGGCTCGCGGAATACATCGGGATGCGACACGCCGCCGAGCGGTTCCGCTGCGAGTAGGCAAGGTTCACCGGGGCCTCGTACCCCGGCACGAGTCGCTTGTAGCTATTCGTCGTGGGATTCGTGAACGCCAAGAGCGCCGGGGCATGCCGCAGAATCCCTCCGATCGCATAGAGCCCCATCTCGGAAAGCCCCGCGTAGCCGGTGCCCGCGAAGAGCGGATGTCCTTCCTTCCACAGCGAAATGTGCGTGTGCATGCCGGAGCCGTTGTCGCCGTAGATCGGCTTGGGCATGAACGTGGCCGTCTTGCCGTGCCGGCGGGCCACGTTTCGCACGATGTACTTATAGACGCACATCTGATCGGCCATGCGGACCAGGTCCTGGTATCGCATGTCGATCTCGCACTGCCCGGCGGTGGCCACCTCGTGGTGCTGGGCCTCGACGTCGATCCCACAGGCGATCATCGTCTGCGTCATCTCGGTGCGAAGATCCATCAGTTGGTCTGATGGAGGGCATGGAAAGTAGCCCTCCTTGTGCCGCAGCGTGTAGCCGAGGTTCGGACGGTCTCCACGGCCACGGTTCCACTCGGCCTCCGATGAGTCGAGATGGTAGAAGCCCTCGTGGGCGTTCTGGTCGAACCGCACGTTGTCAAAAACAAAAAACTCAGCTTCGGCCCCGATGAAGCACGTGTCGGCGATCCCGGTGCTCTTGAGATAGTTCACAGCCTTGCGGGCCACGTTCCGCGGGTCGCGGGAGTAGTCCTCGCGCGTGATCGGATCCTGCACCTCGCAGATCATCGCGAGGGTGGGCGTTGCGGCGAAGGGGTCGACGAAGGCGGTGTCGGGCACCGGCACGAGGAGCATGTCGCTCTCGTTCACTGACTGCCAACCACGGATGCTCGAGCCGTCAAAGCCGAGGCCGTCACTGAAGGTCTCTTCCTCGAGCTTGCCGACGGGAATCGTGAAGTGCTGCCACGCCCCGAGAAAATCGGCGAACCGCAGATCGACGGCCTTGACCTCTTTCTCGCGACACATCGCGAGCACTTCACGCGGCTTCATGGGCACTGGCTCCTGGCTGGGGAGCCCCCATGATACGAAGGGGTCGGGAGTCATTTCTGCGAAGCACCTCGGCCAGTGCACTGGCCGAGGCCGTGCCGCCTTTGGCGGCCTGGAAATGACTCCCGACCCCTTTTTCATGCTTTTTCATGGCAGCCTGAACCGACCCGCGAGGATCATTCCCGACAACACGACGTCGAGCGTGCCAGGCGCAGCCGTTTCGGTCACTTCGTACGTTCCCGCATCGATCCGCCGTGCAAATCCACGCCCTTCTGATACCTCGGCCGCTGCAATATCGAGCCACGCCAGACGGTGCGGCGGCAGGGGCTCGGCCGCGACTGTTTCCTCGCCGGCGACGGGAATCGTCGCCAGCCGCCATGTCCGGCACGCTTCGGCCTCTTCAAGCAAGAGGTCATAGTGCAACCCGGCCGGGTCATCCGGATGCCCGACATGCTCGAGAAGGACGAAGCGAGGCACGCGATTCCAGGCCTACACGATCTCGTAGGCCTGCTCCTGATGCTCGGCGAGGTCGAGGCCGCCTCGTTCGACTTCGATCGGCACCCGCATGCCAACGAGTTTGTCTACGACGAAGAACACGACCACCGACACCGTCCCGCTCCACACGATCGTCACGAGCACGCTCTTGGCCTGTGCCCAGACCTGGCTGCCAATCGTCACGCCCTCAGCAAGGCCAGCACCGCCGAGCTCACTAGCCGCAAAGACGCCGGTGAGCAGCGCGCCCACGATGCCGCCAACACCGTGCACGCCAAACACGTCGAGCGTGTCGTCGTAGCCAAAGCGATGTTTGACAGTGGTCGCGAAGTAATAGCCGGCCACCGCTGACGCGGCGCCGATCGCGACGGCGCCGAGTGGCCCCGCCGTGCCGCTCGCTGGCGTGATCGCGACGAGGCCAGCGACGGCGCCGGTTGCGACCCCAAGCGCGGAAGCCTTCCCGTGCGCCACCATCTCGATCAGCATCCAGACGACGGTGGCCGTGGCCGCGGCGATGTGCGTCACTAAGAGGGCCATCGCTGCCGTGCTGTCGGCCTTCAATTCACTGCCGGCATTGAACCCAAACCAGCCCACCCAGAGCATCCCAGCGCCCATGACGGCGAAGGGAAGGTTGTGCGGCCGCATCACTTCTTTCGGATAGCCACTGCGGCGGCCGAGCATGATGCAGGTGACGAGGCCTGCGATCCCGGCGTTCACATGGACGACGGTGCCGCCGGCAAAGTCGAGGACGCCCCAGCCGTGGAAGAGCGATCCTTCGCCGGACCAGGCCATGTGGCAAATCGGCAGGTACGAGAGCGTAAACCACAGGGCGCAGAACAGGAGCATGCCCTTGAACCGCATCCGTTCGGCGAAGGCACCCACGATGAGGGCGGGCGTGATGATCGCAAACGTCATCTGGAACGCGACGAAGAGTGACTCGGGGATCGTGCCACTCACTGCGTCCACGGTCACGCCAATCAGAAACGCCTTGTCGAGGTTGCCGATGACCCACTGATAGGAGCCACCGTTGCCGAACGCGAGGCTGTAGCCATACGCAACCCAGAGGAGCGTCATCAACCCAGCAATCGCGAAACACTGCACGAAGAGGGAGAGGACGTTCTTGGAACGGACGAGGCCACCGTAGAAGAGCGCGAGGCCCGGCAGCGTCATGAAGAGGACCAGCGCCGTCGCGACGATCACCCACGCGGTGTCGGCCGGGCTGATCGTTGGCGTCTCTGCGGCGAACGCCGTCGCGCTGGAAAGCGAGATCAGCACGCCGGCGAGTACCACCGTGATCCGGCTGGCAATTCTGCCCGAAAACACCGCCGCCACTGTCTGCGCATATCCGCCCATAAGTTCCGCCCTCGAGGAGACGCGGCCGGGTCCGAACCACCTCAGTCGGACACCAAACGCGTCGCGGCGGAGAATAGCCTGCTTCTCCCAAAGCCGGAAGGGGACAGGCGCCTCTTGCTACGCGCCGCGGGCCTTCACAAAACGAGCCAGTTCCCTGCTTGGGCAAAGCCCAAGCCGCCGTGAGGGCTAGTAGCCGTCGTCCTCGGCCGCTGGCTCACTCGCCATCGCCAGCGGTTTTGGCTTGTGCCGCACGGCACGGCGGGCGTTCTCATCGCGGAGTCGTTCGATCGCCGCATCAAGGCTCATCGCGCCCAAGTCGCCGTCGAGGCGATCCCGAAGGCTGATCGTGCCGGCAGCCTCGTCGCGCGGGCCGCAGACGGCCATGAACGGGATCATCTCGAGCTGCGCCGTACGAATCTTGGCTCCAAGCTTTTCAGCGGCCTGATCGATGCCGGTCCGAAGCCCAGCGGCCTCGAGCCGTGCTTTGACTGCTTCGGCATACGCCGCCGACTTCTCGCTCACCGGGATCACGCGCACTTGCTCCGGAGCAAGCCACAGCGGAAACGCTCCGGCAAAGTGCTCGATGAGCACGCCCACGAATCGCTCCATGCTGCCGAGCGGTGCCCGGTGGATCATCACGGGACGATGCTTGGCGTTATCGGCACCGATGTATTCCAAATCAAAGCGCTCGGCGCTCGGCAGGTTGTAGTCGAGCTGCACGGTGCCGAGCTGCCACTCACGACCGAGCGAATCATTGACGACGAAATCGATCTTCGGTCCATAGAACGCAGCTTCGCCCGGCTCCGGCTCGCAGCCAGGCAGGTTCATTCTGCGTGCTACGCGCTCAATCGCCGCCTCGGCCTCGTCCCACCGCTCCGGCGGCCCAACGTATTTGTCGCTCGATGGATCGCGGAACCCGAGCCGCACTCGGAAGTTCTCAAACGCCAGGCTCTCGAGCACCTTGAGCGTAAAGTCGATGCAGCCTTCGACCTCGTCCTCCACCTGCTCGGGCGTACAGAAAATGTGGGCATCGTCTTGGGTAAAGCCGCGAACCCGCGTCATGCCGCCGAGCTCGCCTGACTGCTCGTAGCGATAGACCGTCCCAAACTCCGCCAGCCGCAGCGGCAGCTCGCGGTAGCTGCGGGGCCGAGCCTTGTAGATGAGCGTGTGGTGCGGACAGTTCATGGGCTTGAGGAGATACTGCTCGTCCTCGGCCATCACGATCGGCTTGAACTGGCTGTCGGCGTAGTAGGGATAGTGGCCCGAGATCTTGTAGAGATCGACCTTGCCGATGTGGGGCGTGTAGACCGGCTCGTAGCCGCGGACTGCGAGCTCCTCCCGCACAAAACTCTCGAGCGTGGCCCGCACCCTGGCCCCCTTGGGCATCCAGAGGACGAGCCCCGAGCCGACCAGCGGGCTCGTGGTAAAGAGGTCGAGCTGCTTGCCGAGCACGCGATGATCGCGGCGGCGGGCTTCTTCGAGCGCGGCGAGGTGGGCATCGAGCTCCTCCTGCGTGAACCACGCGGTGCCGTAGAGCCGCTGGAGCTGTGGGTTGTTCGCGTCCCCTTTCCAGAAGGCGCCGGCGATGTTCGTGAGCTTCACGGCTCCGATGCAGCCGGGGCTCGGCACATGCGGACCGCGGCAGAGGTCGATGAACTCTCCCTGGCGATAGAAGGAGAGCGTGGCGTGCTCGGCCAGGCCCGTCTCGATATGCTCGGCCTTCAGTGGCTGGGCCAGCCCACGGATGATCTCGACCGCCTTCTCGCGCGGCACCTCGACCCGCTCGAAGGCCTCGTCGGCTTCGATGATCCGCTTCATCTCGGCCTCGATGGCCGGCAGGTCGTCGTCGGTGATCGGGCGGCTGGCCCGCATGTCGTAATAGAAGCCGTGCCCAACCGTCGGGCCGAAGGCAAGCTCAACCCCTTCGAAGAGCCGCATGACCGCGCGGGCCATGATGTGGGCCGCCGAGTGCCGCATCACGGGGAGTGCTCGCGGATCGCCGGCATAGAGTGGCTCGACCGTCACGGTTCCGTCGGCCGGCAGCGGCCCGTCGAGGCCGACAACCTTGCCATCAAGCACCGCGGCGATGGGGCTCTTGGACCTCTTCCCACGGCCGCCATCGGCAGCTGCGCCGCCAAAACAGTCGGCCACGCGGGAAGGTGCGGTGAGGTCACGGGCGGAGCCATCGGGGAAGCGAACGGTGGGCATTGGTCGGAAGCCAGTGGGGAGCGTTGTTTTGACAGGAACACCGCAGGGTATCCGCCGTGGCGCCGCAGCCGCAAGCCAAAACGCTTGATGAGCCGAGGATTGACCGTCGCATCTTTTAGCGTTTGAAAATACTCGTCGCGCACCCCGACGCCCGTGTCTGAGTCATTCGCGCGAGGGATTCCACTACGGTTTGATCGAATTGATGGCTCCCAAGCTCGCTCACGACGGATGCGATGGCCGAATCTATTCGCTCGCGAAGGTCTTCGACGCGACGCCGCACCATCGGGAGGGTCATGCCAGCATCCTTGGCGAATCTCGTCCAGCCATCCGCATCAAGCTCGCCAAGTGTCGCCCGCGTTCCGATCTTCATCGCGAACGTCGTTCCAAGATCGGGATAGAAGACGGTCGAAAGGAGATCGTAGAGCGGTGCGAGACGGGGGCCGTCGCTGTCATGAACGATCGAGAAGTTTTTTCCATGGGCATCGGCATTTCCGACCATCGCGTTGAAGATGGCAGCGTCGAGCAACTTCAGCACATCCACGGCAGGTCTGGCGGCGACGCGGCGCAGAAGTTCGAAACAGGCCTTGAAGGTGGGTCCTCCTTCGGCAGCGTACTTTCTATCGGGTGGAACGCCGAGCGCCTGGCAAAAGTCTTCCTGATGGATGCGGCGGAACTGCCCGTCGTCGCCGGCGGCGCGATCGTAGCGTTTGACCAGCAGAAACGGTCGGCCGCTGACAAGACGTGGTTCGACACGAGCGACATCGAGACCGATCGCTTCGGCGAGTCGCATAACAAAGGTTTCGTTCTCGGTCGTAGCCTTGAATCGCGAGATTGGTGGCTTGAGAATATGCGTCGTGGGTTGGCCTGGTGCGGGCAGGGCCACCGCGCCGTTCACGAGAACGACGGGGAGTTTCGGATGAGCTCCAGCTAACGATAGCCGCATGCTCCCCTGGCCCACGAGGAAGGGGCGAGTCGGCAGGGCGTCGAGCACCCTGACGAGCCCTGCTTCATTGAGAACGGTGGGGAACGATTGCAGGCCTGCGAAAGGTCGGTTCACTCCGGTTTGCAGGATCTGGATCGCACCGGCGACATCTCCGCCAAGGTGATCGAGAAGCGCAAAATCATTGGCGCTCGAAACACCAAGTGCCTGCGCTGCTGACTCGCGAGAGTCGGCCTCGGGCAAGAGTCCGCTGAAGAACGGACGGCATTCCCGGCGAGTAAATGCCTTTGCCCGTTTCGGAAGCGAAATCGACAGGGGCGGCGCATGTTCGTCGTCGAGCCATGTCGACGCATACGCGAAGCCAAGTTCGCCATGCTGGTTCTGCGTCAGTTGGCCGACAAGTCGATCGTCCCACCAGACATTGAGGAGGCGTTTCATGGCACTCCTCCATGCCGAGGCATGGGAGGCGGGGTGATCTCAACGGAGCATCCGAGTGCTGCCAAAACCTGGAGGCTTTTTCCGATCTGCGCCGTGGGCTTGCCCGCTTCCAAATCCACGATGAACCGCACGCCCACTCCGGCAGCACCTGCAAGCTCGTCCTGGCGCAGACCGGAGGCTTTGCGGGCGGCTCGCACGATCGAGCCTATATCGCCGGGGGTGAGGAGACGCCTAGCCATAGTTTTCCCGCTCGGGAAAAATGAGGTTGATTTGAACAAATCATACACCGAAATATCCCGATCGGGAAATTATTGCCCTGAAGTAATAAAAATGAATTCAATTATTCCCGATCGGGAAAGAATCGCCGGGGGCGGGGCGGTCCCTTTTCGATTGAGCACGCTTCGTATCACGTCATCCATGCCGCGGCTCTTCGAATACTTGATCCTCCGCAGCTTGCTGTTCGTCGGCTGTGGTCGCAGTTCTGGCAGCGAAAACAACAGCCGGAGGAGGTGATCGAGCAGGTCGTGAAGCAGTATCGCGAGATGGAAACGGTGCTCGAGCAGACACTCGCCCGAGCCCGTGCGGCCGACAAGACGCTCAAACGCAACATCCGCCAGAGTGAGGAGAATCTCACCTCGCTCGATGGCGAGGCGCACGCAGCGGCCGGACGGAATTCATTTATGGCAAGCGACCTATTGCACCACGACGGCGGTGTGGGGCACTTTGGCTGGGACGTCACAACTCTTGGACGTCACCGT
>CAYZHH010000183.1:0-7576 GCA_964478275.1 uncultured Candidatus Kuenenia sp.
GCCGGTGCCCCCGACCAGCACCGCTCCGCCGCTCGAGGTGATTTGCGCGCTCGCGCCGTTGACGTAGACGCCGAGGTTGCTGCCGCCGGTTCCGGTGGTATTGCCCCCCTGGCCCGTGACGGTGACGCTGGCGCCGCTCCCAGCCCCGGCACTGGTGATCACGCCCGCGGAATTGACCACGACGCCATAGTTGCTGGGGCTCGATCCCGCTCCGCCGCCGGTGCCCTCGACCAGCACCGCTCCGCCGCTTGAGGTGATTTGCGAGCTCGCGCCGGCGACCAAGACGCCGACGTTGCTGGCTCCGCTGCTCGCACCGCCGCTGCCGGTGACCGTGACCGTGCCACTTCCACCCGCCGTGATCTGACCTGCACTCCGCACCCTCACGCCGTAGTGGCTGCTGATGGTGGCGCCGCCGCGGCCGGTCACGCTGACGTTGCCGTTGCCCGTCGTGGTGATGGTCGCGCCGCTCACGTCCACGCCGATGAAGTTTCCAATGGTGGGCGTGAGCTGCTGGTTGGCCGAGAGCGAAAGGCCGCCCGAGCCACCGGTGAGGTTGGCACTGACGATGATGTTCTGCGGGGCCGTCACGTCGATATCCGACGCACCGGTCGCCGTGATCGCGTTATTGAACGTGACCGTCTCGACAGCGGTGCTCAGCAATCCGCCGGAGAGCGTCAGGGCCGTGCCGACATTGAACGCAAGCGACTGGCCTGCCAGGGCACCGGTGTCCGAGAAGACAATCCTGTTGACGCTTGCCGTGGTGAATGACGCGCCGGCGCCCGTGATCGGATTATTGCTCGCGAGCGTGATGTCAGTGCCGTCGTTGCTCAGAGTGAAAGCTTCGCTCGCGGCGTTCAAATCGACGGTGAGCACACCCAACGAGAAACTCGTAACCGCCAGCGCGAGCCGGTTCTCGAGACGCTCGAGGCCCAGTCGCGGTCGCCGCCGAACCAGCCTCACCTTGCGGCGCTCGCCAAAAGCACGACGAAACATGGAACGGACCGAGAAGGGCGTCATGGAGCCGCTCCGAGAAGGCAGTAGATGGTCCCCACGCCCGGAGCAAGGCAACAGATGCCTTTCCCCAAGTCAGGCGATAATCTAATCCAATTTTTCCGGGGACGCAAAAAAACGCGATCCCGGCCGCTGGGATCACTTCCTCAGGCCGCGGAACGGCTCATAAAGCCGCAGGGTGAACATCAGCTCGCTGGTGACGGCGAACTGGTTGGGAATGCCATTGGGCCGTGGTTGGCGATCAGTTCTGCCTCACGTAGACGTGATACCCGCAGTGCCAGTCTGTAGGAATTTCCTTCACCTCATCGCTGTCGGGCGGGGCATTGAAGCCGCCGCGTTCGATGAGGAGGAAATCCCGGCCGCCCATGGTTCTCACCTCCATCTTGAGCGCCTGGTCGTCATTGACGCCGATCAGCATGTCACCCGACCAAAAATAGCCACCGAAGAATTTCGATTTGGCCACCTTTCCACCTTCGATCAACTGGATCACGTCCTTGGGCTTCTCTACCTTGGCACCTGGGTTGGCAGCATTGGCCTTCAGGAACGCGTTGATGCGGGGTTCGATCTCTGAGGGATTGTTTGGCGCTGGATACACCGCCCAAGCCCAGGTGCCGAGCACCTTCGGGTTTGGAGTGAACGTGCCGCTGTAGGCATACATGTCGGAATCTTTGCCGCTCTTGTAGGAGGCCAACGTCGTGCGGGGCAGTTCCTTCACGAACGCCTCTCCGCCCGGCACGAGCTGCACGATCGTGCCCAGACGCGAGCGGATCGTTTGCGCGCCGCCGCCCAGGACGGCATTCGTATGGGGCTCCCGGATCACGTCCGGCAGAGCCGCGAATGTGTCTCTGAGCAGCGGATCGGCAAAAACCTTCACCTCCGGACTGGCGGCCTTCATCGCATCAGCGATCGCCTGTGCGCTGCGACCGGACGCCGAGTCCACGCGGAACGACGTGTATTTCTTCACGAGCACCGGTAGCAGCGTTTTGTAGTGGTCAGGCTCGGCGGCGATCTTGGCTAGGGTGCATACCGCGGCGGTCTGGATCCACGTGCAGTCGTAATCCAGGAACTCGAGCAGTCGCTTCCGGTTTTGGGCAATGAGCTTTGGGGTCGTGCGGCCCAGGGCCTCGATGGCGTGCAGCGCCCCCCACCACGATTCGTTCGGATCATTGAGGATCTTGACCACCAGCGCGTCCATCTCCGGCGTGACCTTGTCCCGCGGGAGCGGGCTGCCCTTAAACATGCCGGTCAGCGCAAGCAAGCCAGCCTGCCGCAGCCGCGGATCACTGGATTTCAAAAGCTGCTCGACCATTTCCACCTTGCCGCGCCGCACCACCTGGTCCATCGCCATGCTGCGGATGTCGTATTCCGGGTGATGGATGTATCGCAGCAGGGTTTGGTCCGTGAGGCTCGGTGAGCCCAGCGCGGCGATGACTGGCAAGGAGGCATCAGTCTCGACCTTTTCGTTTTTCAACTCCTCGAGCGTGAGCGGACCGCTCCCGAGCGCAGGCGGATCGGCTGGAATCGGCTCGATCGAGTGGAAGACATCATCGGCCGCATTGCCCCAGGGGCGGGGTAGGGGGGCTGTTTTCGCCCACGTGCTGCGGGGAGCGCCGAAGAGCTGGAGGTGTTTCCGCGGGTAGGTGTAGGTCAGCGCGAAGTAGGTGCCCCATGCCATGGTGTCTTCGGTGGCGGAGCGGTCGTAGCGGTCGTCCATGCCGGCGATGCCGATGCTGCCATCGAAACGGCGGGAAAGGTCCATCACCCAGCGCCGGGTGTCGAGGAACGAGCGATAGGGCACTGGGCGTTTCTCGCGCATCTGGCTGATGGCCGCGTGATGCCAGATCTCGCCCATGCCGCCGCCGGTGTGGGCGGCGTGAAACCAGTTGGTGGCGTAGAAGGACTTCATCGCGGAGTTGTCCCGCGCCCGGGCGTACACAGACTGCTCGGCAGCGGGATCGACCAGCGCCGCCGCCTCCATCGCAAGCGCCAGGCCACCGGTCTTGCCGTTGTCGCGAAAGCCCCCCTCCGGCAAGCCGTTGCCGTAAGCGACATTGCCGTGGCCAGCAAAACGATAAAACTGCTTGAACGTCTCGTCGAACAGGTAGTCATCCACGTCCACGCCACAGAGCTTGGCCATCACCAGGAAGGTCATGCAGTGCACGCCGGCGGCGTGTAGCTGTCCCGAGCCGGTGGAATATGTGAAGGCCGCCGGAGCGCCGCGACCGCTCCAGCCACCGCTGTACATGTGCACCTTCAGCTCTTCCGTCATTTTCTTGATGACCGGCAGCACGCTCTGGTCTCCGGTGCGCAAGTAGTACTCGCACAGCCCCGGCCCCTTGTAGCCTTTTTCCCAGTTCAGTCCGCCGATTGTTTTGATGTCCTTCATCCAGCGGCGGACCACCTCCAGGTCTTTCGCCTCGCCCGTGGAGAGCAGGAAGATCACCGATCCCCATTTCGGCTGATCGTCCTTCGCCAGCACATCCGCGAGCTGCCTCACGATCTTGTCGGACTTCGGGCAGTTCACCGGCCAGGTCTTGGCATAGCTGCCCATCACCGGAATGGTGACCACCACGTCGCCCGAATCGTTCCCCAGATCCCTAATTTTCAAAACGACTTTCCCGTCCTTCGCCTCGGCCTCGGTGATGATGTCGCCGAGCATGATGCGGGGATCCTGGTCCTCGAGCACCTTGCCATTGATGCTCTCGATGACCTGGCCTTTCTGCAGCTTGCCGGTGGCCTCCGCGGGGGAACCCTTCTCCACATTGTGGATCTGCATCGTCATGCCCGGGCGGGTCAGGTTGATGCCGATGCCCACCGGGCCAAAGTTCCGCACCAGCCACGGCTTCTTGTCGGTGACATCGGGGAAGGGGTTGAAGATCGGCTTCTTGCTCGACGGATAGTAGGAGGCCTGAGCGCCCGGCGCGGCATTGCCTTTTTGCGACCAGGCACTGGCGGCAAACGCGAGGGTGATAGCTGCGACGCCCACGCCGGCAAGTCTGAAGAGGTGAGGAGTGACCATTCTCATTTCCTTCGTGGTGTTCCGGTTGGTGGTCGAAGCGGATTCAGTCGATTGACAAAAATAACAGATTGCCCCGCGCATACCCCCCAGAAAACCCCGAAGGACCAAGAGCGGCACACCCGCCCATCTGCGCGGCACTCACTGAGTGTAGGCGACGGCGTCTCATCCGTGATCCCGGTATCGCACCCCAAGCCACACGGTCGGTTCATCCGGCGTCGTCCAATCGACTCGGTGCTTTCGAAACGCCGCAATGTTGATGAAATCACCGGGCTGCATCGCGATCATCCCGTCCTCGAACTCGATCCTTGCCGCTCCCTTTAAGACGATCACCCATTCGTGCTGGGGTTGGTCGTACCAGAAGTCTGGAGCTGAAGCGTGACCGTGCGAGATGATCCTTTCAATGCGAACGTCGGCAGCCTGGATGAGTGTCTGAACTACCTCCTTGGGCACGTGCTGCGGAAGGTCATCGAAGATGTTCGTGATGCTCTCGCCGACGTTCTCGCGAGACGATCCCAAGGATTGAAACCTCGGCACGTCCTGCCCATCAACGGACACCGTCTCTGAAAACATTCCTTGGGGACGCACCCACAAGCGGTGCTCGCCGTACTCCTGGCGGTAGACGACCATCTCCTCCAGCGTCTCGCTATGTCGGGCGGTGCCGATGACGGTGTACTCGTTCCCCTTGGAGTGCCGGTAGCGACCGAGCTGGATTGGGGGCTCGTCCTTCATTCACTCATCTCCTCTCCCTGCTTCACCGAACGGCTACGGCCGATGCTTGCAATATCCTTTTGATCCTTCGACGGGAGCTTTGTTCTCCAAGTCAACGTCGTTGAAGCTGCTTGTGTTGCCCCAGCCGAAGATTCTCTCGAACAGCGGCAGGAGACGATTGTCCTGAAGCGCCTTCTGAAAGTAAACCTCGTGTTCCTTCTCCTTCATTCCCATCTCGTAAAGCACATCGTCGTGTGCCGTGATCCCGAGGTCGTTGAAATACCGCATCATGATGAAGTATTCGCAAACGTTGCCGCTCTCCAGTCGTCCTGCGAAGTAGTAGGGCATGAACCAGCCGATGACGTAGCAGCTCGCCGAGAGAATCCGACCGATGACGTGGTACTTGATTTCGTTGTAGCGTGACGGCTGAATGCCGTATTGCGTCATGATGGCGAGAACGGCCTCTCGGTGGTGCCACTCGTCTACCTCGATCTGCTGAATTGCCGCTTTGTCGTCCGGGTTCTTCACCGAACCAGCGTGGCCTATGTACGCAAACGCCGCTGCCTTCTCGGCTGAGTACGCCATTTGAAGGAGCTTCACGAGCTTTGGGTGGTCAATCGTGATTGGCTCGTTCACTATAGCTCCATCGCATCCCGGCACAGGTACTCTGCGTAGTAACCGATAATGGGCATCGGTCATTTCGTCTCATGCACCTTGGCCACGATCTTGTCCATTTCGGCGGCGGTAAAGGCTCGGCAGGTCGTCGTGTGGACGTTGCCCATCGCTCCCAGATGCAGGATGGCGGCGGTCGCCGTTTCGTCATCCGGGGCTTCCAAGATGAGAAGGCCGTCGTGGTCGCCCAGCGTCCAGTAAATCTCCTTGACCTTTGCCCCCAGCTTCTTCGCCTCGGCCTTAAAGATCGCCGCCCGCTTGGTCGTGTGGTCGATGTCCTTGATGCCCTGCTGGCTGAACGTGATGGTGGTGATGAACGTGGCCATTGGTCAGTCTCCTCGTGTGGTTGAATAGGAAAACCCCTCGCCCCGGTGGGGAGCGGAGGGTCACGCTTCATCTTCGCGCATTGCCTGCGGTCGTTCGGGGATGTACGGGATCAACCCTTGCCGCAGTGCCTCCTCCTGAATCTCCCGCTTGAGGAACCGAGCATCGACAAGGAAGCCGTTTACTTGGATCCTCCATGCCGTCGGGCTCCGGTCCATGCGGCTGCGAAGCGACCACTCTGTGTCGCTCGGCCTGATCTTCAGCATCTTGCGGATCAGCATGGACTTCCCCTGGCCTGTGCTTTCGCCGACACCGAACGCCTTGTCGATGGCCGTTAGTTTCATGTGGGGCTTCTGGCTGCGGTCATCCAAAAAGTTCACCCAGCCGATCGTCCGCACAATTCCGCACGCCCAAGTGTTCGGTTTTCCGCTCACCAAGGGCGACGGGCGTTTACGGGCCAACTTCTCGACAAGTGAGCGAGAGAGTTCTGCATATTCTTCATTCAGATGCTTCCGGCAGAAGGCATCCACCAAGCCACTGATCTCTTCGACGGCATGTTGTTTTGCTTTCTCGGGATTGGGCGTGCGATCTGCCATGGCTACCTCGCCCACACAAAATCTTCGTTGCTCAACTTCTGCTCGCCGTTCCAGCGGTAGGCACACAGGAATCCGCCTTTGGCTACGCTGAAGTCCAGGCAGGCTACGTTGTCGGCCAGAACAGTAGGGCACTGCGCTGACAGCCAGGAATGTCCGACGAACACCGGCTTGGCTGTTGTTGGGTACGGTGTGGCTGCTGCGATCACAGTTTGATCGAGAGCAAGGTTGCAGGCTATGTCGTCGGACTGGAGGGCATAAGTCCGGTACGTGTGGCCGTCGAGGTCCAACCACATCGGTAACGTCCCAAACCAGTCGATGGCATCGGCCAGCAAGGTGTCCGGCATTTGGAGAATTGTCTGGCCGTGCTGGCGGATGTTTTTGTTGTCTCGTCTGCGAAGAAATACCTCGGACCGATGAAGGTGTTCGGTGTGGAACGCCAAAGCGGATAACTCGTGATTGCCCATGACGGCCAGAGCGTGGTCACCTTCAACCATTGGCCGGACGATTTCAAGCACGTGTCGGATGTGCGGCCCTCGGTCAATGAAGTCGCCGAGGAAGATCACCTTGCGTTCAGGATGACGGTACGATCCCAGGGACTTCTCGTAGCCGAGGAGTTCAAGGAGTTGCACCAGTTCATCGGCATGGCCGTGAATATCGCCGATCAGGTCGTACATCTGTCGTCCTCGCCACACCACGTTTTTCTCAGTCCACCCGCCTCGGCCAATCGCTGACACCCATCGGACACGAACTCGAAGGAGTTGCGGTCGCCCAAGGCAGTGGCCGTCAGCCTGATCGGGAAGCCGAATTCGTTGAGCCATATGGTAATCCGGCTGTCGATGGGGATATCGTACCGGCTCAATCCCAACCCGTGCCGCAAGTTCCTCGACTGCTTGGGGACGAACCCGCTGAAGGTCTCGTCAATGAACCGGGCGGCGTGCCGCGAGCGGCCGCCGGGTTTGTCGCGCAGATGGAGGAAGTGCTGGCGACCTACGCCACCCCGTACGATTCGGCGCGTCCCGTCGTGTGCATGGACGAGCAGCCGGTGCAATTGCTCAAGGAGACGCGATCGCCGATTCCGGGCACGTCGCGCCGTCCGAAGCGGGTGGACTACGAGTATGAGCGAGCGGGAACGGCGAACATCGTCATGTTCACAGAGCCGCTTGCTGGCTGGAGAGAGGTCACCGTTCGCGGGACGAGGACTCGCCTCGACTGGGCCGATGAGAGCGCCCGATTGCTCGAGGGTCGC
>CAYZHH010000184.1:0-2974 GCA_964478275.1 uncultured Candidatus Kuenenia sp.
CAGTGCGACGAGCCACGAGCATGTCAACATGCCGCGAGACGGTGCGGAGGCCAGAATCGGCCGAGCCGATGAGCGGGCGGCCCTTCCGCGGATCGCAGGCGCGGATGCGACGCCCGCGCTCGGCAAGATCGGTAACCGATTCTTCGGTGAGCCCGTCGCCGAGATCCCAGGCCAGCACGCGATCCCAGTTGCGAAGCGTCGGCACGCGCTCGGGCTCACGCATGTCGACGTCGGGGATCGGCGGCGGAGGGCAGATGATCCAGAGGCCAGCCGCGCGGGCCTCCGCAAGCTGATCGGCAGCGGCGGGCGTGGGCAGTCGCACACAGTTGAATCCGAGCTCCGCGAGAAACGCAAAAGGTTCGCCGGTCCAGTCGATCGATCGTGGGAAGAACGGTCGGCCGTTCACTTCGAGCACCCCGCGGGCCATGCCCGCCGGTGGATCGGCCACCTCGGAAGTAAACGCCGCGGGCTGCACGAGTGGGTCATGCTTTGTGTTCGTCGAGATGAGGCCGGTCACCAAGAGGTCGTCAATGGCGAGCGAGTGGTCGCCCGGCGGAATGGCCACGTCCACGACCAGCGTCGTGATAAGAGCGCCTGTGAGCGTGAGCTGCGAGCCATGCTCGAGCCGCAGCGCGGGCAACTGATGTTTGAGGGCTCGGCCAATGTCGGCGACCGATAGCCGCTCCCAGCGTCCGGCGTCGCGGGAGGATTCTCCAGGCACGAGCACCTCGATTGGCTGGCCCGACTGTTTGGAGACCTGGCCTGGCAGGACGATCCGCACGGCCACGCGGACGTCGGGCCGGCTCGTCTTCACCCAGACCGACGCCTGAAACTCGTCGATGACCGCGGCGGGGCCGATCGGGGTCTCGAAGGCGACTGTGCCGGCGGCCGATGCCGCGACGACAAATCGTTCGCAGCCGGCGCCGCGATGCGGCTGGTCGGCCGATCGCCCGTGGCTCACGAGCCGCAGGCCAGGCCCCTCGGTGGCCAGCCGCCAGGTCACACCCGGCCCCTCAAAGCCCTCCTCGAGCGTGCCGGCCGCGGCCGAGGACGCTAGGCCCAGGGCCGCCAGGCAGATTGCGGCCAGCCCAACCGCGGTAGAAGCCGGCCAATGGGGCTTGGAATGCATATCTCGGGTCGAAAGGTGCCGCGGGGAGTCGGGGCTTGTAGCATTTGCGGGTCGCCGAATTCCAGAGAGGTTGGGCAGGCTATCTTAGGTGCGGGGAATGGCGTCTTCGGGCCCCCAAAGGCTTGCCCAAAAGGCCCCCAGGAACCATGCTCACAGAATCCTAACGATTCCCGCAGGGCCGCCGTCGCCCGTCGTCACACCGAAATGTCCATGACACCGGCCAACGCCGAAAGCCTCGCGCACCTCATCATCGACCTCGACCTCGTGCCGGCCGAGCCGCTGGCCGAAGCTGTCCACGAGGTTGGCGGCGGTGCTACCCCAGATGCCCTTGGCCAGGCGCTCGTGCGTCGGGAGGTGCTCACCGGGTTTCAGCTCGAACGGCTCATCAAGGGACAGCGGCATGGCTACCGCTACGGCCGCGCGAAGCTGCTGTATCAGATTGGGGCCGGGTCGTTTGCCCGGGTCTATCGGGCGGTTGATCTCGACACCGGTGGGAACCTCGCCGTCAAAGTGCTCCGCAGTCGCTTCTCCACCGACCCCGTCAAATGCAAGGCGTTTCGACACGAGGGGGAGATGGGGCACCTTCTTCGGAATCCCCACATCGTCGCGGTCCATGCCGTCGGTGAGGAGGAGGGCGCGAGCTATATCACGATGGAGTTTGTGGAGGGACAGACGCTTCGCGAGCTCATCAAGCTTCGCGGCGCGATTGACCTTCCGAGGGCGCTCGATCTGATTCATCAGATGACCTCGGGCCTCGAGTATGCCCACCGCCGCGGTGTGACGCATCGTGACATGAAGGCGTCCAACGTGATCGTCTCGTCGACGGGGCTGGCCAAGCTCGTCGATTTTGGTCTCGCGGGGGTGGACGAATCGAGCGATGGCGCCCTCGGTCGGATGGACCAGCCGCGCACGGTCGACTACGCAGCGCTCGAGAAACTCACCGGCATGAAAGACGACCCGGTCCGCAGCGACATCTACTTTTTGGGGGCCATCTCCTACCTCACGCTCGCCGGAGTCTCGCCGCTCAAAGAAACCCGTGATCGCAACGAGCGGTCTGAGCCGCGTCGCTATACGGAGGTGGTGCCGCTGGCGCAGCGGATGCCCAACCTGCCGAGAGAGGTCACCGATTTCGTCAGCCGCATGATGACGCTCGACGTGGTCGAGCGGTGGCAGACGGCCGCGGATGTAAAGCGGCGGGTCGAGTGGCTGATCGCGCGGATCTCAGGAGCCGCGGCCGTCGAGCATATGGCCGCGGAGTCGGCGGAGCACAAGGGAACCGTCATGCTCGTCGAGTCATCCGAGCGGTGTCAGAAGGTCCTTCGGGAGTTTTTCCAAAGGCTTGGCTACCGCGTGCTTCTCACGGAAAGCCCGAAGCGTGCCCTCGCTCGGTTTTCGACCGTACCGTATCCGGCCGACTGTCTCGTCGTGAGCTCGCACTCGCTGGGCGACGAGGCTGTGGAAGCCTTCAACACACTCCTCTCCGACCCCGACCTGGCCAATGTGCCGGCGATCCTCCTTGCCGACTCGACCCAGGCGCGGCTTGCCGCCACAACCCAAGTCGATGAACGCCGCCGGTTCGTGCTCATGCCGATCCGTACCGATTTTATGGCAAAGCTCCTGGCCGATCTCGGCGCCCCCGCCGGGTGACCTCACACGCGAGGTGTTCTCCGGCTCTCCAGCCCGTTCGTGCCGAAGCCTATCGCGTATCGCTATGGCAGGGGGCGGTCCATCTTCACATCGAAGTCGAAGGTGGCGCCTTCCTTCGGAACGGTGAGCCGCAACGACGGATTGTCCGCGGCCTTTTCGTTGTATTGGGCCGGCAGAAGGTTATTGCCGCCGTTGGGG
>CAYZHH010000184.1:3074-7571 GCA_964478275.1 uncultured Candidatus Kuenenia sp.
AGGCTGCCCAGTATGAGCCGATCAAGGCGCCGATACATCTTGGCCGTCATTGCAAACACCCAGTTTCTGATAGACGCCGTACAGATTGATGTTGGCTGGGTTGCCGTATTCCACCGTGTCGTCGATGAATCGGGTCGAGCCGTCGCAGAACACGAACCCCGCACCGGTCGGATGGGCGCTCGCGAAGCCATAGGCCCTCCCCAAGGTGCCCGCCACGGGATTGAGCGGAAAGCCAACGGTGCGTGCGACGGACGTACCGTGACCACCATTGCCCGGAGCCTTCTCGACACCGATCCATTTTGCTTGCCAAAAATTCCTCCCAAATGGCGGGTTCGCAAGCCTTGGAAACACCTCGCCTGCCATGAACGTGTTGGTCAGGCCGTCTTTGATTGCCGCAAACGTGTGGCCTCGAACCGCCGGCATGGGGGCTCGCCTGTTTTGCGTGATCTGATTCGAATTCAAGGGGCCAAAACTCGTGTCCCAGAACCACCCGATGTTGGAGTTGCTCGCACCAAAACACGCCGCGTAATTGCTGGCACAGAAGGGCTCTGGGTAGGTGATCGGCTCGAAATAGCGGTCGAGTAGCGCGACCGCTGCGTCTTGCGAGACGCCGGAGGGACACCGGAACGTCGAGAACGGCTGTTGGGCTACCGTCCGAAAGCTGGCGTATGTCGCATTCGTGGAGCCGGCGACGGACGTCATGGCGGCCAGCGGGTACACGTCGACCAACAAGCCATCGTAGTACGTCTGCATTTCCATGTGCGGCAAGAGACGTGTGATCCAGCTCCAGTTGGCGTCAGTATCCGTCGTTTGATCGACATCCTCGATACCGGCAGGCAAAATATTGTTGGCAGCATGGTACGACTGGGCCGCGAGCCCCAATTGCTTGAGATTGTTGAAGCAGGTGATCTGTCGGGCTGATTCGCGTGCCCCGCCGACGGCCGGTACGAGGAGGGCCATCAACAAGGCAATGATGGCGATCACCACCAGAAGCTCGACGAGGGTGAACGCCTGCCGATGGCTGACGCCACTGCCCGTATGCTGCGGAGCCCGCAGCCATTCAACGGCAAACTTATTTTTCACGAAGTGAGTTCCTTGCTGCAAGTGTATTCCGGGAAACGGTACGTAGGCAACCGTCGGCCCTGAGTCTCTGGTGGAACGGCCGCCTCACTATGGCAGGGGTCGGTCCATCTTCACGTCGAAGTCGAAGGTCGTGCATTCCTTCGCAACGGCAAGCTTCAAGTCTGCGTTGTCCGCGGCGTTGTCGTTGTATTTGGCGGGCAGGATGTTGTCGAAACCGCCACCAGGCCGGTACGAGATCTTCACGACACAGGCGCCGAGGGGCACGCCGGATTGGCTCGTGAGAAACTGGGCGGAGTAATGCCCCATCACGTCGGTGATGCCGAAGGCGGGTCAAATTGTTTCGACCGGATGGAACGCCACTTCCACATTCGCCACCGGTGTGCCGTTGATGGTGACTGTCCCGATGAAGCTCGCGGTCGGAATCTTCGGGCCTTTGCCACAGCCCGCAACGGCGACCACGACGAGCATGGTGGCCACGAGCAGCAGTTCAATGGGCCGGCGCGAAATACCGTCATTGCGCACTCCCAACAAGTTGGCGACCCCAGCCCACTGGTAATTCGTGAAGTGTGCCGGTGGCGACCCTGTTTCCGTTGGCGGTCGCAGTGCCGGCCGAGCTCGTGCTCCACCCTTCGGTCGTCGTTCCCAACGTGGTGGCGGACCAGGTGCCAGCGGTGTCGTCGTTGCTGTCCCAAAAATAGGGCGTGGCACGTGCGGATGGCGCTCCCACCAGCGCGGTGACGGCCACCAAGACACACCACGAACCCAATCGTACCCGAACATTCATGGAGCACCTTTCGCGAAAGCGAATCGTGACGGGATCAACCGCCACGGCTGTGGACACGCAGTCCGAGCATGGAAAGCCTTTCCCGACCCTGCAAATAATAGCTGATGAAACCAGCAGAATCGGTTGTTGCGTCAGCAGAATCTAGCATAATCCGGTGACGCGACCGTGAGCCGCAGGACGACGAGCCTTCGGCTCGCACCGCCGCACCAAGGTGCGGGGCTTCCATGGGGGTAGTCGGATATGGGTGATGGGAAGCGGATTGGCGTGATGATGGATCTGGAAAAGCCCTACAAGCGGCACTTGGACGTGTATGCCGGCATCCGGAAATACGCGAAGCAGCATTCGGATTGGAAGCTGGTTGTAGACGAGTGGGCCGACCACTCCCTGCCAGCGAGACGGGGAGCGCCGGTCCCGTATGACGGGATCGTGGGGCGAATCACCAAGCTCGGCGCTGACCGAGCGCGTCGCCTGAATGTGCCGGCCGTGAATGTGTGGTTCTCCTCGCCGGCCAAGGGGCTGCCGGGCGTGTTTCCCGATTCCGTGGCCAGCGGCAAACTGCTGGCCGAGCACCTTCTGAGCCGGGGGTTTCGGTATCTGACCGCGCTCTTTCAGGCCGACGACATGGGCACCCGCATCGCGGCCACCGCCATGGAAGCATTCGCCCGGAAGGCGGGCTTCGATGGCTGGCTCGGCACCGTAGCCATCGATCGACCGACCACCCACGGCGAATGGCAGCGAGCGCTACGAACCATTGAACGCTGGATGGCGTCCTGGAAATTGCCGCTGGGGCTCCTCGTTTTCGATCCGGCCTGGGCCCGCGTGATTATCGAACTGGCGCACGATCGTGGATGGCACGTGCCCCAGCAGATCGCCATCGTCTGTTCGCACAACGACGAACTGCATTGCGAGCATCCAGAGCCGGGCCTGACCGCCGTCGAACCACCCGAGGAACGGTGCGGGTACGAGGCGGCGAGGATGCTTGATGGCCTCATCGACGCCCGGCGGCAGGGCCACTCGCCTTTCGCCAATCCGCAGACCGTGTTCCTGCCCCCGATCGGCATCATCGCGCGGCACTCCACCGATTTTTTTGCCGTGGACCATCCCCTGGTGCGGCAGGCCCTGCGGTACATCGCCGCGCATCTCCACAAGCCTCTGGAAACGGCACGCGTGGCGCGGGAGCTGGGCGTCGCCCGCCGCACACTCGATGCGTGGTTTCAGCAATCGCTCGGCGTGACGGTCACCACGGAAATCGGCCGCCTGCGGATCGAACGTGTAAAACGCGAACTGACGGCCGGCTCAGACCCGATCCAAGTGATCGCACGGCGGACCGGGTTTGCCAGCACCCGCACGCTGAACGACCAGTTTCGGAAACGCGTGGGCATGTCGCCCCGGGAGTTTCGGGAGCAGGGGGCTGTGAGGAACAAGCGATGAGGCAGGGTGAACGAGCGATAGCCTTGTGGATGGCGGTGGCGTTCTAAGCTCACGGCCACGTGGCTGCCCGCGGCCTTGACGACGATCGCAAAATTGCTATATTTGGAGCGCCGCTGTGCCGAAGACGCAAGTGGTCTTTTTCAGAGAGTCCGATGAATCCATTCCCGTCTTGGAGTGGCTCGCTTCCCTTCGTCGAACGAACGAGAAGGCATTCGCAAAGTGTGTGGTCCGGATTGAGCGACTCGAAGACGCAGGCCACGAGCTCCGAAGACCTGAAGCGGACATCCTCCGCGCCGGGATCTACGAGCTTCGAGCCAAGCACGGGCGGGTGCAGTACCGCATCCTTTACTTCTTCCACGGGAGGAACGTGGCCATCCTGGCCCACGCCCTGACCAAGGAGGACAAGGTTCCCGACGTGGATATCGACCGGGCATTGATGCGAAAGAAGCTCTTTGAGAAGAATCCGGCGGAACACACTTACGCAGAAGAGGTGGGCGATGGGCACGAGCAAGAAAACAAGGGCGGGTAAGCGACAGACGACTTCCTCCGCCACGGCCATCCTCCGTCGCGTGGCGGGCCGGAGCGAGAAGATGCGGGCGCTTCTCGACCGCGAGAGGCTCAACGCCGCTGTTGCTCACCAGATATGTGAGGCCAGAAAGGATCGCGGCCTCTCCCAGGCGAAGCTCGCGGCAAAGGTTGGCACGACGCAGTCGGTCATCGCCCGGCTCGAGGATGCTGACTACGACGGACACTCGCTCACGATGCTTCGCCGCATCGCGGAGGCTCTTGGTTACGACATTGAAGTCCGCTTTGTGGACCACCACACGGAAGCGGTTGGAGCTTGACCAAGGATACGACGGTCAACTGCACTCTGGCGACGGGGGCTTGGGTGGCGGCGGCGTTCTAAGCTCACGGCCACGTGGGAGCAGGCTTTCGCGGCGATGCTGGCCAGTCACTCGTCGGCGGCGTCGATGGTACGACCCATGATCGAGCAGGACCTGAGCAAGGCGATGAAGGGCTACGCCAAGGTGCTCGAAGTCGCAGTCGGCCCGGCCTATGTCGAACAGCTTGCGCGGCTGTCGCAGGAGCAGATCGACCAGATCCAGCTCATGCGGCGGATGTGGATGCCGTATGTCTTGAAAGGTGGTGACCGCATCGACTTCGAGGAGAAGTTCATCGCGCCCTGCGTCGCTGCTGCC
>CAYZHH010000185.1:0-1775 GCA_964478275.1 uncultured Candidatus Kuenenia sp.
TGGCCCCGCCGGCGCGCTGACGGCGATTCCCGGCCTGCCCCCCGATCTTGGCCACCTTCCCTCGGGCTGTCCGTTTCATCCGCGGTGTAGCCGCGTGCTCGATCGCTGCCGCGACGCGTATCCACCGCGGATCGCGCTCTCGCCCACGCACTCGGCAGCCTGCTTTGACATTGAGGTGGCGCCATGAGTGCCGGGAGGGGTGGCGAGGCACAGGCCAGCCGATGTAACGCGATGCGTGTGGCGAGGGGTGGCCCGTGTCATATCGCCGGACGTTCGCTACAGGCATCGTGCCCTTCGCTCACTCGATGGAGCCTTCGCTTCGCCATCCTGGCTGCGCTCGGCCTCCAACGTCGGCTCCATGACACGGGCAACCCCTCGCGGATGCCACGGTCGATAAGAACGTTTGAGGTGGCGTTGTGAGCGAATCAGGCTTGCCCAGCAATCGCCCCCTTCTCGACGTCCGGGATCTCACCGTTCATTTTCCGGTGCCGCGGCGCGGCGCTACGCTCGTACGCGAGTTTGACATTGTGCGGGCGGTCGACGGCGTGAGCTTCTCGGTCCGCCGCGGTGAGACGCTTGGCCTGGTCGGCGAGAGTGGTTGCGGCAAGTCGACGACGGGCCGGGCCGTGCTCCAGTTGCAAAAGCCTACGAGCGGCGAGGTGATGTTTGACGGTCAACCGATCCACTCTTGGTGGGTGCGAAGCGGTAGCCGCTGGAAGTGGGACGCGCGGCTCCGAGACCTGCGCCGGCGGATGCAGATGATTTTTCAAGACCCGCATGCGTCGCTTGATCCGCGGATGACGATCGAGGCAATCATCGGCGAGCCGCTCGGGAATTTTGGAGTAGCCACGGGCGCCGCGCGTCGGCCGCGGGTGCAGGAGCTCATGGAAACCGTGGGGCTTGATCCGCGGTTCATGCGTCGCTATCCGCATGAGTTTTCGGGGGGGCAGCGGCAACGGGTGGGGATCGCCCGGGCCCTCGCGCTTGGCCCCGAATTCATCGTGGCCGACGAGCCGATCAGTGCCCTTGATGTCTCGATCCAGGCGCAGATTCTCAATCTCCTGGCTCGTCTGCGGGAGGAACTTGGTCTCACGGTTCTCTTCGTGGCCCACGATCTCGCGGCCGTTCGGCATGTGAGCGACCGCATCGCTGTCATGTACCTCGGGCGAATCGTCGAAGTCGCCACGTCGGAAGCAGTCATCTCAAAACCGCTCCATCCCTACACGCAGGCTCTCATTTCGGCGGTGCCCGTACCCGACCCGGTCCGCGAGAAATCCCGGCAGCGGATCGTGCTCACCGGTGAAGTGCCAAGCCCCGTCAATCCGCCATCGGGCTGCCCCTTCCACCCCCGCTGCCCGCTCCGCGAAGACCGCTGCCGCGTCGAAGTCCCGCAGCTCAGAACGATTGCCCCCGGCCACGACGTCGCCTGCCACCTCGTGGGGTAAGCCGCTACGGAGCCAAGGCAGCACAAAGCCGCGGTGCGTTCCCTTATGCCCTCACCGCCAGATTCCAGTTCACGCTGAACCAAGACAGGCGGACGGTTCGGCTGCAATCGAAGTTGCTGTGCTACCGCTCACGTCGATCCGAAATCCGGTCGCCGTATAAAAGCGAATCTCCACACTCTTTAAACAGCCACTGATCCTGTATCAACCCGTCAGCAGATCCTTACAACGACGAAACGAGGAAGCTGGGCGGATCATCGAGAGTCGCGAGTGAAGTGGTCGCCGCTCCGAAGTCGACTCTGGCGAGGAAATCGCTCCCGTCCCTAATTTCCC
>CAYZHH010000185.1:1875-7570 GCA_964478275.1 uncultured Candidatus Kuenenia sp.
CGAGCCGCAGCACACCTGCAATCTCCACGGGGCCATCTGCCCACCTTGCCTAGGCCCCCATCGTGGCGGCTGACTTTAACGATTGCTCCAAGTTTATGGGCGCGGCAGGCCGATAGGTGACGTGCTGCCACTGCGCCTCGGGTGCTGGCACGGAGCTGGGGGGCACCGTGCCGGGAACGCTGTCAATCGATAGCTGCCCACGCTCGAGGCGCAGCGGCGGTCTTGATCCTTTCGACCACGAGCCCCCCGTGCGCCGCATCCTCAGAACAGCCTGGGTCCTCCTCACGAGCATCGCGCTCGTGGCGCCAGGATGCGCGCCCAAACAGCCGTTCTACTTTTTTGAAGACGGCGATCTCTCGCACTACAACGGCTCGATCCAGAAGCTCGAGTATCCCGACAGTTGCCAAGAGCCACTCGCCGAGGCTGCCGGCGCGACCGAGCCGATGACCCTCTCGAATCCCTCGTTCGACGAGATCTGGGAGTTGTCGCTCGAGGACGCGATCCGCACGGCGCTCGAGAACGGCAAGGTGCTTCGCAACCTCGGCGGCCGGTTTGCCAGCTTCGGCGGCCCGCGGCCACAGACCGGCGAGCCGGCTGTCTCGCTCCTGACGTCGCCCTCGCAAACGCCCACGATCTATGACCCGGCGATCACCGAGACCGATCCGTTTCGCGGTGTTGAAAGCGCCCTGTCCCTCTTTGATGCCCAGCTTTCGAGCTCGCTCACCTGGGAGCGGCAGAACCGTCCGCAGAACGTGGGCGGCGTCGGCACCTTCATCTTCCAGCAGCAGTTCCTCGGCGATACCGGCAACTTAACCAACGGCATCCAGAAGCGGACTGCCACCGGTGCCACGTGGGGCTTCTCGAACCAGACGCTCTACGACAACAACAACTCGCCGATCCGTCAGCCGGGTGTTCCCTCCACCTGGACAACCAACTACGACTTCACCTTCAGCCAGCCGCTCCTCCAGGGTGCCGGCGCCACCTACAACCGAATCGCTGGCCCTGACTCCTTCGACAACCTCATCGGCCGACCGGTTTTCCGAGGCGTGCTCCTCGCGCGCATCAACGCGGATATCTCGCTGGCCGACTTCGAGGCGGGTGTTCGCAATCTTGTGAGCGACACCGAGCAGACCTACTGGGAGCTTTACTTCTCGTATCGCAACCTCGAGGCTCGCAAGGCCGGCCGTGATAGCGCCCTTGAGGCCTGGCGGAAGGTCCATGCCCTCTACGTCGAGCAGTCTCGCGGCGGCGAGGCCGACAAGGAAGCCCAGGCCAGGGAGCAATACTTCTTCTTCCGCAGCGAAGTGGAGCAGGCCCTCACCGACGTGTACCGCTCCGAGAACCGCCTGCGGTTCATGATGGGCATCGCCGCGAGCGACGGCAGGCTCATTCGCCCTGCCGACGAGCCCACGACCGCGCGGCTCACGTTCGACTGGCAGCAGTCGCTCGTGGAGGCCCTCTCACGGTCGGCCGAGCTCCGCCGCCAAAAGTGGGTCATCAAGCAGCGCGAGCTCGAGCTCGTCGCGGCCAAGAATCTGATCCTCCCGCGTCTCGACATGGTGGGCCGCTACCGGTTCCTGGGCATGGGCCAGGAGCTGATCAATCAAAACAGCAACGCCTACGACGCCAACGGCGTCGACCCCCTGGCCGGCACCGATTCCTACTCGACCCTCCTCTCCGGGCAGTTCCAAGAGTGGCAGGCCGGGGCGCAGTTCCTCATGCCGCTCGGCTTCCGGCGCGAGCTGGCCACCGTGCGGCACCACCAGCTCCAGCTTGCTCGCGAGCGGGCCCGGCTTCAGGACGAGGAGCTCGAAGCCTCCCACGCGCTCGTCGATGCAATCCGAAACGTGGACACGAACTTCGCCCTCGCGCAGACCAACTTCAACCGCCGCGTTGCCGCCGACCGGCAGGTGGAAGCGGTTCAGGCCGCCTACGACGCCAACACGGTCACGCTCGACGAGCTCCTGCGAGCTCAGAGCCGCCGGGCCGAAGCCGAGAGCGCCTACTACCGGGCGGTCGTTGACTACAGCCGCTCGATTGCTCAGCTTCATTTCCGGAAGGGTTCGCTCCTCGAATACAACGGTGTCTTCTTGGCTGAGGGGCCGTGGCCGGGCAAGGCCTACTTCGATGCCAACCGCCGAGCCCGGCAGCGGGACGCAAGCCTCTACCTCGACTACGGCCACTCGCGGCCGGGCGTCTTCAGCCGGGGCGCGATCTCGCAGGCCTTCGAGCCGCTTGGTGCCGACGCCCGCGCGATGCAGCTTCCACCCCGCGATCCCGCGACGCGCTCCGACAGCGTTCCTGCCGCCGAGGAACTGCCCGCCGCGGCATCCGGAGGCCCGGAGCTCCTGCCGCCCCCGGCCGCGTGACGGGCTGGCTACCGACTTCGCGCGCGAATGTGTTTCTTGGCTTCCGACGCACTCGCACCACTCGATTCGAGCACGCCCTGCTGTTCGATCCACGACCGCATCGCCCGTCCTTGCGACGTGAGGTTTCCGAGGGTCCGCCACTGCCGTTCACTCACCGTGGCCCGCAGCTCCTTGGCATCGACCTCCGCAAGCACCATGAGCACGAGGTTGCGGCGGAGGTTTGAGTCGGCGAGGGCGTTCGGGGCCATTTCGGCTCGCAGCGGCGGTTCGCGAGCCACGAGCACCTTTTCGATCGCGTCGTGCTGCTCTTCGTTCAGGGCGAGGGTGTCATCGAGTTTTGCGAGGGCCTCGGCCACGAGAGCCTTCCATTGGTATGCGCGGCGCGACGACTGTTCCTCGTGAAGGCTGGCGAGCTGCCGCTCGTCGAGCGTGGTTCCGAGCGACGTCACGAGGAGAGACCCGCTATCGAAGATCTGGCGGAGCCGCTCACGGCAGCGCTGCACATCCTGCTGGAAGGCATGCCATTCCTTCTGGCCGGCCGGGTCGTTCATGTTGACCTGCCGCCCCTGGTAGCGAGCGCGGGTCGTGTCGATTTCGGCTGCGAAACGGCGGGCATCCGATTCCACGGCCAGCTCCAGCCGCTTCCGCTGGGCGTCTGAAAGTCCGCACGCCGATCCGATCCGCTCGATGCGCTTCTGCCCGGCCGCCCGGGCCTTCAGAAGCGCGGGCGATTCGGGCCCTCGCGAGTCACCCTGCTGGACGGCGACGATGACACCGCCGTTCATGCGGATGACGCCGCCTTGGCCGCCGCCCTGGATGACCCATGTATTGGCACTGCGCTCAAACAGATTCGAGTCGAAATTGACCCCGAGGTCGATCATGTGCGGCTGCTGGATCGCCTGTTTTTCGGCGGTCTCATCGGCAAGCACCTCGTCGTCCGCGCTCGCCGGCGACTGGCCCACGAGGCACCCAACGACCGCGATCACGCTCCATGCACACTGTTTTCGATGTTGGCTGAGCGTGTTCATCGTGTCCACCACGAGTCGGTGCCCTGGAGGCCCTGGCCATCGAAGTTCCATGACGTGAATCGCCGGCCCATGAGCTTCGAGCCCGCGTCGCGGCACCAGTCTTTCCATGCGGTCTTCTGCGCGGCAGCCAGGTGCGGCTCGATGGCTGCGGCCGCAAAATCAGGGGCAATCGTCTGATTGTTGATCAAGCCGGGGTCCACGAGCACATGGACCCACGCGGCATCCCAGTGCTTCGCGAGATCGGCCTCGATGGCCTCGCGCTGCGCCGCCGAGAGGTCGAGCTGGCCATCGACCTTGGCCACAATCCGGACCCGGGCTGCGCGAGCCTGTCGGGCGGTTCGGCGATCTTGCTCCAACTGGTAGCCGGCAACGTGCTCGGGCCCCACAGTCCCGAGCGCCTTCACGAGCGCCCCACGAATTTCCAAGCGAGGGTCGAACGCATCCTGGCCAAATCGGCCGGTCATCTGCCGCTCGGCCATGCCGCGGGCCGCTGTCTTGAGCGCCGTGCGACCGGCCGACAGGATCGGCTTGCGGGCCGTGGGCGCGAGATCATCGCACGCCTGTCGAATCATTTCGAGCTCGCTTGCCAAGACCGGCTCGAGCGTTTGTTCAAGGTGTTTGGCATGCTGAATGATCTGCTGCTCATTCTGTTGCTGAACAAGCACTGGAGCTTGAATCTGATTCTGCGGGATGACCATTTGGCGGAGGCCCTGCTTCAGGAGCCATCCCAGGGCATCGGCATCCCGTTTGGCCGCTTGCTTGGCCTGGCCATCGACGGCATCCTCGCCGCGGCCAAGCGGCATCGCTGCGAGAAGCAGCCCGGCGGTCACGAGCGCGAGTTGCCACAGAGAGACAGTCTGCATGCGGCGTGGTGCGTTCATGGTCATCGCTCGTAGATCGGGAGGAACTTGTAGTTTACCGCGAGCGCCAGGAGTGCCAGCGATGTATCCACCGTGCCGCCAAACCCGCCGCCATGCCCTGCAAACCCGCTGAAGCTGCCATCCTTAGCCTGAACCTTCTTGAGCTCCTGCACAAGCCCCTCGTTCCACTTCTCCCAGGCCTCAACATCGCCCTGAAAGAGTGCCTGGGCGCGGTAGTAGCGGGTGTACGTGGGATAGCCGTCGCCGCCAGACTGCGAATCGCCGCTGCGGCCCTTCAAATACGACAGCGCCTTGGGAAACTGCGGCAGCTTCTTTTGCCGTGCGATCGAGTAGACCAGCACGCCGATGCTCGTGACAGCATCGCTGCCACTGCCGGCGCCCCCGGAGTAGCCCAACTGACCGTTGGGGCCGGTCATGGTGGTGTAGTACTTGATGGCCCGGTCGATCGTCTCGTCGGGCACCTCGATGCCGGCATTGCGAGCCGCAAGAAGGCCCATGAGGACGGCGCCGCTCACGGACGTATCGGCGTCGCGGGCATCGGGGGAGTACCGCCAGCCGCCGAAGGGATTTTTCTTCGCGCTCGTCGCCGCGCAGCGGACCGCCAGCTCGAGCGCCTGCCCGAGTGAGCGCCCCGCACCGGCGCCCCGGATCCCTGGCGCCTCGGTCCAGAGCGTGCGATCATCGACCGCGCCGTAGGCCTCCGCCAGCGCGAGCATCGCGAAACCGTGCTGGTACATGCTGTCGTGGCCGCCGCCACCTCCCAGAAAACCCGTTTCTGGGTCTTGAGCGACGATCATGCTTCGAAGCGCCTTGCGAATGGCCGCGCGATACGGCCCGAAGTTGGGATCTTCGCCCGAGGCCAAAAGCGTCATCATGGCCATGCCAGTGACGCCAGGCCCGGTCTGGCCGTCAGTCCAGGCACCGCTGGCATCTTGAGTCTTCACGAGGTGGCGAACACCGGCGTCGTACATCTCGCGAACATCCCGCGGCACGGGATCGCCGAATCGCAGCAGCGGCCCTTCGGCCACCGAGGCAGGCGGCACCGCGCCCACAACGGCCACGAGCACCGCCACCCAGCGCACACCGCGGCGTCTCACCATTCGCAATCCCGTCACGGCTCGACCTCCTGCTAGGCGATCGCTCATCGGCGCTCTCGCTCGAGCTTGTTGAAATATGCATCGAGGCCCGCGCGAAACTCGTCGGGCAACACACGGCCCGACACGCCCGTGGCCTGCTCCTTCTCCCCGCCCGCCTCGGCCTTGCTCCGGTTGCCCGCGCCCACCAGCGCCAGCGCCGACGTGTTCGTGGTGCCCGTGGTGCCGCCACCGGCCTTTCCTCCAGCCCCGCCGCCAGCTCCTCCGCCGCCACCACCGGCGGCTTGAGCCGCAAGCAAGAGCTCGATCACTTCAGTCTCAGC
>CAYZHH010000186.1:0-2319 GCA_964478275.1 uncultured Candidatus Kuenenia sp.
GCTGCGGGTAGAAGGCGACACTGTTTGCCATCAGGAGTGAGCTCGCCCAACAACCCGCCGCCCCCTCGCTCACGCGAGGGGCTTTTATGAAGACCAGTTCGCACGGGCCCTCACCGGCCTCGAACCAATTCACACGGCGCAGCGGGCTGGAAACAGCGGGCCGGAAACAGAGGGTTCACGCCCGCCGCTCGCCTGGAGGCCCATGCATTCCGCTCGGGCAGGAACGAGGATGGTGCTTCCGCCCGTCTCTCCGCGCCGCACCGGGATACACTCCTGGCTTCAGCGTGGCGATACGGAGCTTTCATGGGTTCGGAACGACAGTTCGTGGCAGATCTCGTGGCCGGACTGCCATCCGACCGGCGGCTGGAGGTGCCAGCCGGGGACGACGCCGCGGTCCTGCGACCGCCGGCTGGTCGGCGCACTGTTGTGACCGTCGACATGCTCATGGAGGGCGTCGATTTTCTGCTCGGCCCCGAGTGCGCGCCTCGTGAGGTAGGCCACAAGGCGCTCGCGGTGAGCCTGAGTGACCTGGCCGCGATGGGGAGCCGGCCCGAGGCGGCGGTCGTGGCCGTGGCGCTTCCACGGCACGGCGGCGAGGCTCTCGGACGTGCGCTTCAGGTCGGTATTGCGGCCCTGGCCGCTGAGCACGGCATGGCCCTCGCCGGGGGTGATACCAACTCCTGGGACGGCCCACTCGTGGTGAGTGTCACCGCGATCGGAAGCGTGCCACCGGGGGGAGCCTGGCGACGCGACGGTGCTCTTGTGGGCGACCTCTTGGTGGCGACCGGTCGTTTCGGTGGAAGCATCCTCGGCCGCCACCTTGCGGTCACGCCGCGGTGCCGCGAGGCCGCTGCCATCGCCGGGGCCTTCGAGGTGCATGCCGCCATCGATATCAGCGACGGCCTCTCACTCGATCTCTCACGAATGATGGCAGCCAGCGGAACGGCCGCCATCATCGATCTGGACGCTGTGCCAATCCATCCCGATGCCGAGCGGCTGGCTAAGCAGGATGGCCACTCAGCCATCGACCACGCCCTCGGAGACGGCGAAGATTTTGAGCTCGTGCTGGCGCTTTCGCCAGCGGAGGCCCAGCGGCTCGTCGCGGCGCTTGCAGCCGACCCGGCGCTCGCACCGCTCACGATCATCGGCGAGGTCGTGGCCGGCGACGGGCTCCTTGGGCGTTCTGGCGGCGGGCTCGCAACACCCCTCGGAGCGCGCGGTTACGAACACGGTTTTTTATCATGATGCTGGGAAGCGGAGGGACGGCCAGGGATGAGGCCACGGCGACCATCCACGTCGCGGACGAGCCGGCTCTTGCGGACTTTGCCGCGCGGCTCCTGGCTGTTCTGCCTCCCACCGCGTTTGTCGCGATTTCCGGTGACCTCGGGGCTGGAAAGACGACGTTCGTCAAGCATGTCGCCGCGGCGGCTGGCATCGATCCGACGATCGTCGTGAGCCCCACCTTCGGTCTGATCCATCACTATGAGCCTGACCAGGCGACACCAGCGACTCAGCCCGTGCGGATCGTGCATGCCGATATGTACCGGCTTGTCGGCGTTGACGACCTAGCCGAAACCGGCTGGGCTGACGCGATCGCGACTGCCACCGCGGTGTTTGTCGAATGGCCCGAACGCATTGCCGAAGCCCTCCCGGCTGACCGGATTGACCTGGCGATCCGTATCGAGTCGGTCACGTCCCGCACGCTCACCATCACAGGCCGCGGGTCCGAGCACGCCCACGCGGTTGCGGCCCTCGCCCCATCGTGAGCCCCACCGCTGCGGGCCTCGCGCCAGTGGCATGCCGGGAGAGTGTGACTGATCGCCCCATGAGCGATGGTACGATGTCTCCATCGGCAGTTTTCCGCGCGACGGCCCAGCGCGGCCGTCAGAGGGAGCACCATGAGACGGCATCGTCTGACGGCGGTGGCATTCGCGACGCTCGCGACGATGATCGGACTGCCAGGCCGCGCCGAGATTGGCTGGGAACCTTCGCGAACCTGGGTGTTCGCCGTCGGCATCCTTGAATGGGAGCACGGCGATATCTATAGCTCGTTTCCCGACGCCATGCCGAATCGCGCGGATCGGCGACTGGTCGCCGCGATCACAAGTGCTGGCGTACCCGATCACCAGGTCGTCTTTCTCAAGGATGAGAAGGCCACCCTGGCCGCCATTCGCCGGGCATTCGAGTCGCAGCTCGATCGCACGAAAGAAGGCGACCTTCTGATCTTCTACTTCGCCGGTCACGGATCACGCGACCGTGAGACACGCGCGACCTATTTCGCGAACTACGACGCCGGCAGCACGTACGCGAGTCACTGGC
>CAYZHH010000186.1:2419-7501 GCA_964478275.1 uncultured Candidatus Kuenenia sp.
ATTTCGACGCGGCATGGGACGAATGGGTATCGCCAGACCGCGTCCGCACTCCTCGGGTACCACACGTTCCGAAAGGCACCCGCGTCGAGGTGCTTTGGCCGCAGGACAAGACCTGGTATCCGGCCACGGTGATGGCATCGCAGTTCGGCCTCCACAAGGTTCACTACGACGGCTACTCCCACGAGTGGGATGACTGGGTCGCCTTCAAGTCCATCAAGGTTCTTGACGAGTAGGTCGTCGGCCGGGTGCCCCCGGACACCATGCCGGGCGTGCTGGGCGGCGAGGCCTCGCCATGCGAGCCGCATTTGGCCGCAGCCGCTATGCTGGCTCGATGCGACTTTCCCCCTTGACCTCGCTCTTGTGCGTGATCGACGTGCAGGAGCGGCTGCTCCCCGTCGTACCTGATGCAGACCGCGTCGTTGCCCGCTGCGAGCGGCTGGCCGAAGCGGCGAGGATCCTCGGAGTCAGGTCGGTCCTCACCGAGCAGTACCCACGCGGCCTCGGGCCGACGCCTGCCTCGCTTGCTCGCCTGCTTCCGCCCGCGGTCGAGAAGATGGCCTTCAGCTCCGCTGGATGTTCAGCGGTGGAAGCGGCACTGGCCGAGGGCGTGTCGTCGGTCGTGCTCGCCGGTCTCGAAACCCATGTCTGCATTTCGCAGACAGCCCTCGACCTCCTGGCTGCTGGGAAGCACGTTTTCCTCGCAATCGATGCGCTATCGGCGCGGCACGCGATCGACCACGAGACAGCCGTGCGGCGGCTCGAAGCCGCTGGCGTCATCCCGACGACGTCGGAGGCTATTCTCTTTGAGTGGTGCCGCTCCGCCGAACATCCGCAGTTCCAGGCAGTCCGTCGGCTCGTGCTGGAGCCACGCTGAGACGATCGCCTACGGCGCGGGAATTGTCGGCGGTTCGGATGGTGCCGGGGTCGTGAGATCAACCGAGCCCGCAGGCTTGGCTCCCTCGGCGAGGGCCCTGAGCCGGGCAACCTTGAGGGCGGCCGTCGGCTCCCCCGGCTGTTCGTGGCCGGGCGCCGAACCGAAGCGGATCACAAGCTCGTCATCACCGACGAGCTCCCACGCGTGCTGGCCGTCGGCGAGAGTTGTGGGACGGCAGGCGACAAGGTCGAGTCGTTCCCATTCGGGGCCAATCACCGAGGCAATGGCCGCGGCTTCCTCGACAAGCGGATCGCCCCATGGGACACCGACGGCGCCTCGCGGCCCCGAGCTGATGCCCGTGATCTTGGGATAGCGGGCCGCTATCTCCGGGGTGAAGTCATCGCTTGGCAGAAGGATTCCTTCGGCGTCAACCGGCAGAAGGCCGCCCGGCACGGCCACCATCGCCACTGGCTCGCGGCAGCGAATTTCGACCGTGGCGCCGGCCGGGTGACGGAGCTTGACGGCGACCACTTCCCTCACCCAAGGATGAATATCAAAGGCCCGTGCGAGCCGACGGGCAAGCTCCGGGTCGTCGAGCGGGAGGCCACCATCCAGGCTCGCGTCGCGGAGCGCCTCGCTCTCAAGGTCGGCGAGAATCCAAGGGCCGATTCCCACGACCTCCACGTCTTCTGGATAGAGGATGTTGGCCCTCGCCATGCGGACGCTGGATGCGAAACTCTCCCAGGCTATCCATCCGCCGAGGGCTGCGACGACAGCGACCACGATGCCGCCCAGGCCGGCCCTATGATCGACCAGAAATGCAGCCAAACCACGTCGCGCCCCCGGAGCAGGTGACGGCTCAGCGGGGCGACGGCGGGTGGGAGTAGCGTTCATGCTTGCGCGGCCGCACGACCGCTCACCAGACGCGGATGAGGGGCACGAGCTCAACACCCAGCCGCTGGCGCACCCGGTCGCGAACGAGCTCCACGAGGCCGCGGACATCGTCGCTCGTGGCCCGTGGCCCAGACATGACATAGTTGGCGTGCGGGGCGCACACCGTGGCACCGCCACTCGAGAGATCACGGCCACCCGACTGTTCGATGAGCGACTCCGCCGTCATGCCGAGCGGATCCTTGAACATCATGGCCACGCTCCGCGTACCGCCAGGCTGCCCGCCACGGCCGAGGATCCATTGCTTCTGCATCCGCTTCGTGAGGATCGCCGGGGCCTCTTCGTCGAGCTCGAATCGGCAGCTCACGACGATCGCATCGTCGAGGTTGCTCCACCGTGACTCAAACGCGAGACGGCTTCGGTCGCGCGTCTCCACAGTGCCATCGGGGAGCATGACGGTCACGTCTCGCACCCGCTGACCAATATCACCCCCGTGACCACCGGCATTGCCCACGACGGCGCCGCCCACCGTGCCGGGGATGTCTACAAGCATCTCGAGCCCCGCGAGCCCTGCCTGCACCGCGGCCGATACGACATGCACGAGCTTGGCTCCCGCGCCTGTCTTGAGGAACGGGGGCTCCACCGTGATTTCGCTGAAGGCCGGTGCCGAGAGTCGGAGGACCATGCCCGAGAACCCAGCGGTCGGGACCAAGACATTGGAGCCTCCACCGATCACCCGGAGTGGGATCGATTGCTCATGGCATCGACGCACGACACCGGCGAGCGCGTCGAGATCGACCGGTTCGCAAAACCACGTCGCCGTGCCACCGAGACCGAGCCACGTATGCGGGGCCAGCGGCTCAGCCCGCGACACCGCAACGGCCAGGTCGTCAAAGGGTGTGCCTTCTGTCGTGTCGGTCGTCGCGCCGACGCCTTCGGATCGCTTCGTCATCGCCCCTCCATCTCACTCCACGGAACGGCCGAACGGACGACATCGACCGCTGGCGTGCCTGAGGATTGTGCCGCACCACCTGGGGCAGCGTCCATGCCGGCACTCAGGCGGCGCCGCGGGCAGCGGTAGCCGGCAGTCCGTGGGCGAGTTGCAGCCAGCCGTCCACGAGCGTTGCCAGCGGAAATCGGCTCATTTCCAGGGCGTCTGACGGAGGGGCCCCGCACCGAGAGTCTCCCAGTACGAGGGCACAGTCGTTCGCGGTGAGCGACCCGAGGAGGCGGTCGATCCTCGCGTAGGCCGCAAGCTCTCGTTCGCCCACCGCGTCGGCGAGCACCGCCGAGGGCACGAGTACACAGGCATCGCAATGTCGGGCAACGAGTGAGCCAAACTCGTCATCGCCAAGCCTTGCTGCGAGGGGCTCCTCGGCCAGCACCACCAGGCGACCGGGAGTGAGCCGTCGGAGACTCGCCAGCGTAGACGAGAGGGCGTGACCACTTGATGGCATGTCGAGGAACACGGCTGCATCCTGCCCTCGGGCAAGCCGCTCGACGCGGCCGGGTACGCATCCTGCCGCCTCGATACCCCGCGCGGCAAGATGGAGCGGAATGCCGTACCGCGCTCCCACGGCCAAGGCGAGCAGGCTGTCACGCACGAACGGAACGACCGGCGGATCGAGAGTGAGCGGCACGACCTGGCCGCCGCAGGCTGCCAAGACCATGCGGCCAAAGAGCCCGGCCTCGACGGGAGTTGCCGTCTCATCACAGGCATCGGTGAGACCCGCCGTCATGCATGTTGCGTCGGTCGGCAGCGCGCCGAGGAGCCTCTGGAGGGGCCGTCGCGTGACGCCCGTCACGAGGACACCGCCTGGTGCCAACGTGGCGACGGCCGCGGCGCACGTGCGTGCGGGGGGGGCCGAGACCACCATCGAGGCGTCGTCATCGTGGTGGGCGAGGGCCGGTTGCGCCACGCTCGTGATGACGACGGTGTCGGAGCGGACTCCAGCAAGCGCTTCCGCCTCGATCGCGCGGCCCGACACCTCGACCACGGCATGCGTGCATCCACTCTCAGCAAGCCGTGCGAGCCAGCGTGTGAGTTTTCCCTTGCGGGCATAGTCGCTCATGGCAGGCACGTCGTCCGCGAGGCCAAGGCAGCCCAGATCGGAGAGAACCCCAACGCGAAGGCCGGCTTCGGCGAGGACCGCTGCGGCGAGCCATGCGGTGGTGGTCTTCCCGCTGGTCCCAGTGACCGTGATGACCCGGAGGCGATGGGACGGATAGCCTTCGCGATTCCCTCGAAGCACCGAGCCTTCTGAATCAGCCCCCGAACGACCGACGGATTTCCTGGGCATCGCATGGCCTCCTGCCAGATGGTTCCGCGGCGAATGACCGCGGTCGCTGATGGATTCATCCTTGAACACCACCAGGTTGCGATTCTCAATCCGGCGGGAACTCGGTCAATCCCAACTTGGTCGAACGGACCGGGCGAGGAAATCGGCCGCTTGCCCTGCTTTCCCTGCTTGCCAATAGTCCGTGGCCGGCGGTGGCCGAGTTGCTGAACGCTTTGACCTCGCGATACCTTCAACGTCATGCCTGCTGCCTCAGTGACTGCCGCCACGGTGATGCCCGGGCGGCACCACGTCCTCTGGGTGGGAAGGGATGCGTCTGCCGATCTCCGGATCGCGAGGGCTGGCGCGGCACGGCTCGCGGAGCTCCATATAGTGGAGTCGCCGGGCCACGCGGTGGCTGTTCCGCCCGAGCCGTTTCGCGATCGGTCCCCGGCGGTGATTCTCATGGCCTCATCGAGCCCTCGCCGCTGGGCATTGGGCGACGCCGTGGCGCTGTCACTCCGGTGGCCGCTGGCGCCCGTGGTGAGCGTGGCTGCGAGCCTGGTCGACGGCCGGCGCCGGAGTGGGCCATCGCTTGCGGGAGTCGAGGAAATTCCGTGGCATGACCTCACCGGGAGACTCGCGACGTGGCTCGCCGATCGGGATGCCGGACGCCCGGGAGTGCTTGGTCTGCCGGCCACCTCGCGGCGCGAGGAGAGCATTCTGGAAGCCGTCCGTCCACGGGCCACGGGCCTTCGTGTCGCCGTGGCGGCGATGCGGGCTACTGATCTCGACGGCCTTGCGGATCTTGTAGCGGCAACGGGTGCGAGTGTGGCGGCTCGGAGCATGGGGCGTCCGCCACTCGATGATGCCACGGCAGTTCTCGTGTGGGACGTCGGAATCGTCGACGCGCCCACGCTCGCCTGGCTCCGGATGCTCGTGGCCAATCGGCCGGGCCGACGGGTCATCCTGCTCGAGTCGTTCCCGCGGGCCGAGACGACCACCGCGGCGATCGATGCCGGGGCCGCAGCGGTTCTGGGC
>CAYZHH010000187.1:0-7248 GCA_964478275.1 uncultured Candidatus Kuenenia sp.
GCATGGGCCTCGGAGGCATCGCGCTTGCCGACCTCATGGGCCGTGATGCGGCGGCGGCCACGGCGTCGCCATTGGCCCTGCCGCCGGGCTCGAGTGGCGGCGTGCTCCCCAGCTTCCACGTGCCGCCAAAAGCCAAGCGGGTCATCTATCTCTTCCAGTCGGGCGGGCCATCGCAGCTCGATCTCTTCGACTACAAGCCGCTCCTTGCGAAGCGTGACGGTGAGCAACTTCCCGACAGCGTCCGCGGTGGCCAGCGGCTCACGGGTATGTCTGGCAACCAGAGCTCGATCCCACTCGTGGCCTCACCCTTTGCCTTTGCCCGTCACGGCGACAGCGGCGCCTGGGTCTCCGAGCTCATGCCGCACACGGCCAAGATCGTGGACCGTCTCTGCTTCATTCACACGATGCACACGCCCAGCATCAACCACGGCCCCGGCGTGACGTTCATGCAGAGCGGCTTCCAGATTCCGGGCCGCCCGAGCATCGGGGCCTGGCTCGACTATGGCCTCGGGACCGTGCAGGACAATCTCCCGGCATTCGTCGTGCTCATCACGAAGAACAAGTCGGGCCAGCCCCTCATGAGCCACCTCTGGGGCGCCGGGTTTCTGCCGGCGAAGCATCAGGCCGTGCGCTTTCGCTCCGGGGCCGACCCAGTGCTCTACGTCAACAATCCGCCGGGCGTCTCACCCGAAAGTCGCCGCAAGGCGCTCGATGGCCTGCGCTCGCTCCACGAGCATCAATTCACGCACACGCCCGATACCGCGATCGAGGCCCGCATTGCCAATCACGAGATGGCCTATCGGATGCAGGCCAGCATCCCCGACGTCGCTGATTTTTCCGATGAGCCGGCACATGTACTCGATGCCTACGGCCCCGACGCCCGTGACCCCGGCACCTTCGCCGCCAACTGCCTCCTGGCCCGACGGCTTGCCGAGCGGGGCGTGCGGTTCATCCAGCTCTACCATCAAGACTGGGACCATCACAATGACCTCAAGGGGGGCATCGCTCGCGAAGCCAAGCAGACCGATCAGCCGGCCGCCGCGCTCGTGGAGGATCTCGCTGCCCGTGGCATGCTCGACGACACGCTCGTGGTGTGGGGGGGCGAGTTTGGCCGCACGAACTACTGCCAAGGGCTCTACAAGCCGGGCCAGGATTTTGGGCGTGATCATCACCCGCGATGTTTTTCCATATGGATGGCAGGAGGCGGCGTGAAGCCCGGCACCACCTGGGGCGAGACCTGCCCGCTTGGCTACAACATCGACCGCGATCCAGTCCACGTCCACGACTTTCACGCCACGCTCCTCCACCTCCTCGGCATCGACCACGAGCGGCTCACCTACAAGTTCCAAGGCCGCCGCTACAGGCTCACCGACGTGCATGGAATAGTAGTCAAGGGCATCCTCACCTAACCGCGAGGCTCGAGCCTGCCCGTGCCATGTCGCCGGACGCTCGCTACGGCCATCCATGGCAATCGTGTTCGGCACGGCGAATGCGTGGACGACAGAAGCAAGCCGCATTGCGTCGCCGGCGGTGACATGCTCTTCAGCATCCGGGCTGAGAGGTGCCGGCAGCCGAGTACGTGCTTGAAGAGCCTGAAGAATATCTCGATGACTCGATGAGCCACCGTTGCCGATAGATCTCCGCGATCAGTTCTGCCGGAAGGTCAAGCCTGTTGGTCACGATCCGAAGGGTTCCATCACAGCGAGGCCCCCTCATCCCTCGGTAGCTTTCGTGCGGCTTCACCTCCACGCGAATCAGCCGAACAGGATGATCCGGCCTACCAGCAAGCGGCCGACTCTTGCCCAGCTTCACGATCTCGTCACTCGTGACCCCTGCGGCCCGGTCCTGCGGAGCAACTTCAGTCCTTGCACGTCCTCCGCAGTGATCTCTTGCGTCTGCTGCTCGGCCATGCGGGCCACGATACCGGCGTAGCAGCCATCGCGCAAGCTTACCTATCTCCACATGCTTGCCGCCAAAGCCCCTGATGCTGAGGAGCCGGTCGGGGGCACGCGCAGGAGCCGAGGACTTTTGCGCGGCCACAAGGCGCACCATCATCCACGAGAGCACACTCGCAAAATCCGAAGGTGACGAGCATGTCACCGCCGGCGAACCGAAGCGGCTTGCGTCGGAACCCCATGCATCAACCGTGCCGAACACGATTGCCATCCCTGGCTCCGGCGGTCGCACGGCTATGTTCACGACCGGCGGGCCATCCATGGCCCCGGCGAGATTGCCGGGCCTCCGGCCGGCGGCCGCCCTCCCTGGCGGCCGAGCCGGTGCACTCCGTTCGGTCGCGCTACAATCAGGTCGCATGTCCACCACACCCGACGATCCAAACTCCGACGCCGAAACCCTCCCCGCTGATACCGATGAGGCGGGGGCCGCTCGTGACCTCTCGGCGGCGGCCGAGAAGGTGCGTTCGTTCCCGACGACGCCGGGCGTGTATCTCATGAAGGATGCCGCGGGCCGGGTGATCTACATCGGCAAAGCAAAAAATCTGCGGGCGCGGGCCGGAAGCTACTTCCTCAAGGCTGCGGCCGAGGATCGTCGCACGGCCGATCTCGTGCGCGAGATCCGCGACATCGACTACCTCGAGGCCGAGAGCGAGGTCGATGCCCTCCTCCTCGAGAGCCGGCTTGTCAAGGATGTGCAGCCGCGGTTCAACAGCGATCTCAAAGACGACAAGACGTTTCCCTATCTCCAGATCACGACGCACGAGGATTTCCCACGGATCGAGTTCACTCGCACACCTCGCCAGAAGGGCGTGAAGCTCTACGGCCCGTTCACGAGCGCGGGGAGTCTTCGCGGCGCGATCGTCGTCCTCCAGCGGATCTTCAAGTTTCGCACCTGCACGCTCGACATCGACGCCGATGACGAGCGATGGCGATGGTTCCGCCCCTGTCTGCTGGCATCGATCGGTCAGTGCACCGCCCCGTGCAACCTTCGGATCTCGAAGGAGGAGTATCGCCGCGACATCAATCGCCTGAAGACCTTCCTCGAAGGCGGCAAGAAGCGGCTGCTCGAAGAAATGCGGGCCGACATGCTCGACGCGTCCAAGCGGCTCGAATTTGAGCGGGCAGCGAGGCTGCGCGACGAAATCAAGCTCCTCGAGACGCTCGACCAGCGGGGCGACCTCGAGGAGCATGTGCAGCCCGAGGTTTTTCTGGTCGATCCGAAGAAGGGGCTGGCCGGTCTCCAAAAGGTGCTCGGCCTGGCGGCGCCTCCGCGGGTGATCGAAGGCGTCGACATCGCGCACCTGGCCGGCAATGAAACCGTCGCCAGTCTTGTTCAGTTCATCGACGGCCTTCCGTTCAAGGCTGGCTACAAGCGGTACCGCATCAAGAACGTCAGCGGCATTGACGACTTCAAGAGCATTCATGAGGTCGTGTCGAGGCGATTCTCCCGGCTCGTGCGCGAGGGAGCGTCGCTGCCCGACGTCTTTCTCGTGGACGGCGGCAAGGGACAGCTCTCGGCGGCCTTGGACGCCCTCGAAAGCCTCGGTATTCAGGCGCCGTGTATCATCGCGCTCGCGAAGCGCGAGGAAGAAGTCTTCGTGCCAGGAAAGTCGGAGCCGCTGCGACTCTCGCGCGACTCTTTTTCCTTGAGGCTGCTGGAATACGTCCGCGACGAAGCCCATCGCTTCGCCCAGCACTACCACCACCTCCTCCGCGGCCGTCGCCTGCTGGAAGACTAAACACCACTTCGGCCAGCATGAAGAGCCGGCCTACCTGGCCTGGGTGAAGATCACGAGCGAGGCGATGAAGCCCACGACGACGATGAGAGCCCAGATGGCGCGAGTGAGCCAGGCCTTGGCGATCTTGATCTCCAACTCCTCCTGCCGCTTCTGCCGCTCCTCACGCTTCTCGATGCTCTCCGAGAGACTGAGGGTGAAGGGCTCGTTGCACTTCGGGCAGATCATCTGACGCCCCATCCATGTGTCGGGCGCCAAGAAGAGATGGCCGTTGGGGCATGGGATCCGCCATCGCTTCTCCTCCACTGGCTTCGCGAGCGCGCCCTGGCACACCGGGCAGACCTCGAGGTCGCCATCGATAGGCTGGAAACAGTGCGGACAGGCCTGGAGCTTGGTCATGACGGTCGAGTGTAACGACGAGACGGCCGGGGGCTCTACCGGCTCACGCCGCCTGCGATCGCTGGGCCGATCGTTTCACGACCGAGCCGTGCTCGACCTCGAGAATCGCGTCGGCGAGGGCCAGCGTGCTCGCCCGATGGGTGATCATGAAAACGGTGCGATTCTCGACATAGCGAGACAGGGCCTCGTGGATGAGCCGTTCGCTCTCGACGTCGATCTGGCTGGTGGCCTCATCGAGCACAAGGATCTCGGCGTCGCGGAGAAACGCACGAGCCAAGGCGATCCGCTGCCGCTGGCCGCCGGAGAGCCGAAACCCGTTGGGGCCCACCATCGTCTTATACGCCTGCGGAAACTCCGAGATAAACTCGTGGGCATGGGCCTTGCGGGCAGCTTCCTCGACCTCCTCGTCGGTGGCGTCCCAACGGCCGTACTTGATGTTGTAGTGGATCGTCTCGTTGAAGAGCTCCGTCTGCTGCGTGACCATCGCGATCCGCCGCCTGAGGTTATGGAGCGATAGCTCGGTGAGCGGCGTGCCATCGAGCAGCACGCGGCCGGCCGTCGGATCGTAGAACCGGCAGATGATGTTGATGAGTGTGCTCTTGCCACCGCCGTTGGGCCCCACGATCGCGACCCGTTCTCCGAATTGGATCGTGAGATTCACGTTCTTGAGCACGGTGTCGATGCCGTCGTAGGTGAAGGAGACATTCTCGAGGCGAATCTCCTTGTGCGGCGAAGGGAGCTCCTTCGGATGCGCCGCTTCAACGAGCCTCGATTTCGTGTCGAGCAGCGGATAGACGCCCTGGGCTCCAACCATGCCCATGTTGAGGCCGGTGATGACGCCGGAGAGCTTTCGGACCGGGTCGCTGGCCCCGATCAAGAACCCGAAGAAGAGCATGATGCCGGGCACCGTCATCGGCTGATCGGTCATCGTGACGCCGAAAATCTTGGTCTCTTGGTTGATGACGAGCCATGCGCCCACGGCGATGGAGGTAGCCACCATGCCGATGCCGAGCACTTCGGTGATGGGATTGGCAAGCGCCCGATAAAAGGTGTGTCGCATGCCGACCCGCAGCATGTCGCCCGTGCAGTCTTGGAACCGCTGCTTCTCGAAAGGCTCCATCGTGTAGGCCTGCACCGTCAGCACGTTGTTGAGCGCCTCGAGGAGCACATGGTGATAGCCCTTCGACTGAGACAGCACATTCTGAGACACCGCCCGCATCCGGCGGTTGAGCCACACCATGAGAAAGCCGACGACCGGCGCGAGCACGAGGCACGCAAGCGTGAGCCGCCATGACACGACCATCGCACAGCCCAGGCAGGCAATGATCTTGAACGGTTCGGTGATGGCTCCCCCGTAGAAACTCATGATGCCGTTGGCCAGCATCTCGCTCGTCGCCGTCACCTGCGCCATGAATCCGGCCGAGCCATGATGCATGAACTGGGCCCGGTCGAGCTGGAGCGCCTTCTCGAAGATCTTGACGCGGATGTTGCGGCTGATGCTCATCGCCACATAGGCCACGAGCATCGTGCTCACCATCAGAAAGCCATGCTTGACGAACGTGCTGATGACCACGAAGGCCACCACGATCAGCACCGTCTGAAATGGATCACGAGGGAGCAGGCTATCGAGCCAGGGGCTGAGCTTGCGGGCCGAGACGGCCACGGCGTTCTCTGTGCCCATCGAGATATTCAGCGTGTCGCGCCGGGCCCTCGCCTGAACGAGCTCTTTCCCGGCAAGCCCTCCCTCGGCGATCTGGGCGTCGAGTTGTGCCTGCTCCGCAGAGCCCGCCTCGAGGTGCTTCTCCGCTTGCTCGAGGCGATTCTCGTTCCAGGAGTGGATCGACTCGCCCTTGAGCGTGACCTCGATAATTGGGAAGAGCGCGGCGATGTTGGCCCCCCACAGGGCTGCCACGCCTACGGAGCAGAGCATGGCCGCGGCCAGAATGGGCCAGCTCTTGGCCGCTTCCCGTAATGCGCGGAGAAAATAATGCATGAACCGGAAACCTTCGGGGCCGTCGAGAATGGACGGGGGGGAGGGTAGAGGCCGCGCCGAGAGCGTTCAAGGGCGGCTTTGAACGAGCAAAACGCGGGAAAGACACGCCCACCGCAGCCTTTTCAGGCCTCGGCCACCCAGGCGCTGCCGGCGTGCCGCTCGACGGCGGCGGCCACGAGGCTCGCGAAGAGCGGGTGGGCTGCGGTGGGCTTGCTCTTAAACTCGGGGTGGAACTGCACCGCCACAAACCACGGGTGATCCGCTAGCTCCACGATCTCCACGAGCGTGCTGTCGGGGTTCGTGCCGGCGATGACGAGGCCGGCCGCCTCGAGCCGTTCGCGATACCGCGGATTGAACTCGTAGCGGTGCCGGTGCCGCTCCGAAATCCGCGGGTCAGTCTGTTCCTGGCCGTAGGCCGCGGCGCTGCGGGTGCCGTCGGTGAGCACGCATGGCTGCGCCCCTAGCCGCATCGTGCCTCCCTTCTGCTCCACGCCGTGCTGCTCCTCCATGAGGCAGATCACCGGGTGCGGCGTGTCGCGGGCAAACTCCGTTGAGTGGGCGTTGTCGAGGCCGGCCACATGCCGGGCAAAATCGATCACCGCGCACTGCATGCCCAGGCAGATGCCAAGAAATGGCAGACCACGCTCGCGGGCAAAACGGATGGCTTCCACCTTCCCTTCGATCCCTCGCTCGCCGAAGCCACCCGGCACGATGAGGCCGTCGAAGCCGGCGAGGAGTCGTTCGGCCCCCTCCCGCTCGATGTCCTCGCTCTTGATGGGCTGCACCCGCACTTGGGTGCGGTGGGCGATGCCGCCATGATCGAGGGCCTCGTAGATGCTCTTGTAGGCGTCGCGGTGTTCCGCGTACTTGCCGACCAGCGCGATCGACACCTCGTGCGCCGGGTTTCGCAGCCGGTGGAGGATGTCATGCCAGGCGTCGAGGTCGGCTGGCGGAGCGGTGATCCCGAACCGCCGCAGCACGATGTCGTCGATGCGGTTGCCCTGGAGCGACAGAGGCACCTCGTAGATCGAGAAGTCTTTGTCGCGCTCCTCGATCACGGCGTCCCGCGGCACGTTGCAGAACAGCGCGATCTTTTCCTTGTCGGCCGGATCGAGGGCTCGCTCGGTGCGGCACACGAGGATGTCGGGCTGGATGCCGATCTGCC
>CAYZHH010000187.1:7258-7489 GCA_964478275.1 uncultured Candidatus Kuenenia sp.
GGAGGCCGACCGAGTGCTGCGTCGGTTTTGTCTTCAGCTCGCCGGCGGCCTTGAGGTAAGGCACGAGCGTGAGGTGGATGAACATGCAGTTCTCGCGGCCGATCTCGAGCGGGATCTGCCGGATCGCTTCGAGGAAGGGAAGGCTCTCGATATCGCCCACCGTGCCGCCGATCTCGGTGATGACGACGTCTGTCTCGTCGTCGGCGAGCTGCCGCACCATCTCTTTAATTT
>CAYZHH010000188.1:0-7445 GCA_964478275.1 uncultured Candidatus Kuenenia sp.
ACGTCAATCCTGAGCCCGGCCGCCCGGGTTCTCCAGACCTCATGATGCCCAGCATGATCCTTTACCCTGCGTCGCGCCGCGTTTGGTCGCTGGCTCTGGCTGCCCTTGCCGCTGCAGCGGGCAGTGGTTGCACGTCGGTGCTGAGCACGGCGTCGCTGCGGGATCTCGTGATGGGCGTCGACGATCGTTCAGCGGAGAAAGAGATTCCGTCGGGCCCGCGCGACGGGGGAGATGACGAGGCCGCGGACGATACAGCCGACGTCGAGCGTCGGGAAGCGGCGATCGAGGAAGCCATCCATCGGCTCGCCAAGGTCGGCGCGCTCGACGATGCTGCCAGGGACTCGCTCGTGGCGACACTCCAGCGGACCGATCAAGAAGACTGGCCAGTGGTCGTCGAAGCGTTTGCCGAGTCGCTGGCCTCGTCACCATCGAGGCACGTGGTGGCCAAGGCTGATCTCGATACGGCGGCCATGCCCGGCGATGCTGCCCCGCTCTCGGTGCCCGACGAGCAGCCCGAACCCACGACAGCCGTCGAAGGGACAGCCGCCCTCGAGCCCGAGACGCTCGCGCCCGAACCGGCTGTGCCTGCCGACGTGGCCCCGGCACCTGCACCTGTTGCAGCGGCCGTTTCCATGCCCGCCGCGCCGCCAACGCAACCGAAAGAAGCCGTTGCGCCAATGCCGAAAGCCCCTGCTCCCGAAGACGTGGCGGAGCCCGCTCCGGCCGCCGCGGAAGAGCTCGCGATCCGCAACACCTGCTTTGCCACGCGCGTCCAGGCATGGGGCGTGCTCGACCGCTTTGCGGCCGACCGCTTTCGGCCTGGACAGGAAGTGATTGTGTACTTTGAGCTGGATGACCTCACTGCCGGAGCGTCGGCAGCCGGACACACCACCTGCATCGACTCGCGGCTCCGCCTCGTATCAGAAGGCGGTTCCACCGTGCATGAGTGGACGTTCGAGCCGATCGCCGAAACCTGCCGAGCCCGTCGCCACGACTACTTTGCCCGCTACATGATTCGGATTCCCACCGGGGCGACGGCTGGCCGCCACCGCATCGAGCTGGCGGTCACCGATACGCTCTCTGGCCAGCAGGCCGTTGAGGCGATCGATCTCGAAATCCTCGCGCCGCAGCACGCAGCCGAGTGACCGGCCGGCCGCACATGGCCAGTATCGGCCGTCGCCGGTACATTGCTTCGCAGCCGTGGAGACCAACCACCGCCGGAGCGTCCCTTGCCAATCATCCGTGCCGAGCAGCTCGAGAAGACCTTCACGTCGGCCGCTGGCGCCACGGTGATGGCGGTCCGCGGTGTCGATATGGCCGTGGAGCCGGGTGAGTTCGTCGCCATCACGGGCGCGTCTGGATCGGGCAAGAGCACGCTCCTGCACCTGCTCGGCGCCATCACGAAGCCTACGGCTGGCCATGTGTTCCTCGAGGGGACCGACCTGGCAGCCCTCGATGACGACGCCCTGTCCGCGATCCGCCGGCGGCGCATCGGCTTTGTGTTCCAGCGCTACAACCTGCTGCCTGAGCTCTCGCTGGCGGAAAACGTGGCCCTGCCGCTCATCCTCGATGGAGCCCCGGCGGCCCGCTCGGCTGAAGCCGCCCGTGAGGCGCTTGCCGCCGTGGGCATGGATCACCGCGCCACCCATCGCCCCGATGCCCTCTCCGGTGGGGAGCAGCAGCGAGGCGCCGTCGCGCGGGCGCTTGTCACCCGCCCGGCGATCGTCCTGGCCGATGAACCCACGGGCGCCCTCGACTCGGCCAACTCTGCCCTCGTGCTCGACTTGCTCCGCAAGCTGGTCACCGAACGACACCAGACGCTTCTCATCATTTCGCACGATCCCACTGTGGCGATGGCCGCGGGGCGGATCGTCCGAATGAGAGACGGAAAGATCGCCGAGATCGTCGTCGGCGATCCGTCGCTCGCAGTTGCTGGGACCGTGCAGCCATGAGGCTCGGGTCTCTCCTTCTGCGGCAGTGGCAGTTGCGTCCAGGTCGCGCCCTCGCCACGGCGGCGAGCATCGCGGTGGCCGTCGGGGCCGTGGTGGCCACGTGGGTGTCGGCGAGTGTCTCGCAGTCGGGCTATCACCGGCTCGCCGAGGTGATCGATGGGTTCCCGACGGTTGATGTCACGGCCCGCGGCGGTGGGCGGTTCGTGTCGGATGAAGTGCCCCCCATTGCCGATGTGCCGGGCGTGCGGGCGGCCGTGCCGCTCATCTACCGGCCCACGCTCCTTCGCGTGGGCGAGAACCGCGTCCGGGAGATCGCGGTCGGCGTGGACGCCGCCGGGCTCGTCACGCTCGGCCTCTTAGAGCTCGAGGTGGGCGAGCCCTGCCGCGAAGAAGACGAATGCCTGCTTGATGCGACGCTCGCGCGGGGCCTCAAGCTTTCAGTCGGGGATGAATTGCTCTTCTTTGCCCGCCGGCGGATCGAGCGGATGCGGATCACGGGCCTCGTGAAGCCCGGCTCGATGAACTGGTTTGCCGAGGGGGCCGGCGTCATCGTTGACATCAAGCGGCTGACGTCACTCTCCCGGGCAACCGGCATGGTGGACCGGATTCGGGTCGTCCTTCAATCCGATGCGAGTCGCCCGACCGTGCGGCAGGCGATCGGCGAACGCCTGCCGGAAAACCTCATGGCGGAAATCCCGGCAGGCCGCGCGAGCCTCGCGGAGGATGTGCTGCATGCCGCCAACCTCGGCCTCGATTTCGTGACCGGGCTCACCGTGGCGATGGCCTTCTTCATTGTCGGCAATGCGATGCTCATGAACGTCTCCGAGCGGAGGCGGGGCCTTTCGCTCTTACGGCTGCTGGGCGCCACGGCCCAGCAGATTCGACGGTTTGTTTCTGTTGAAGCGGCGATCCTCGGTGCGCTCGGTGGCATCATCGGCGCTGCGGTCGGCCGAGCCGCCGCTGGCCCCATCACCGCAGGGATTGCCCGGGCACTTCAGTCTCCGGAGACGGCCACCGCTGTCGCTCCGTGGATCCTGCCGGCCGCCGTGCTCCTGGGCCTCGTTGTCGCCGTGGCAGCGGCGTGGTGGCCGGCTCGCGAGGCCGGCCGAGTCGATCTTCTTGAAGGGGTCGCTTCCGCGCCACCACCGCCGCCGACCGGCATCTCCTGGCGGTTCGTGACGGTGGTGATCGTGCTCACAACCTTTGCGCTTTCTAACCAGGCGCTCGTGGTCGTGGGATGGTTGCCTCCGCGCATGAGTGTGCCGGGGGGCATCGGCCTCATGATGGCTTTTATTGCGACGACGCCGCTGTTGCTCCCACCCGTCGTCAAGATCCTCGCTTTGCTCGTACCGCCGCAGCTGAAGATCGAGGGAGCGCTTGCCGTTGAGCAAATTCTGCGTCATCCGGTCCGGACGGCGCTCACGACGGGTGTCCTGGTCGTGGCGGTGAGCAACGGCATCGGTCTCGGCCACGCGATCCGAGACAACGTCGAAGATGTGCTCGGCTGGTATGGCCGGATGATGAAAGCCGACTGGGTGCTCTCCAGCGCGGGGCTACTCCAGGGGGTGGCCGCGTCACAGCCTGCGGAGTCGCAGGACATAGGCGTCGAGGAGCAACTCCTGGCGATTCCGGGGGTCGCGTCGGTCGAGGGTGTCGGCGTGACGACAGGCCGCGTGGCCGGCGGCGCCTGCGTCATCGTGGCGCGTGACATCGCTGATCATGGCCCTCTGCCGCTCGAGCCAATTGATGCCACGGAGGAGGAAGTACGCGAGGCGCTCGCCCGCGGTGAGGCCGTGGCCGGCACGGTGCTCGCCCGCCGCACGGGCATCAAGCCGGGAGACGAGGTGCCGGTTGAAGTCTTTGGCCGGACGGTCCTCGTGAAGGTGGCGGCACTCGTCGTGGACTACACGAGCGGTGGCGCGTCGCTGCTTGTGCGACGAGACGCGGGCCGGACGCTCTTCGGCATGGAGGCGGCCGACATCCTCCTTGTGACTGCGGCCGACGGCCAGCGTGAGGCGCTGCGCGAACCGCTCGATGCGATCGCAGCGGAAGAGGGCCTCATCCTGCGATCGTTCGGCGAGGTGCGGCAGGTCGTAGACCGCATCGTGCAGGGGCTCGTCGGATCACTCTGGGCGATTCTCGGGCTCGGCTTCGTCGTGGGCAGCCTCGGCGTGGCGAACACGGTGACGATGAGTGTGCTCGAGAAGAAACGCACCCTCGGCCTCCTCCGGGCGATCGGCATGACCCGTGGCCAGGTGACCCGGATGGTGGTGCTCGAAAGCGTGCTCCTGGCAGCGGCCGGGAGCGTCATCGGCCTAGCGGCCGGCATGGTGACGGCCCTCTTCATTCAGCTTTCGAGCCAACCGCTCCTCGGGCATCCGATCAGCGTGACCTTCCGGCCGAGCGTCGTGGCCGCGAACCTCGCCGCGGCGATTGCCGTCACGACAATGGCCGCTTGGCTCCCGGCTCGCCGTGCCGTACGGATGGATCTGCTCGAAGCGATTTCAACCGAGTGAACCTCCCGCACACGGAATCGCCATGCGACATCGGCTCGCCATACTCGCCATACTCGCCTTGCGCGTTGCGCTGCTCACGGGCATGGCCGACCCTGTTGTCTGCCGGGCGGAAGAAGGACGAGCGGCCGCGGAGACGCTGCCACCCGACCTGGCGACGCGCCCAGGTGAAGATTGGCCCGATTTTTTGGGGCCGCGCCGCAACGGCACGTCGGCTGAGCGCGGGCTGTCGTTTGACTGGCCCGAGAAGGGGCCGCCGATCGTCTGGCAGACAAAGCTGGGCACCGGCTATGCGGCGCCGTCGATCGCTCGCGGCCGGCTCTATCACTTCGACCGGTATGGCGATGAAGATCGCCTGATCTGTCGCGAGGCGGAAACGGGAAAGGAGCTCTGGAGTGTCGGCTCGCCCACGGGCTATGACGACATGCTCGGCTACAACAACGGCCCGCGGTGTTCGCCGGTCATCGACGGCAACCGCGTCTACACGTTCAGCGCCGAAGGTCAGCTCGTGTGCCACGACGCGACGACTGGCGAAAAGCGTTGGGCAGTCGATACGCAGGCTCAGTTTCACGTCGCCCGCAATTTCTTCGGCGTGGGCAGCACGCCCCTGGTGTGGGGTGATCTCTTGATCGTCAACGTCGGGGGCAGTCCGCTCGACGGGCCTGCCGATCTCTATGCCGCCCAGGGCAAGGTGCAGGGCGATGGCACGGGTGTTGTGGCCTTCGACAAGCGAACGGGCGAGGTCGTGTGGAAGGCGAGCGACGAGCTGGCGAGCTATGCGAGCCCGGTGGTCGCGGAGATCGCGGGGCGGCCGTGGTGTTTTGCGTTTGCCCGGGGTGGTCTCGTGGCTCTCGATCCGCGAACGGGCACAGTCGATTTTGCGTATCCGTGGCGAGCGCCGCTCCTCGAGAGCGTGAATGCCGCAACGCCCGTCGTGGTGGGCGACGAAGTCTTTGTGTCGGAGTCGTACGCCCTGGGCAGCTCGCTTCTTCGTGTTCGCCCGGGAGAGCATGGCGTCGTGTGGAAGGATGAACGCACGCGACGTGACAAGGCAATGCTCCTCCATTGGAACACGCCGGTGTACCACGACGGTTTTCTCTACGGCAGCAGTGGACGCCATGCAGGGAGCGCGGAACTGCGGTGCATCGAATGGAAAACAGGCCAGGTGCGATGGAGCCAGCCGGCGCTCGGCCGCTGCTCGCTTACCTCCGTCGACGGCCATTTCATTTGCCTGGCCGAGAACGGCAGCATCCATGTCCTCCGGGCGACGCCCGACGCCTACGAGCCCGTGCGTTCGGTGACGCTCGTAGACGACGCCGGCGAAGAGCTTCTCGTTGCCCCTGCCTGGGCCGCCCCCGTGATCGCCCGCGGCCTCCTCTACGTCCGCGGCGACGACCGCCTCCTCTGCCTCGACCTGCGCGGCAAGAAGGAGAGCGGGAAAACACGGTAGCCCAGCTCGAGTGGGCCCCCAGCCCGTCATCGATATTCCCGCGGTGAGGAGCTCTCACGGGGCCTGCGGCGGCCGGCGCGCCAGGCACAGGCCTTGGATAGAACGCCAATTCACGGCGGATTGCCGACGTTGACGTTCTTTCGAGAAACGCTATGATAATCGTCGAACACGATACTGAGTCTCATGTGCGAACTCGACTTTCATCACTAGGGCATGCGTAAATGACTCACCCCGCCGCGAAAAACCGAACCGCGTTCACGCTCGTCGAGCTCCTGGTTGTGATCGCGATCATCGCAGCCCTCATTGGCCTGTTGCTTCCGGCCGTGCAGAGCGCCCGTGAAGCCGCCCGCAGGTCGAGCTGCCAGAACAACCTGCGCCAGCTCGGGCTCGCCATTCTCAACTTCGAGAGCACGAAGGGCTACATGCCGCCAGCTGGCAGCACGGCCGGCCTGACGGCTAGCAATGCCTCGCCCTGGTCAGGCCAAGCCTTGATCCTCCCTTTTCTCGAGGAGGCGAACACGTTCGCCAAAATCGATTTCACGCAGCCCTACGGGTCGCAGGACCCGCTGCTTTTTCCTTCGGGGAGCGTCGCCACCCTGAGAGTCGACGTGCTCCAGTGCCCGAGCGATCCCAACGTGAAGCCTCGGCTTAAGGCGGACGGCAAAGCTGAGCACTATCCATTGTGCTATGGACTCAACGTCGGCCAATTCCTCGTCTACAGCCCCACCGCTCAATCGGATGGCGGTGGGGCCTTCGGCTTCAACGCTCGCCTCAAGATGAGGGTCTACTCCGACGGCTTGAGCAAGACGCTGGCAATGTCGGAGGTGAAGTCGTTTCAGCCTTGCTTCCGCGACACGAGTCCGCCTGCGCCGACCACGCCGCCTACCAGCCCCGACGATGCCCGCGGGAGCCTTGCTGGTGGGAGCTGGTACGAGCTCGGCCACACAGAATGGGTCTGCGGCCGGGCGATGCATAATGGATTCACCACGACGTTTCCGCCCAACACGACGATCACCACGAGCGAGAAGCCCGGGATCGATATCGACCTGACAAGCTCCCGCGAAAACGTGAATCAGACCGCGGCCACCTATGCCGTGCTCCCGGCCCGCAGCCACCATTCTGGGTTGGTCGGAACGCTGATGCTCGACGCCTCCGTCCACTCCGTGGCCAACGAGATCGATGCCGCGGTCTGGAAAGGCCTCGGCAGCCGGGCCGGTGGCGAAGTGTCGAGCATTTCGCAGTAGCCGAGTGGGCGATCGTGACGAACGCGTGACACGCCCGGGGGTCCTGGCCGGGCCGGGATACTACTCGTATGAGGAAGCCCCTCGCTCGAGATTCTGGCCGCGTGCCCAGTACCTGCGGTTCCTCGAGCGGAGCGACGAGGGCGGCGAGTTGCACGAGCGATTCAGGCTGATCTTCGACGACCATGGATGCCCGCGGTACGAGCGCCTGTTCGAGACGGGCGGCACACGATCATCCCGCTGGAGGCCTGGATCTCCACGCCGTTGTGCTTGTCCGAGATGAGGTGCC
>CAYZHH010000189.1:0-7428 GCA_964478275.1 uncultured Candidatus Kuenenia sp.
CCGCGAGCGACACAATGCGATCCGGTTCTTTCCACGTCGCCAAGGCAGCCAGGCTGTCGGGGCCGAGCAGGAGCACGAGCGTGTCGCCCGGGTGCCGGGCCGCGAGGTCGGCGAGGGTGTCGACCGTGTAGCTTGTGCCACCTCGGTCGAGCTCGATCGTGGAAACTTCGAATGCGTCATGGCCACCGATCGCCAGCGACAGCATGGCGAGGCGATGGGAAGCATCTTCCAGCCGCACGCCCGGCTTGTGCGGCGGCGTGGCGGCTGGCACGAACACGACCCGATCCAGGGCCGCCTGCTCGCGGGCACACTCGGCCGCGATCAGGTGCCCGTAGTGCACCGGATCAAAACTCCCTCCGAAGACGCCGACTCGCATGGATCCACTCTCCGAAGTTCGTCGGTGTGGCCGACGGGGCATATGGTCTAATCCGCCGCATGGGCCCTGACCAGTCCGCTCAACGTAGCCTCTTCGAAGACCGACCGGCGTGGGTCGACGATGATATCCGCCACGGCACCGTGGCCACGGTCATCCTCCCGGATGGCGTCGACAAACCGCTCGACTATCTGGTGCCCGAGCCGCTGGTCAGCAGCGTGGAACCCGGTCGCCGCGTCCGCGTACCGCTTGGCAAGGCGAACCGATTACGGCTGGCCTACTGCGTGGCCGTGCGATCGGGCGAGCTTCCCCAGACGCCGCTCAAGAGCGTGGCTGGCGTCGAGGACGACAAGCCGCTGTTGTCGCGTCGGATGCTCGAGCTCACCGAATGGATGGCGGAACGATGGCTTGCGAGGCGAGGCGAAGTGCTCGAGGCGGTCCTGCCATCGGGCGTGCGAATGCAGCGGAAGGTCAAGGTCTCGCCGCTGCTCGTCGCCACGGGCCTGCCTGGAGATCGAAAGCTGACGCCGGCCCAGGCCAAGGTGCTGGCCGCCGCCGCCGAGCCCGCGACGGCCGACCAGCTCACCCGCGCTTCCGGCGCCAGCCGCGCGGTCGTGACGCGGCTCGTGAAGAATGGACTGCTCCAGGAGGTGGGTTCGGTCGAGGCCCGCCGTGCTGGAGCCTCCGAGCGGCCAGGGATTTCTCACGACCGGCCCGATCATCTCTCACCGGCCCAGGCGGACGCGCTCGCTGCCATCACGGGGCCGATGCGTGCCGGGCGTCATGAGACCATCCTCCTCTTTGGCGTCACGGGCAGTGGCAAAACGGAGGTCTATCTCCAGGCGGTGGAAGAGACAATCTCCTTCGGACGGCAGGCAATCGTGCTCGTGCCAGAGATCAGCCTGACGCCCCAGACATGCGACCGGTTCCGCGCCCGGTTCGGCACCGTGGCCGTGCTCCACAGCCATCTCACGCCCGCCGAACGCCACGCCCAGTGGCGTGAGATTGCAGCAGGCCGGGTGAACGTCGTGGTGGGCGCCCGCTCGGCGATCTTCGCGCCCGCACCGCGGCTCGGTCTCATCGTGATCGACGAGGAACACGAAAGCTCGTTCAAGCAAGCAACGTCGCCGCGGTATCACGCCCGTGACGTGGCCGAGTGGATCGCCCGTGCCGAAAACGTGCCTCTCGTGCTCGGGTCGGCCACGCCGGCGATCGAGACCTTCGCCCGGTGTCTTGCGGGTGAGTGGCGGATGTGCCGCCTGGCCGACCGTGTCGGCGGCTCGCAGCTTCCCGGGGTGCTCACGGTGGACCTTCGCGATCCGACCGCCCGAGCCCGTGGGGCGGTGAGCCCGAGGCTTGCTGCCGGCATACGATGGGCGCTCGATGCCGGGGGACAGGTGATGCTCCTCCTCAATCGCCGTGGCTTTGCGACGCATGTGCAATGCCGAGCCTGCGGCCACACGATGCGGTGTCCGCAGTGTGAGATCGCCTTCACGCTCCACCAGCCTGGGAACCGCGGCATCTGTCACGGCTGCGGCCTCGTTGTCCGACTGCCGCCCGACTGCCCGGAATGTCGGGCTCCCGGCCTGGCCCACCGCGGCACCGGAACCCAGCGGCTCGAGGAGCAGATTCGTCGGACCTTTCCCGACGCGGCGGTGGCTCGCATGGATACCGACACGATGCGAAGCCGCGGCAGCCATGAGAAGACGCTCGATGCGTTTCGCGACCGCCACATCGATATCCTCGTGGGCACGCAGATGATCGCGAAAGGCCTCGATTTTCCAAGCGTCATGCTCGTGGGCGTGGTCAATGCCGACGCGGCGCTTCACCTCGCCGACTTCCGGGCGGCCGAGCGGACCTGCCAGCTCGTCACCCAGGTCTCGGGCCGCAGCGGCCGAGGCCAATTGGGGGGCCGCGTCGTCGTGCAGACAAGCACGCCAGAGCATCCGGCGATCCGCGCGGCCGCCGTCCACGACTATGAAGCTTTTGTGCGAAGCGAGCTGCCGATCCGTGAGGCGCTTGTCTATCCTCCATTCGGAAGCATCATTCGCCTCGTCGTGCGGGGCCTCGATGAAGAACGCGTGCGGGAATGGGCCACGCACCTCACCGCGCGGCTGCGAGCAGAGGCCGCGGCATGCGGTGCTGCCGAGGGCCAGGCTGCCATCCGTGTGCTCGGGCCCGCGCCAGCGCCGATCCCGCGGCTCCGTGAGCGGTTCCGCTGGCATCTCCAGGTGCTCGGGCCAGATGGCGCGATCTTGCGGGGACTCGTGCGACGGGCGACCGCGGGCCTCAAGACGCCGCCCGACCTCGCCTGGATCGTAGACGTCGACCCAGTGGACATGCTGTAAGATTGCCTCGTGGCATACCGCTCCCTCCGCGACATCCTCGGTGAGACGAGCCTGGAACGGAAGGTTCGCTTTCTGTTTGGGCTTTGCCTCTTTGCGCTCATCGCGGGAAGCTTCTGGTGGTACGGGAGCCGGACCGAGCAGCTTGTCTTTTCGAGCAGCCAGGCCACGGCGCGGCATGTGGTCGATGCGATCATGCTCCAGCACCATTGGAAAATGCTCGAAAAGGAACAGCAGTACGCGAGCACCATCGAGAGCCTCGAAAAGCGGCTGCTCGGCGAGCGGTATCAGTGGCGTTTTCTCCGCCCCGATGCAGGGCCCGAAGAGATGGAGCAGTATCGGCGGCTCGACCAGGCGATGCTCGACTACTTCAAGAACGAGTCACCCGTGACGCCGGGCCAGCCCATACCCGATACGGCAGGGCGCTTCGAGTGCCGCGACTTCCGCACCGATGACAGCGCCGAATACCACTACTACCAGCCCATCCGCTTCCGCAAGGACTGCATGATCTGCCACGAATACCGCGGGGCTTCTGGAGGGGATGTCGGAGAGGGACGTCAGCGGCTGGCGGAGGGCGATCTCATGGCCGTGGTGAAGCTCGTCATGCCCGACGCGGCCACCCGCAAGGCCATCAATGCGAACCGCGCCTTGCTCCTGGCCACGGCGATCGTGACGGCCTTTTTGGCGATGCTCGTGGCCTACGCGATCGTCCGCTACGTGATCGTCAAGCCGCTCGAGCACCTCCGAGACGTGACCGACGAGGTGCGGCGAGGGAACACTGAAGCCCGAGCCGACATCCATACGGCCGACGAATTCGAGGAGCTTGGCGTCGCGTTCAATCGCATGCTCCGAGGCCTCCTTGATACACAGGACGAGATCCGCAAGGCCAACAGCACTCTCGACGAGAAAGTGGACGAGCTCGCCCAGGCCAACCTCCATCTCTATGAGTCGAACCGGCTCAAGGGGGATTTCATGGCCACGATGAGCCATGAGCTTCGAACACCCCTCAACAGCATCATCGGCTTCTCCGACGTGCTCGGGTCGATCGAATCGCTCGACGCCAAGCAGCGACGGTACGTCGAGAACATCCGCACCTCAGGACGGATGCTCCTCGAGATGATCAACGACATCCTGGATCTCGCGAAGATCGAGGCGGGCAAGATGGAGGTGCGGCCGGCGGCTTTCCGACTCGAGGCAGCCATCTCCGCGCAGTGTGATATGGTCCGCCCGCTCTCCGAAAAGCGGAACATCCAGCTTTCTCACGAGGTTGCGCCGGGCCTCGAGGATCTTTTTCAAGATCAGGCCAAGGTGCAGCAGATCCTGGCGAACCTGCTTTCCAACGCCATCAAGTTCACGCCCGAGGGAGGGCGGGTGGATGTCCATGCTCGCCTCGCCGACGAACCGGCCGGCAATCCTCCGGCGTTTCTGCTCGAGGTGATCGACACTGGTGTGGGCATCGCCACGGAGGACCAGCAGACGATCTTCGAGAAGTTTCGCCAGGGGGATGTGTTCCGCCGCGACGACGCGATGACGCGCGAGTTTTCCGGAACGGGCCTGGGGCTGTCGATCGTGCGGGAGCTCTGTCGGCTCTTGGGAGGCGACGTGACCCTCGAGAGTCAGCTTGGCCGAGGGAGCAGGTTCACCGTGCGGCTCCCAGTGCGGCTCGAGCGGGATGGTGACGACGCTGCGGCTTCATTCGGCGGAACGCGGGGCGTTGCCTGACGAGCCGTGCGAAGGTCACGGCATGCGAACAACGAAAGAGGAGATGATTCATGGCGAAGTCGGCAACACCTGCCGAGGTCATTTTGTTCACCGACGGCGCGTGCAGCGGGAACCCGGGGCCTGGGGGCTGGGCCTATATCCTCCGCCATCCGGAGAGTGGCCGCGAGACGAAGGACTCGGGAGGTGAGCCTCATACCACCAACAACCGAATGGAGCTGATCGCGGTCGTGCGTGGGCTTGAGTTGCTCAAGCGGCCAACGGTCGTGGATCTCGTGACCGATAGCGTCTACGTCGGCACGGGGCTCTCCGATTGGATGCCCAAGTGGAAGGCTCAAGGATGGAAACGAAGGGAGAAGGGACGTCCCGCACCCGTCAAGAACGAAGACCTCTGGCGGGCACTCGACCAGCTTGCCGCAGCCCACACAATCCGCTTCGTACACGTGGCCGGACACTCAGGTCACGCGGAGAACGAGGAGTGTGATCGCCTCGCGGTGGAAGCCTATCAGCAGTTCAAGAACGGCCGGTAACACGTCGAAGCCTCCACCTCTCCAGGCACGCCGATGGACGCCGCCTCATCCAGCTTCGAGCCCAGCCTCGCAACGCGGCTCGAGCGTCTGCCGGGCGTGGGCACGACCCGCGCTGAGAAGCTCGTGAAGCTCGGGCTTGTCACCGTGCGGGATGCCCTCATGCATTTTCCTCGCGACTACAGGGATTTCTCCGGCGCGCATGCGGTGGCAGATTTTCGGGAGGGTGAGCATGCCTCGGTCGCCGGCACGGTGACCGAGGTCGCGTCGAGGACCAGCTTCCATGGGCGTACGATCCTCACCGTCACGATCGACGCATCAAGCGAAGCCGTTCGGGCGGTGTGGTTCAACATGCCCTTCATGGCCAAGCGCTTCGAGCGCGGGATGCGAGTGGTGCTCGCCGGCGTGCCCAAGCGTGGCCGCAGCGGCTGGGAATTTACTCACCCCGAGGTCCGCTGGCTCACCGAGGACGAAGCAGCCCACGGTTCGGAGTGGCTGGCCATCTACCCGCTCGCCGAGGGTGTGCAGCAGTCGCATGTGCGGCTTGCCGTGCAGGCGGCGCTCGACCACGCGGTGGGCATCTGCCCTGAAGCGATTCCAGACGCGATGCTCGCGGAGAAAGGGCTCCTCCCGATCGAGCAGGCGCTCGCGGAGATCCACCGGCCTTCCAGTCAGGCGATGATCGATGCCGCGCGGCGACGGCTCGTCTACCAGGAGCTATTCATGCTCCAGCTTGCGCTGCGGATGCACCGTGGACAGCAGAAACAGTCGCATGCGGCGCCCTCGATCGTCGTGGACGCGCGGCTCGATGCCCGCATCCGCGCCCGCTTTCCGTTCGAGTTCACGGCTGCCCAGCGCCGGGTCTGCGGTGAGATCGTGGCCGATCTCGCGAAGCAGGAGCCCATGAACCGTCTGCTCCAGGGGGACGTGGGGAGTGGAAAGACGGCGGTGGCGGTCTACGCGATGCTGGCGGCGGTGGCCACGCCCGTGCCGGCAAGCGGTGCAACGCCTCCTGACGCGGCAGTCGGAAAACCGCTGCGGTATCAGGCTGCGATCATGGCGCCGACAGAGCTGCTGGCTCGCCAGCATCATGTGGGGCTTCGACGGCTCCTGGCTGGGAGTGACGTCACGGTCGAGCTCCTTGTCGGAGGCCAGAAGGCAAAAGAACGCCGGAGGGTGCTCGCTGCGATCGCTGACGGGCAGGCCGATATTGTCGTGGGCACGCAGGCGCTGGTCGCTGGCTCGGCGACGTTTCGCTGTCTCGGCCTTGTGGTGATCGACGAACAGCATCGATTTGGAGTGCTCCAGCGGGCGGTGCTCCAGCAGGGCACGGGCGAGCCGCACACGCTCGTCATGACCGCCACGCCGATTCCGCGGACGATCGCCCACGCCGTCTACGGCGACCTCGATGTCTCGACGCTCGATGAGCAGCCGCCAGGCCGCCAGCCGGTGGCAACCTATCGCGTGACGCCCGACGAGCTCGACCGCTGGTGGGAGTTTTTTCGCGGGAAACTCGTGAGCGGACGTCGCGGATACGTGGTCGTTCCGGCCGTCGAGGAGTCGAAGCGGGATCTGGCCACGATCACGTCGACGTTCGAGCAATTGTCCCACGGGCCGCTCGAAGCGTTTCGGCTCGGCTTCATCCACGGCCGGCTTGAGCCAGCCGTAAAGGCCGGCATCATGGATGACTTTCGGGCGGGCAAGCTCGATGTGCTTGTGGCGACAAGCGTGATCGAAGTCGGCATCGACGTGCCCGAGGCCACGATCATGACGATCCTCGATGCGGAATCATTCGGCCTGGCGCAGCTTCATCAGCTTCGAGGCCGCGTGGCCCGCGGGAAGATTCGCGGTATTTGCGGCGCCGTGACGGGCTCCGGCAACGAGCCCCATCCGCGGGTCGATGCCTTCGTGGAGACCTGCGACGGCTTTGCTTTAGCGGAGAAGGATCTTGTGCTGCGAGGGCCAGGCGATCTCGTGGGCACGCGGCAGAGCGGGGCACCGCCGCTCTATCTGGCCGATCTGCTTCGCGACGCTGCGATCGTGGCCGAGGCCCGCTGCGATGCGCTGGCCGTGTTCGAAGGAGATCCCGACCTCGCCGATCCGAAGTATGACCGGCTCCGCAAGCTCGTCCTGGACCGCTGGGGCGACATGCTCGGCCTCGGCCAGGTGGGATGAAGCGACTCCAACGGTGAAGTTCTTACTCCGTGATGCGCACGTGGGCCCTCTGCCGTAAAGCCCCGCGCTTGACCGGGGGGGGGGTAGACTACCTTCGCGTTCCGTAACGAATCTTGTCCCTTGTGGATATGCGGGTTCGTGATGATGAAACGGCGACCTACCTACCGATCGGCCATGTGGCATCCCCGCCACATGGCGATCCTCGTTGCCGGATTCCTGGCACTCACAGTTTTTCCGCTGCCGCAGGCGGCGGCGCAGGAGTCGATCGAGGCTGCCGCCACCGGGGCCC
>CAYZHH010000190.1:0-7413 GCA_964478275.1 uncultured Candidatus Kuenenia sp.
TTCTCGTCGAACGGCGGCGTGACTTGGACGACGTTCCCGGATGCCGTGTCCACCGCGACCTCGGCGACGGTGACTGGCCTCACGGATGGGACCTCGTATATCTTCCGCGTTGCGGCATGGAACAAGAACGGCGCGAGCCCGTGGTCTGCACCGTCGGCTCCAGTCACTCCCAATACCCTTCCGCCGGCAGCCCCCACGAACGTGGTCGCTGTCCGCGGAAATACTCTGGTGAACGTGACATGGTTGGCTCCGACAAACGTCGGGACCTCGCCACTCACCGACTACACGATCCAGTTCTCGTCGAACGGCGGCGTGACTTGGACGACGTTCCCGGATGCCGTGTCCACCGGAACATCCACAACGGTGACCGGCCTTACGAATGGGACCTCCTATATCTTCCGTATTGCGGCATTGAATAAGAACGGCGCGAGCCCATGGTCGGCACCGTCGGCGCCCGTGATACCAGCGGGCCCCGCTTTCCCGCCCGCGATCACCTCGCTCACGGCGGGCAACTTGGTTCTCAACGTGGCGTGGACCACGCCGAATGGCAACGGGCTCCCGATCACCGGGTACGTCGTTCAGTACCAAACGGGTGTTTCCACGGTGCAGCTCAATGTGGGTGTCGTGAACGCTCTCGCAATCAATGCGGTCGTCAACGGCCTGCCATATACCGTCCGCGTGGCGGCCGTGACAGGGGTTGGCACTGGCAGCTTCTCGGCGTGGGCGGGTCCCGTCACGCCGCTTGGGCCTGCCGCGGCGCCCACAGGGGTGACCCTGCTGGCTCGGAATACAGCGGTCGACGTGTCGTGGATCGCTCCGACGAATACGGGCGGTGCCCCGATCACCGACTACATCGTTCGTTTCCGGCTCTCGACGTCGGTCGTCTGGAGCTCGGTGACCGTCGGCTCAGCGGCGACAGCCCGGCAGGTGACGGGCCTGATCAATGGCTCGGCCTACGTCTTCCAGGTGGCTGCGGTCACGAGCTTCGGCACCGGGGCGTTCTCGGCGATCGTCGGCCCGGTTACCCCGCGACCGCTCGCTTCAGCACCGACCCGATTGACGGGAACGAGGGTGAGTCCGGGCGTGGTGTCGCTCGTCTGGACGGCTCCCACGAGCACCGGCGGCCTGCCAATCAGCGATTACGTGATCCAGTATTCGACGAATAACGGTACGACTTGGATCATGGTGGCCGATGGCGTGTCGACCGTGGCTCGCTCGACCGTCTCAGTCCCGACGGGAGCGAGCTACGTCTTCCGCGTGGCGGCGATCACCGGGGGCGTGGTCGGCAACTGGTCGTTGAAGTCGCTGCCCGTGTCAGCGTAGTGCTGGTGCGGTTGGCCTGTGACGGGCTGGGTGCGTGAGGGGCTGGCTCTACCAGCGGCCCTCGAGGCCGAGCGTGACCGCTTGGACCAGTACGCCGCCGTTGGCGGTGATGGTGCCCGACGTCGGCTCGACACCACCTGCCGGCTGAGTGAGCACCTGGCCGCTGAGCTGCTGCGTCGGCTGCACGATGCCCGAGATCCACCAGCCGGAATAGCCGACGCGGATGTCGAGCCAGCTGGTCACGGGGACAACACCCGTGATGCCGACTTCCCCGACGAACGCGGCGCTCACCGGTGATTGGCCGACGGTCACCGACTGCGACAGAAGCGGGCCTGTGGCATCCGACTGATAGAGCGAGGTCTGGGTGGCGTTGTTGTAGTACGCGCCAGCCTTGACGACCGAGTCGAACCGCATCCACGGAAGCGTGAAGAGCAGGGCGTCGATGCCGATCTGGCCGCCGTACAGGCTGTTGATGGCGTCCGTGGCGTAGAAGTCTTGGATCGTCGAGGTGCCGACGAACTCGTCGCTCAATGAAAAGTTCTCCTGCCACTCGACCCACCTGAAGCCGCCGAGGAAGTTGACGTTCTCGCCGAGCACCCAGTGGCGATTCACTTCCAGACTCTTCATCCGGGAGCCGAGATTCGCGACGCCGGTGTTGAAGTTAAAGGTGTTGGCGTTTCCGAAGATGCCCGGAGGGGCGAGAGCGTACAAATCGTCCTGGGGGCCGAGCGGTCGTTCGCTCCGCCAGTTGGCCAGCTGGAAGTAGCTTGTCTCCCAGCCGGTGCAACGATCATGATTGAAGCGGAAGAGCGAAAACCGTGGCCCAGCGGCGGCCGTGCTATCCATGCCGTTGGCATTGAGCACCGGAACACCCGTGAAGCCGGTCTCGACGAGCGGCCTGTCGGGAGGGGCGCTTCGCCAGGCGATGAGCGCGTCTACGCGGCCCACCCAGCAGACATTGCACGGTTCGCACGACGACGGGAAGGAGCCGAGGAGGCCGGAGGAATCCGCGAAGCCGGGATCGTAGCCATGTTGTTCGGTGCCGGTGACGATCCCGTCGGCAACCGTCGGGCCGGGATGCGATCCATCCCACGCGCTGCCGGTATCCGCGGTCGCTCCGACCACGCGGTCGCTGATCACGCGACCGGGGCCGCCGGACGACTCCGTCAGCACCGACCGTGCGGCGCCGGCGTCCTCGAATGGCGCGGCGACGATCGGTCTCGGGGAAGCCAAGCCACCGGCGACCACCGCAGCGAGCACGGTAACAAGCGAGCGACGGCCCACCTGGCCAGTCGCGTTCATCCGGACAGACATCTCGATCCCTCCCTGGACCACGAACGGTTCCACGGATTGAATCGGTTGTGCTGGTCGTCAGGGGATAATCAGGGGGGCGGGATTCCTGTCAGAAAGAATGCGGAGACTAGAGAACGTCAAACTCACCGCCACCGGCGGTTTCGGAAGAACTGGGAAGAAGGGCAAGAGCCTTCATCTTTCCCTAGAGTCCGCAGGTTCTTCGGGTGGACGGCGGGCGGGATTGGCCCAGGCAGCCCAGCGCTGGCCGAGGGAGCGGATCATCGCCCCGAAACCCGTCCTACCAGCGGCCTTCGAGGCCGACCGTGGCTCCCTGCACCAGCACACCGCCGTCGACGTTGAGCGAGCCCACGGCCGGGGAGCCAGGCGTGAGCGACTGGCCCGACAGCTGCTGCGTGGGCTGGGCGATTCCGGAGAGCCACAGGGCATAATAGCCCAGCCGGACGTCGATCCGCTGCGTGATCGGCACCACTGCGGTGAGGCCCACGTCCCCCGCAAAGGCCCCGCTCGCAGGCGACTCACCGACAGCCACCGACGCCGTTCCTGGATTGGCTGGGTCGTTCGTGGTGTAGACCGAGGACTGGACGGCGTTGTTGTAGTAGGCCCCCGCCTTCACAAATCCATCGAAGCGGACCCAGGGCGTGGCAAAAATGTTGGCATCAAGGCCGATCTGCCCGCCGTAGAGATTGTTGATGCAGCCGGTTTGATAGAAGTCGGTGATGCCGCTGTCATCGGTTGCGAGCGTGAATTCTTCCTGCCATTCGATCCAGCGGAAGCCGGCGACAAAGCGGATGTTTCGGCCAAAGGCATGGTGCCGGTTGAACTCGAAGCTCTGGAGGCGGCTGCCCAGGTTGGCGTTGCCGGTACCGAAGGTAAAGGCCGGGTTGCCGTAAATGCCCGGAGCAGCAATTTGATAGGGGACACTGAGGGCCGAAAGCGGTCGTTGACTGCGGAAGTTTGCGGCCTGAAGGTAGGTGGCTTCCACGGCGTGGCCCGTGCAGTTGTTGACCCGAAGGAGCGAGAATCTCGGGCCGGCGGCCGGAGTGCTGTCCATCCCGTTGGCATTGAGAGAGCCGCCGGGGATGTCGCTGTCGGCAATCGGACGGTCAGGCGGCGCGTCGCGCCACAGCAGCAGGGCATCCGCTCGGGCGACCCAGCAGGCGTTCCGGTTGCTGTCGCAGCAGGTATCAAACAGGGCCGATGGGCAGCATTCGGTGCAGCCGGCACCACCGCATCCGGTGCAGCCATTCGAGCAGCCGGGGCCCACGCAGGATTGTCCGAATTCGGTGAATGTGTTGCCCGGAGTGGCCGCGCTTGAGTTTGGGCGGGCACCCATCCGGAAGGGCTCGCGACCGGCGAGACTTCCGCCTTCGACAAGTACCGACGCCTGCGGTTCCCCGTCCCACTGGCCACGAGCGGTGTCGGCCACGGCGCCCACGACGCTCACGATCAGGGCACCCATCGCGAGCGTCCTGGTTGAGAGGGTGGTTCCTGAAAATCGGTTCTGGTACGAACGCCTAGCCATGTTCTGCTGCCTCCGAGGATCATGCCGTGATGACCGGTGGAATCGGTCGTGCGGATCATCCGACGGCAGCCTTCGGTCTAGGAATCGCGTCGCACAAGCTGGGCAGCTTCTACGGCCCCAGGAACGCTTCCAGGGCTTCGCCAGTGTGACTGCGGAGGAGCGAGTCGGCGCTTTTGGCAGCCTTGCCTGCCGCCTGTCGTCGCCAGAGTCCCGCATGAATGACGAGGTCGTCGGGCGGGCCTTCGGCGACGATCCGACCCCCACCGGCGCCCGCCTCGGGGCCCATGTCGATCACCCAGTCGGCCGCGGCGATCACCTCGAGATTGTGCTCTACGACGAGCACCGTATTGCCCGCGTCAACGAGCCGCTCGAGCACGCGGAGGAGCTTCTCGATGTCGGTGAAATGGAGGCCGGTCGTGGGTTCGTCGAGCACATAGAGCGTCTTGCCTGTGCCTTGCTTGGCGAGCTCACGGGAGAGTTTGACCCGCTGGGCCTCACCTCCCGAGAGTTGGGGCGCCGACTGGCCAAGCCTGACGTAGCCGAGCCCCACGTCCACGAGCGTGTCGAGGATGCGGGCGACCGGCGGCACCGTGGCGAAGAACGCCGCCGCGTCCGCCACGCTCATGGCGAGGACGTCGGCGATCGTCTTGCCATGCCACTTCGCGTGGAGCGTTTCGGACGAGTAGCGGCAGCCCCTGCAGTGTTCACACTCGACCCAGACATCCGGCAAAAAATGCATCTCCACCCGCCGCTGCCCGAGTCCTTCGCAGGCTTCGCAGCGGCCACCGGCGACGTTGAACGAGAACGTCCGCGGTGTAAACCCTCGCGTCCGTGATTCGGGCACTTTGGAGAAGAGTTGACGCAGGTGGTCGAAGACTCCCGTATACGTCGCCGGCGTCGAGCCCGGCGTCGTACCGATCGGCTCCTGATCCACGAGGATCACGCGATCGATTCGATCGAGCCCGACGAGTTTCTGAAATCGCCCAGGCTGTTCGCGGGCCGCGTGCAATCGCCTCGCCAGCGCCCGCCAGAGCACTTCGAGCACAAGCGACGTCTTGCCTGAGCCACTTGGGCCGGTGACCGCCGCGAGCACTCCCAGCGGAAACCGTACGTCGAGGCCGCGGAGGGTGCGGTGCTCGATGCCTCGAATCTCGAGCCAGCCGGACGGCTCGCGGAGGCCTTCTTTCTTCTGCCGCGCGAGCACGGCGTCGCAGGCCCGTCGCTTCGTGAGGTAGGGCCCGGTCACGCTCGCCGCCATCGATTCAAGCGCGGCTGGCGTGCCATGGGCGACGATGTGGCCCCCTTCACGGCCGCTCCCCGGGCCAAAATCGAGGGCGTGGTCGGCGGCGGCCACCACGTCACGGTCGTGTTCCACCACGACGATGGTGTTGCCGAGGTCGCGGAGTTTGCCGAGGGCGGCGATGAGGCGATGCGTGTCGCGGGGATGGAGGCCGATGGTCGGCTCATCGAGCACATAGAGCACGCCCGTCAGACCACTGCCCACCTGAGCCGCAAGACGGATCCGCTGCATCTCGCCGCCGGAGAGACTTCCGGCCGGCCTCGCCATGTCGAGATAGTCGAGTCCGATATCCACGAGAAAACTTACGCGGGCGACCAGTTCTCGGAGAAGATCACCGGCGATCCGCCTGTCGGTATTGTCGAGCGTGACCCTGGCAAGCTCGTCGCGAAGCCGCCCGAGCGGCATCCGGCACCAGACATCGAGCGAGCGGCCCCAGAGCGTGACCGCGGCCGTCACGTCCGCCAGCCGTGATCCCCCGCAGTCGCTACAGGGCACTTCATCCATGACGGCATCGACCTTGCTGCGGTACGCGACGACAAGCCGGGCCGCCTCTTCGCACGCTGCCTCGAGCCCCTTAAACTGAAAGGAGAATCGCGGAGTCGGCGGTATGCCGTCCTTCCGGTCGCGCAGCGACCGGCCTCCCTGCGCTGGCACCTCGATCCACTTCTCACCCGTGCCCTCGAAAAGCACACGCTGCTGGAGCCCCGAGAGGTCCGAGAGCGGCACATTGACCGGCAGACCCGTGGCCTTGCATACCGCTTCGAGCATCGCGAGTGAAAGACTTTTGGCCGCGGGCCCCGTGAGCAACGGCCAGAGATCAAGCGCGCCATCGGCGAGCGACAGCGACGCATCCCGCACAAGGGCCTTGCGGTCAACGCCAACCCGCGTGCCAAGGCCATCGCAACTCGGGCACCATCCCAGCGGACTGTTGAACGAAAACTGCCTCGGTTCGAGCGGCTTGAACCCACGGCCACAGTCGGGGCAAGCGAGCCGCCGGCTGTGAACCTCGACGGGCCAGTCTGGCTCCTCGGCGCCATCGACGGCTCGCGCGACCAGCATCGTCCCACCACCAGCATCGAAGGCCGCCTCAATGCTTTGGGCGAGCCGACTGCGTTCGCCCGGCGACGCTGTCACACGGTCGATCACGATCTCGAGCTTGCTCTTCCGCTTGCGGTCAAGTGCAGGTTTTTCGTCGAGCCGCTGTGTGCGGCCATCGATCCGGATGCGAACATGCCCCGCCGCTTGAAGCTGAGCAAAGAGCGCCTCGGGCGATTGCCCGGTCCGCATCTCAATCGGCGCGAGCAGCAAAAGCCGTGTGTCGGGAGGTTGCGTGAGGAGGCGGTCCACCACCTGATCGACGCTCTGGCTGCCCACCTGTGTGCCACAGTGAGGGCAGTGCATCACGCCAAGCCGGGCGGAGAGCACCCGAAAATGGTCGTACATTTCGGTGAGCGTGCCCACGGTTGACCGCGGCGTGCTGCCGGTGCTTCGCTGCTCGATGGCAACCGCCGGGGCGAGCCCCTCGATCTTCTCAAAAATCGGCTTGGGCACCTGGCCCACGAACTGCCGGGCATAGGCAGAGAGGCTCTCGACGTACCGCCGCTGCCCCTCGGCGTAGAGCGTGTCGAACGCGAGCGACGTCTTGCCACTGCCGCTGGGACCGCAGCAGACGGTCATCGCGCCACGAGGAATGTCGGCATCGACTGATTGAAGATTGTGAAGAGCTGCTCCGCGAACAATGATCGACGGCGGCCCCGGGTCGATCGACGATTTGGCGACGGCCGCGAGCATCGCTGCCACCGTCGCTTCAGCATCGACCTCACGAGTGCGGCGGAGGGCGGGCTTGCGACGGGCTGCTTGGCCCTTGTTCACCTTCAAGAGTGCCGCAAGGGCCCGGCCAGTATGAGATTCCTTCACGCGGGCAATCGCTTCGGGCGTCCCCTCCGCGACGAGC
>CAYZHH010000191.1:0-2247 GCA_964478275.1 uncultured Candidatus Kuenenia sp.
GTCTCAGGCGGCGGGTGATCAAGATGCCGGTCGCGATCGCGGAAAGGTGTACCGCTACGATCTCGCCACCGAGACGCTCGAAGCCATGCCACCAGCCACGCTCCGGCCCGGTCATGTCTACAGCCGCTTCAACCGGGAGTCTGGCCAGTGGGTGTGGAGCAAGGCCGACGCGAGGGGAGGCCTTCACTACGCTATGGGAGAGGGCTCCGTGCAGCCGGCCAGGATGTTCGACCTTCGCGGCACCGAGGCCGAGCGGATGCGGATTCTCGAGGAGCGGGCACCGGAGCTTGCCAGGCTCATGACCATCCAAGGAGCTCGGCCCATGCTGAAACTCGATGCGGATGGTCGATGGGGGCTTGGGCCCACGCCCAGCGTGTCGAGCGTCTATGACATCACCACCCGCGAACGGTGGGAATGGCACGCGGATGCACCCGCACGCGTCATGCACACCAGCGGCTATCGCTGGATGATCGACGGCGGTCGGTACGTGCCGGGCTCCTGACAGCTCCAAAAAGCCGGCCCAGAGGAACGCTACGCGGAATAGAACCCGCGGCTCGGGTCAGGCTTCGCCCCTTCGGGCGTCGCATCGCTCGCAATATCGAACCATTCCTTCTGGAATTCGATTCGCGACTGCGTTGTCGGGTTGGCGAGCGCGATATTGCTCACCAGCGCGATGACCGCGTCGGCGATCGCCACCTCGGGCTTGCATCGAGGCTGGTTTTCGGGAGAAGGATTGCGAATGCACCATGCCCAGTGCTCCATCTCCTCGGTGTAGCCGCGTGAGGGGGCAGCATCGCCGCCGCCAGCAGCGGCAGACAGGGCAGGGCCGGCGCCGCTCTCGGTCGTGTCGAGTGCGTTTGCGCCATCCTTGCCCTTCTTGACGGTGACACGTGTGTCCTTCTCCGCGCCCTTGTAGAGCATCACGTCCTGCTCCTGCTCGAGTATGAGCGTGCCCGCCGTGCCCATCACGACTTCGCCGTAGCCCCCGAACCCGTTGCCGTTAATCGAGGAGTAGGTGACGACGATCTTCTTGTTTGGATCGGCCACGTTGCCCGCCTCGTCGAAGTAGCCGGGAGCAGGGTATTCGTACATGCAGTAGACGTGGTCGTCGATCTCGCGATCGGCCGGGAAAATGCTCCGATTGCCGACCGCCATCACCGTCAGCGGCTTGATCTTCTTTCCCTTGCCATGCGTGGCCGAGACGAAGATGCCCGCGGCATCGAGCTGATGGCTGCCCAGCTCGGCCATGAGTCCGCCACCCGTTCGCTGCCAGAGCCGCCAGCGAATAAGCTCCTCGAGAGGCGTGCGGGTGGAGCCGTCGGGAAGCGTCATGGAGCCATAGCCAAACTTGGCGGCATCGACGCTCGCGTCGAGAACCTGGTTCTCAGCCTGGGCGACCCGCTTGCGGAGCGCATCGATATCGGCCGGAGCAGCCGAGTCGAGTGCTTTTTGCAAACTCGCGAGCTGCTTGACGATCGCCTCGTCACCAGGCATCGGCGGCTTCCAGGAATCTTTCCCAGGGACGTTGCCGCGATGCCATTGGGCCCGGATCGAGTGGACGTCGCCGATCAACCCGGCCGTCCCAATCGTGTGAACCGCGTTGTCGTACAGGATGCTGTAGTGCCGCTGATGGCCTGTCGCAAGAATTTTGCCAGTCTCACGGGAGACGCGACTCATCTCCTTGCACTCCCGCACGCTGTGACCCATGAGCTTCTCAGTGAGCACGTGCTTGCCGGCTCGCATGGCCTTCACTGCCGCCACCGAATGAAGATGAAGTGGCAGCGCGATGATCACGGCCTCGACATCAGGATCGGCGAGGAGATCCTCGTACGCCTCATAGACCTTCACGTTTCGGCGGGCCGCGTCTTCGCTGGTCCAATCGTATTTGGCCATCAGGCCAGGTCGTGCCTTCACCGCGCTCGGGCTCGAGCCATCACCGTGGAAGGCACGGAAACGGTTGTAGGGGCGGATATCAGCAATCCCAACCACGCGGATGTAATCAGGACTGATCGCGCCGATGAGCACGCCTCCTTCGTCGCCCGTGCCCAGCACGCCAACCCGGAGAGGGTCCCCGGCGCTCTTGCCATACCCGAAGTAGAGCGACCCGAGTCCAGCACCGGCTGCGGCGCCGGCGGTCACGGTGGCGAGAAAGTCGCGGCGGGTGATTCCCACGGCCTCGGCGAAGTTCTCCTTGCCGATCTTCTTCTGTTGCTCGTTCAGGTTCATCGGATCACCTCGGGTCGAAAC
>CAYZHH010000191.1:2347-7389 GCA_964478275.1 uncultured Candidatus Kuenenia sp.
ACTGGTCGGGTCGAAACACTGGTCGGGTCGAAACACTGGTCGGGTCGAAACACTGGTCGGGTCGAAACACTGCGACGAAATGGACGTGTCAGGCGGTGCCGCGCGGCGGCTTTCCGGCGCAGCAGGCGGTCAGCGGGCAACAGGACTCCAGCCACGGCTGGAGGAAATAGTCGAGGCCACTCCAGCCACCGGATGGCAGGGTGGCGATCGCGAGGAGAGCCGCCAGTTCAACCCACTGGGGGTAGGTGGCCTGAGCGCCCGGAACCCAGAACGGCTGAGAGGCCACGACGGTCACGAGGAAGCAGGCGGCCCCCATGGCGTTGAATTTGGTGAAGAGGCCGAGCACCAGGCAGGCGCCGATCGTGGTGAGCGACCAGCTCACGAATCGATCCGCCTTCCAGAGCGGACTGGGCGGGGCAGCCGCCGCAACCCGACTCCTGGCCGCCGGGTCGAGATCGGCGTCCCACGCGGCCGCAAGCCGGCGCCCGAACGCCTCGGCATCTGCCATCCAGGCCGACGCCTTCCCTGCGAGCTCCTTCTGCTTCTTCGCCACGCGGGCGCGCTCAAACGGCACCTCGCGGGACGCCGAACGGCCTTCCGTCTCAGCGAGCCGTTGCACCTCGAGGCGATAGGCGACAAGCTCGGGGCGAAGGCTCTTGAGCCATGATGCGAGGTCGTTGCGAGCCGCTTCCAACGCCTTTTTCGCGGACGCGAGCGCGGCGCCGGTCAGGGGAGCAACCCGCAGCCGTTCATCGAGGCTGCTCTGCCAGATGGCCACAACGCTCGATTCCCAGGCTGCGACGGCCTCGTCGATCGGAGTGTGGTCGGGGGCGCCGAGGGTTCCGACCCAGTCGCCCGTCTGCGGGAGGAGGGCCTGGTAACGATCGGCCAATGGTCCAACAGCCGCCTTTCGAAATCCGGTGCTCGACCAATTCGGGTCCTGAAGGTGGCTCACGCCCTCCAAGAAGAAGTGGAGCCCCACCACGATCCTGAGAAATGCGAGCGCGACGAGGGCGAGGATCGTGGATCGCATGGGCCGATTGCAGCGGGAAACAAGGCGACTTTGAAACTTCTTCGTAGTTGAACCTCGAATGAAGCTGTCGGCAAGCCCTTGGCGCAACGCATCTCGCCGCGGCCCCGAGAGCGTCTTTCGGCCGCGGGCGCCAGGTCTGAGGCCGACTGACTTGCCAAAAATCCCACGCGGCTGCGAAAACCGATTCCTGCATGCGGATCGTCCTCTGTTATCCCGTCGAGCCTCGCCACATCTCGGAGATCGCGTCCGTCGCGCCGGCCGCTGAGATCGTGGACGCTGGCCAGGAACGCGTTGCGACCGAGCTCCCGGCCGCCGACATCTTCTGTGGCCATCCGAAAGTGCCCGTGCCGTGGCGGGACGTCGTCACCGCGGGTCGCCTGCGATGGATTCAATCGTCGGCCGCAGGGCTCGATCACTGCCTCGTGCCCGAGGTCGTCGAATCCGACATCGTGGTTTCGAGCGCTTCTGGGGTGCTCGCCGATCAGGTGGCCGAACACGCCCTTGGGCTCGCGATAGCCTGCACGCGTCGCCTCCCCCTCTTCCTCGGGCAGCAGAGCCACCGCGAATTCGTGCGCCGCCCCACGCGTGATCTCACGGGAGCGACCGTGGGGATTGTCGGCCTGGGCGGCGTGGGACGCCGGCTCGCGGACGTGCTGGCACCGTTTCTCGTGCGCATCATGGCCACCGACTGGTATCCCATCCGTCGGCCACCGGGGGTCGAATTTCTCGGACCACCTTCAACGCTCCCAGATGTGCTCGCCGCCAGCGACATCCTCTTTCTCTGCGCACCGCTGACCAAACACACCCGCGGTATGATCGACGCCGCGGCGATTGCCCAAATGAAGCCGGGCGCTATTCTTGTCAATGTGGCTCGCGGACCACTCGTAAGTGCGCCAGCCCTTGCCGCTGCCCTTGAAAGCGGCTACCTCGACTCGGCGGCCCTTGATGTCACGCCCGAGGAGCCTCCGGCGGCCTCGAGCCCCCTCTGGACGGCGCCGCGTCTCATCATCACCCCCCACGTTGCAGGACAGAGTGGCCGCCGGATCGATGCCATGACCGATTTTTTCTGCGACAATCTCCGAAGGTACATTCGAGGGGAACCACTTCGGAACCTCGTGGACAAGCGGCTGGGATTTCCCGAGCCGCCTCAAACGAGTGACCAGGCATACGGGCACGGCGTTGCCATGTCCGGCGACGCGTTCAAGGACGGGCCACCATAATGAGCACAACAATCCTTCGTGAGGAACGCCCAACGATCCCCGCCGCGGGTGACGTGGGCACGCACTGCCCCGAGGACCTTCTCGCGCGGTACACGGAGATCGTCGGCTCCGGACGGCTCAACTGGACGGAGTACCACACTCTCTCCCGACGGCTCGGTGCGGGAGGGCAGGGCGTCGTGTATCTGACAACACGGCGGGGCGCCGGCAACTTCACGCTCCCCGTGGCCCTCAAGATCTTTTCTCCGGAGCGGTATGAGACCGAGAGCCATTACATGGAGGCCATGGATCGGATCGCCTCCGTCGCCGCCCGCGTGGCCCAGATTCAGCAGGACAACCTTCTCGACGTGCAGAATTTCGTGGAGCAGCGACGCATCCGGATCATGGAGATGGAGTGGATCGACGGCTATGACCTCTCCCGGCTCTTGGCTCCCGAGTTGCTCGAACAGACGCGGGCGAGCGTCACGGATGACCGCTGGACGTACCTCAACAACGTCTGCGTGACCGCCGGGCCACGGCAGTCGCGGCTCAAGCCTGGTGTCGCCATCGCGATCATGCGGGAGTGCCTTGCGGCGCTGGCCGCGCTGCACCGCGAAGGGATCGTGCACGGCGACATCAAGACGGCGAATATCATGGTCAAGAGAACCGGCAACGCGAAGATCATCGACATCGGCTCGGCGCACGCCATCGACGACCTGCCTCCCACCCGCACCTGCACACCAGCCTACGCGGCCCCGGAGGTGCTCGAGGGACGCGACAACACGCCCCGGAGCGACCTTGCGAGCCTCGGCTACGTGCTCATCGAGATGCTCTCGGGTCAGCCCGCTTTTGCCGGGCTCAAGTCGTTCCGCGACCTCCTCGAGGCGAAACGTTCGCTCGTCCATCGGCTCCCGCAGATGCTTCCCACGGAAGTGACTTGCAACGAGCTTCTCATGGACTTCTGCCGAGGCATGATCGCCCCCGATCCGGCCCGTCGGTTTCCGACAGCCGAGGACGCCGATCACAGGAAGGGGGGCGCTGCGAGCTTCCATCGTCAGCTCATCGTGGGTGGCCTCGCGAGCGAGTACGAAAACGAGCTTCGTGCCTGGCTGGATGGGCTGGCGTGAGCGCGGGCGATGCCACCTTGGCCCCCCGCCCGCCAATCACTTCAGGCGGCGGTAGACGCGGTTGATGAGCGCCGTGGTGGCCCGAGGCGCGAGTCGTTTGAGTCGCCAAAGCCAGCGCGCGCGTGTGCCGACGACGACATACCGCCGGTTGCGGTGAACCGCCGTCAACACCCGCTCGGCCACGCGGTCGCTCGTCCATCGAGTCACCGCCATCCGCCGGGCAGCCTCGCGCCGCTCGAGGTCACTCATGAAATGCCAGGAGTCGAGGAGGCCCGACTGAAAGAAGCCCGGGCAGACGATGGTCACGCCTGGCCGCCCGCGATCACATTCCGCGGCGATCACCTCCGAAAGCGCCACCACCCCCGCCTTGCTCGCCGCATAGGCCGCCATCGACGGGGGTGCGAGGATCGCCGCGATCGACGCGACATTCACCACATGCGACCGCTTCGCGGTGCGAAGCCATGGAAGGAACGTCTCGCATCCGATCGCCGTCCCGAGCAGGTTCGTGTCGAGCACCCGACGCCACTGCTCACACGGCAAAGAACCCACCTCACCGGTGGCGCCGACACCGGCGGCGTTCACGAGCAGACCGAGCGATGGCCATGCAGCCCGAAGCCGGTCGTGGAGCTGCCGCCAAAAGTCGGCATCGCGGACATCACCGACAATAGCCTGGGCGGCCGGAGGGAGTGGCTGGCGTGCCAGGGCTGCTTCGAGATCAACGGCTGCGATCGTCCAGCCGTCGGCAGCCAGCCGCTCGGTGATTGCCCGGCCAAGGCCACTGGCCGCACCGGTCACGACAGCCGTTGCGGGGAGGTTCACGGGAATCCGGAAAGGCCCGAGGGTGGAAAGCGAGGGTGACGGGACTCGAACCCGCGGCCTCCAACGTGACAGGCTGGCGCTCTAACCAACTGAGCTACACCCCCGTGTGCCGGCCGGAGCCAGCCCCGGGTCTTCCACCATAGGTCGGACGAAGTATACCGCCGCCGCCGCGAACGCAAAGCCGCACTCAGAAGATGCCGCGTGCCGGATCAAAGCCTTTCTTCTGGGCGATGGCCAGGTCCTGTTCCGCCTGCCCTTCCAGGCCGAGCTCACGGCAGGCCAGGCCACGGTGGTGATGCATGACGGCCAGAGCATGGTCTGCGGATCGCAGGCGGTAGGCGAGCTCGTCGTGATCGACGTGGCCCGCGAGCATGAGGAGCCGGCTGCGATCGTCCGTGGCCGAATCGATCGCCATGGTGAGATCGTCGATGGCTTCTTGATGGCGGCCAAGAAGGTGCAGGATGTAGCCACGTGTGTCGAGGAGATTCGCGCTCGATCCGCCTGAGCCGGCGAGGGCACGGTTGATGTCGGTGAGTGCCGATTCGAGATCGCGGCCGGCGAGGGCCCTGAAATAGGCCCTGTGATTGAGGGCTTCGGGGTCATTTTCGCCGGCGAGGTCGACGACGCTTTGTGCGGTGGCCATCGCAGCGTCTGTCTGACCAAGGATCAGAAGGGCCATGGTTCGGATGCGCTGGGGCTGAACGTCGGTCGGGGCGGCTGCCGCGGCCGTGTCGGCGTCTGCCAGGCCCCCAGCGGCGTCGAGGTTCTCGATCCGAAGCATCGCCCGCCAGCACAAGAGCTGGCTCTGGGCCAGGACCGCGCTATCTGACCCGCCCGTCCAGTCGATCGCACGACTCACTTCGGTGA
>CAYZHH010000192.1:0-1361 GCA_964478275.1 uncultured Candidatus Kuenenia sp.
ATCACGGCCAACTCGTGTTCCCCGGCCCTGAACCATTTTCAGCCGCGGCGGCGGCGAAGCTCGTCGGGCACCCTCACGCGATCGTCCTGCCGCATATCGCTGCCTTGCCGGCCCATGTCGCGCGAGCCCTCGCTCCCCACGAAGGCCCGCTCGTGCTCGGGGGCGTGACGCACCTGACCGTTGACGACGCGGCGGCGCTCGCCGAGTACAAAGGGGCCGTCGTACTTCCCGCGATCGAACGACTCACGCCGGAAGTCGCCGCGGCGCTCGCGCCGCGGATGGAAACCATCGGGCTGCCAGGCCTGATGTGGATCGATGCCGAGACGGCTGCGGCGCTTGCCGCCCACGGCCGCGACGCCTTGGCTGTTCCAGGCATCACGTCTCTGCCACCCGACGTCGCGAAGGCGCTCGCGGCGTTCAAAGGTTCGCTTTCCCTTCCGAGCGTCACGTCGCTCAGCGTTGACACGGCCCGCGCCCTGGCCTCGCACCGCGGAATGCTCGGCCTCGGATCGCTCGACGATCTTGACCCAGTGGTGGCGACGGTGCTCGCGCAGCATGCTGGCGGACTCGATCTCTCCGGCGTGTCGAAGCTATCCGCGGAGTCGGGCAAGGCGATCGCCGCCACGCCCGGATTGCTCGAGCTCCAGGGCGTGTCCGAGATCCATCCCGAGGCCGCCCGCGCCCTCGTCGCGCGGACCGACCCGCTCGAGCTCAACCAGCTGATGAATACCGCGCAGATCGACTCGCTGGCGGAGGCCGAACTGCTTGTCAAGCATTTCGACGACCTCACATTCCAGTTGGTCACATCGCTTACCGGCCCCGAGTCTGCCGACATCGCCCGCATCCTCGTGCGAGCCCGCGGCAAGCTCGAGTTTTCAAGCCTCGAGCGAATTTCTCCGCGGGCGCTCGAGGTGCTTCTCGGTCGCCCTGGAATCAAGCTCCCCACGCTTGCCGAAGTGAAGATCGTGCCCGAGGCCGGCCAGCTCGGCAACGACGACTTTGTCGATCCGCGTCGGTGAAGCCGGCTGGGCGGTCAAGGAGGCGCTGATGGCGATCGTCCTGACTGTGAATGATGACGTTGAGCCGTTTGAGCGGCCCCCTTGTCACCGGGCCGCCCCATCGCAAACGCGCCGTTGAATGACGTATCCGTCGATGAGCGTGGCAGCTCTGTAAGCCATCAGGAGCAGGATCGCCCAATGACCCGCAGTCCCCTCGCTATCGCGAGGGGCTTTTATGCGAATCGACAAACATCATTGCACCATCGCGCAGTCCCCTCGCTATCGCGAGGGGCTTTTATGCGAATCGACAAACATCATCGCACCATCGCGCAGTCCCCTCGCTATCGCGAGGGGCTTTTATGC
>CAYZHH010000192.1:1461-7364 GCA_964478275.1 uncultured Candidatus Kuenenia sp.
AATCGACAAACATCATTGCACCATCGCGCAGTCCCCTCGCTATCGCGAGGGGCTTTTATTGGGACACGGTTTGAGTCCGTTGGACGCATCCGCGAGGGGTTGCCCGAGCCGCGGCGGGGGCAACTTCAGCCGCACTCGGCCAAGGTAGCGCTCATGGCAATGACGACCGTGCTGCTACCGGCGAATCTGACGGCGCGCCGCGGCGAGATTGCGGCGGGATGGCTCGTGCTTCGGATCGTGCACGAGCGCCTGCTCGTAGGAGTGAATTGCCTCAGCGAATCGTCCCTGGCGGGCAAGCGCCACGCCGCGATTGAACCATGCCTCGACGTTTCGAGGATCGTGCCGGATCGCCTGATCGAAATCGAATGCCGCCTTGCCCGGCTGGTCAACCACGAGATACGCGAGGCCGCGATTGAGGTAGGCCAGCATGTAGCTGCGGTCGCGACGAATCGACGAAGCGTAGGCATTGATCGCTTCGAGCGGACGGCCAAGCTCCATGAGCGTCAGCCCGCGCCAGAGCTCGGGCCGTGGGTCGTCATAGGCGATGCCCGCAGCCTCCTCGAAGTCTTCCATCGCGATGCCGTAAAGCCGGAGGTGGAACCACGCTATCCCACGACGGAGGTAAAACTCCGGATCCTGGGGGTCGAGAGCGATGCCGCGCGAGAGCGCGTCAACCGAACCCTCGAAGTCACCCAGCCGCCGCGATACGACGCCAAGGGCGAGATACGCGATCGGGAGCTGTGGATCGATCTCGATTGCCTCGCGGAGCTTGGCACGCGCCTCCTCATACTTCCCATCGCGGTCGAGGGCTTCGGCTTCGACGAGAATCGCCGCGGCCGGCGATGCCTCCGCCGAGCTGCGATCAGCCTCGCTCGGACGCATGGTGGGTCGCGCTGACGAGCCCTCCTGCAACGTGGCGTCGGGGAACGGGACCGGCAACTGCGGTGCAGTGCGAGGTGTCGATGGCTCGGGGATCGGAACAGGCACACGCGTGGGCGTGGGCGATGGGCGTGGCGATGATGTCCCGGGACCGAACGGATTTAACTCGTCCGCAAACGGATCGTCGTCTGCGGCCGCAGCCGGCTGGCGGGCCGCCGCGGGCTCGACCACGTATGGCACAGCGACGAGCGCCAGGCCGCAGACCGCAAGGAAGCGGAGCGGGCTGGTCGGCCGCGTCTGGTGTCGGGAAATGGGCATGGCGTGTCTGCTGACGGTACGTCGCTTCAACTATCGGGCAATTCTACCCCACGTGCCGAGCTGGGCCGGCCGTTCTCCTCCCAACCGATCGACACCGTACCGACCCGGGGGGTCGTGCCGATCGTGACGGATTCGGAGGGCAACGACCGGGCCATTACGCGGGATCTCCCATGAGACTACCGATCCGCTCCTCGATGCCCGATCGAATCTGCCCGGCAAACATCGTCACCATCCCAGGGAGCTCGAGCTGGATCACGAGCTGCGAGACCTCGACTTCAATTCTGCTTTGGAGGTCCATCCCCAACACGACGACATCCACCGCCATCCGGTCCTCCGTTTCCCATGCGGCCTCGAGACTGCTGACCTTGTCGGCATAGTCTCGTCGGGCACGCTCGACGGCGGCATCAAGCCGACGACGCACCTCGGCCTTCTCCAAACCGTGCGGTACCCGCACTTCGAGTGACTTCACGAAATCGATTCTCCTGCTGGGATGGCGGTCGAGACGGCGCGACCGATGCCCCCGAGTTTACCAAGGGCAAACACTCGTGTCCGATCAATCCGGCCAAGCCGGCCACCCGAACAGGCGGCTGACCGAACCCCCACAACGTCCGCCCCGAGATCGAACGCCAGCGGCACCTCGGCTGCCGTGAGTTTTCCAGCCACCGCGAGGGTGAGCCCCGCGTCCCTCGCGCGCCCCACCCACTCGGCCACATCGGCCCGAGAGGCCGTCCCAAAGAGCCCCGGACCAGCCTTGTCGAACGTGTCCACGAGCACGGTCCGCGCTCCGGCGTTGGCAGCGGCTGCGATAATTTCGTGAGGAGGTGGTGCTGACGCGGCGTGCCAGTCGGCGTACGCGACGGCCACCGTCTCGACGCCATGGGGCATGCGATCCGCAAGCCGCCGATAGGCCCCGATCCACGCGACGCTGCTGAGCCCGGCCGGGCCAGCCTTCACCGCGACGGGACGCGCAGACCCGTTCAAGCGGGCAAGCACATCGTCAAGATACGCCGCGATCACCGTCGGTCCGTCAGTGAGCTCTCCGCACGCGAGCGTGACCGCGGCCCGGCCCGCCACCGCGATGATCGCTGCTGCCGCGACGTCGGCGTCTGCTCGCCCCAGCGGGCCGTGCTGCGGTTCCTTGATATCCACGATCGACGCGCCCGCCGCGGCGACGATCGCGGCCTCCGCTGCATCGCGCACACTCACAAGCAACCCGTGTCGCCAGTCGGCCGCCGCCGTCGCGCTGGCAGCAAGGCTCATCGGCCTTCCCCCGCAGCCACCTCACGCTTGGCCTCGAGGAGTCGCGTGGCCACGGCTCGGACGCTGTCGATGGAAAGCGGCTCACACCACCGGCCGTCGATCACGATATGGCCATCCTCCCACGTGCCCCAGGGCCTGAATGTGTATCGGTGGTGCCACTGCGTCGCCCGTTCGGCAAGCCGCACGACGAGCGTGCCCACACGGAACCGCGCCGCATCGGTCTCTTCGCCGGGTCGCACGATCGCGTCCGACCCACGGAAGATGCACTCGATAACTTCGAGTGGCACCCGCTGGAACTGGCCCGGCGCGAGCCGCACTTCGAGAAACAAGCCCGCTCGAGTGAGCCGCGGCCGCGACACGACCCATGTTGCGATGGCAACGTTGGCCACAACGAAGACAGTCACCGCGAGGATCGCGCCAACAATCCATAGGGAGAGGCCGCACACCGCCGCGACCGCCATCGCGGCAGCCCCTGCGACGCTCACGATCACGACACCGGCCACGCCCGGCCGAATGTTGCCCCGGAGCCACACCTCACGCTGTGCATGGACCGCTTCGAGCGTCACCTGCGCCACTCCGCTTTCGTCAAACACCCGGCTGGCATACATTTTTGCGGTCGCGAATGGAGAGCGGCCGCCATCGGCCACCCGCCACACCTCGCCGCCCGCCAGGACGCCATGCACGATCTTCCTTCCCACCACGACGCGGCCGGCACCGCCAGAGCCTCTGCCTCCGTCCGAACACTCGTCGGCATCGGCCTGGCCCTCGCGGCCTACCTCGCCGCCGCCGCCGCGGGATTGCCCCAGCATGGTCGTGATTTGCTCGTCCAGACACAAGCGGCCAGCCACGAATCGCATGACGGCAAGGCTCCTGACGATCACGAGCACGCAGATGATCACGACGCGGCCGCGGCCCACCCCGCCGCCGGTGCGGCCCCGCCGCTCTTTACGGTGCTCCCATTCGTGATCCTCCTTGGCGTGATCGCCGTGCTGCCCCTCGTGCCGAGTCTCGCCCACTGGTGGGAACACAACTCGAGCAAGCTTCTCGTCGCTTCGCTCTTGGCGGGCGTCACGCTTGCCTACTACATCTTCTTCCACAGCCATGCGGTCGAGCTCCACTTCCCGGCGCATGACGTCGTCGCTGCGGCCGAGTCTGGGCCATCCTGGCCCACGGTCGCTGCGGTGCTCGTCAACGCCCTCTTTGCCGAGTACGTCCCTTTCATCCTCTTGCTCTTCGCGCTCTACACGATCACCGGTGGCGTGCGGATCGAAGGCGACCTCGAAGCCACGCCCACGGTCAACGCAGCCTTCCTCGGCATCGGGGCGCTCGCCGCGAGCTTTATCGGCACGACCGGCGCGGCGATGCTCCTCATCCGCCCGCTCCTCGAGACCAACAAGCAGCGGAGGCATGTCGTCCACACGGTCGTGTTCTTCATCTTTCTCGTGTGCAACTGCGGCGGCTGCCTCTTGCCGATTGGCGACCCACCGCTGTTCCTCGGCTATCTCAAGGGCGTGGATTTCCTGTGGACCCTGTCGTTATGGCCGATGTGGCTCTTCGTCAACGCGACCGTCCTGGCCATCTATTGGATCTGGGACACGCTCGTTGCCTACCCTCGCGAGTCTGGCCGCGACACGGCCCGCGACCACACGACCGCCAGGCGGCTCGTAATCTCGGGGCTCTGGCCCAACGCGCTCCTCATGATGGGCGTCATTGCCGCGGTGGCGCTGCTCGATCCTTCGAAGCCGATCCCCGGGACCGCGTGGCACCCGTGGATCTATCTCCGCGAGGTGACCCTCCTGAGCCTCGTGGGCCTCTCGCTCCTCCTCGGATCGGCTGATGTCCGCCGTCGCAATGGCTTCACGTACTCCGCCATCCTCGAAGTCGCGGCCCTCTTCGTTGGCATCTTCATCTGCATGCAGCCGGCGCTGGCCCTGCTGAACGAGCGGGGGGCTGATCTCGGCATCAGCTCGCCGATGGGGTTCTTCTGGGTGACCGGTGCGCTGTCGGGCGTGCTCGATAACGCGCCGACCTACCTCGTCTTCTTCCAGACTGCCCAGATCAACCCAACCGACGGGCTCGAGGGCATCGAAGCTGCGCGGCTTACCGCGATCAGCCTCGGGGCCGTCTTCCTGGGGGCCATGACCTACATCGGCAACGGCCCCAACTTCATGGTCAAGGCGATAGCCGAGCAGTCTGGTGTGCGGATGCCGAGTTTCTTCGGCTACGTGATGTACAGTGCCTGTATTCTGCTGCCCGTCTTTGCCGTGGCGTCATTCCTGTTCCTGTAGTTCCCAGTCAGCCGTCCGTGAGCAAATCGTCTCTTGACGCTTGAAAGTGAGATTCGCGACTCCGGGCCAACGAGCCCGGAGCGGAGTAACGAAAGTAATGGAAAGCGGTTTGTCAAAGCTCAATAAAGCACGCGGTCCTTTTGAAGTCATCGCGACCGAATCCTGTTTCCGCGATCTCGCGGACAGGCTGGGCGATGCGTCGTTCGTGGCCTTCGACACGGAATTCGTCTCGGAGCACACCTACCGCAGCCAGCTCTGCCTCCTTCAGATCGCGGCGCCGGGGATCCTCGCGGTGGTCGATACGCTGGCCGTTCGCGAGATCGACCCGTTCTGGCGGCTCCTCACGGAACCGGGACGGAAGACCATCGTCCATGCCGGCCGCGAAGAGATGGGTTTCATTCTTCACGCGATTGGCGACCGGCCTGCCGATCTCTTCGATGTGCAGGTGGCTGCGGGGCTCGTAGACCACGATTACCCCGCGGGGTATGCCGCCATCGTCCGACGGTTCCTAGGGGACGAGGCCTCGAAGGGGGAGACGCGCACCGACTGGCGGAAGCGGCCGCTCACCGACGCCCAGCTTGCCTACGCGGTCGATGACGTTCGGCATCTCGAAGAGCTTTGGACGAAGCTCGATGCCAAGCTCGCCACGCTCGGTCGCACCGCATGGATGGCCGAGGAAATGGCCACGTGGCAAAACGACGTGGAAGAATCGTTCGTGCGAAAGCGGTGGCGTCGGGTGGCGGGGCTGAGCGGTCTGTCACGCCGTGAGCTGGCGATCGCCCGCGAGCTCTGGCACTGGCGCGACGCTGTGGCCGCCGAGCGAGACATGCCGCCGAAGCGGGTGCTGCGAGACGATCTGATCGTGGAGTTGTGCAAACGAAAAAACGCCGACGAGCAGCAGGTTGGGGCGGTGCGGGGCATGCAACGGTCAGACCTGCGATACATCATGAAGGGGCTCGCCGCCGCGATTGAGCGGGGCCTCGAGTGCCCGGAGGACGAGCTACCGGGCGGCGAGCGGCACCGCGCCCCCCCGTCGCAATTGGCCATGCTCGGTCAGTTTCTGGCCACGGCCGTGGCGGGGGTCTGCCGGCAGATGCAGCTTGCCCCGGCCCTCGTGGGCACGGCATCCGACATGCGGGATCTGCTTGCCTGGAAGCT
>CAYZHH010000193.1:0-3511 GCA_964478275.1 uncultured Candidatus Kuenenia sp.
GCTCGGGGTTGCCCGTGCCAGAGAGTCGGCGTTGTTGGCAAGCGAAGCCAGGATGGCGAAGCGCAGCAAACTCCGAGTGAGCGGTGGCCACGATGGCAGCCGCTCACGTCCGGCGACTTGGCACGGGCAATCCCAAGCAGAGATGGGCAACCCCAAGCCGGCACATCACCAGACGCGGATGCGTTCATGAACGGAGCATGAAAACTGCCGTGGCATCACCGACCCGTTTCTTTACTCGCGTGGAGAAATCTTTACGGTTGAATCCAGGCGGGTGATCCGACTTATGTGGAGGGAATGACCATGGCACCACGCGCAGACGATTCGTCGAGTTTCTGGAATCGCCTCACCCGCCGCGCACGGGTCCGCAAGCACACCCATCGGCTGGCGCTCGAGTCGCTCGAGAATCGGCTGGCGCTCGCCGCCACGTACACCACCGTCAACGACTGGGGCAGCGGCCTTCAGGGCCAGATCACGATCACCAACGATCAGCCCGTCGCCATGTCGAGCTGGAAAGTGGAGTTCGACCTCGGTCGTACGATCAACAACCTCTGGGACGGCACGCTCGCGTCTCGCGTCGGCAACCGCTACACCATCACGAACGTCGCCTATAACTCGACGCTCGCGCCGGGCCAGTCGATCAGTTTTGGGTTTGTCGCGGGAAGCGGCACCGGCACACCGCAGAATATTGCGCTCAACGGCGCGGGCACGTCGCCCCCGGTGTCCCCACCGCCCACGACGCTCCCTTCGATCACGATCGGCGATGTGACCATCACCGAGGGCAACCCGAGCACCACCGCCGTCAGCGGCTCTTTCCACACCTCGGGCAACCAGATCCTCGACGCCAACAATCGGTCTGTGCGGATCGCCGGCGTGAACTGGTTTGGGTTCGAGACCTCGAACTTCGCGCCCCACGGCCTCTGGACCCGCGGCTACAAGTCGATGATGGACCAGATGAAGAGCCTGGGCTTCAACACGATCCGTCTGCCGTACTCGAATCAGCTTTTTGATGCGGGCAGCACGCCCAACGGCATCGACTTCTCGAAGAATCCCGATCTCCAGGGCCTCAAGGGCCTCGGGATCATGGACAAGATCGTCGATTACGCCGGGCAGATCGGTCTGCGCATTCTTTTGGATCACCACCGATCAGATGCTGGCAACAGCGCCAACGAGTCGGGCCTCTGGTACACGTCGGCGTATCCCGAGAGCCGCTGGATCAGCGACTGGACGATGCTCGCCACGCGGTACGTCGGCAACTCGACCGTCATCGGCGCCGACCTCCACAACGAGCCCCACGGCCCGGCCACCTGGGGCACGGGCGGTGCCAATGATTGGCGGCTCGCGGCCGAGCGCGCGGGCAACGCGATCCTCGCGGTGAACCCGAGTTGGCTCATCGTCGTCGAAGGCGTCGAAGCTGCATCGAGCGGCAACTACTGGTGGGGCGGCAATCTTTCGAATGCCGGCACCTATCCCGTGCGGCTCAATCAGCCGGGCCGTCTCGTCTACTCAGCCCACGACTATCCCAAGAGCGTCTATGCCCAGACCTGGTTCAACGATCCGGCCTACCCGGCAAACCTGCCGCAGGTCTGGGATCGCAACTGGGGCTATCTGTTTCGGCAGGGCACGGCGCCTGTGCTCCTCGGCGAGTTTGGCAGCAAGCTTGCGACCACGAGCGATCAGCAGTGGTTCAATGCAATGGCTTCGTATCTGAAGGGCGATCTCGACGGCAACGGCACGAGCGACCTGGCCGCTGGGCAGCAAGGGATCAGTTGGACCTACTGGTCGTGGAACCCGAATAGCGGCGACACCGGCGGCATCCTCACCGACGACTGGAACTCGGTGCACCAGAACAAGGTCACGACGCTCCAGCCCGTGCAGTTCTCGTTTGGCTCGGGCGGCGGCACCACGACCGCGAGCTTCGCCGTGTCGCTCTCCGCGGCATCGTCGCAGCCGGTGACCGTGCAGTACGCCACCGCCGACGGCACCGCCAAGGCCGGCAGCGACTACACAAGCGGCACCGGCACGATCACGTTCGCCGCAGGCGAGATTTCCCGGATGGTGAGTGTGCCGATTATCCGCGACGTCGTGGCCGAATCGACAGAAACCTTTACCGTTCAACTCAAAAGCCCGTCGGGCGCGACGCTCGCACGCACCACCGGCATCGCCACGATCCTCGACGACGATGCAGGCACACCGCCGCCGCCGCCGCCACCTCCCCCCGCTCCGTCGGTGAGCGTGGGCAACATCGTCGTCGCCGAGGGCAACAGCGGCACGACGACCGCGCGGTTTACGGTCACGCTCAGTGCCGCGGCCACCGGCCCGATCACAGTCGCCTACACCACGGCCGACAACACGGCGATGGCCGGCAGCGACTACCTCGCCCGAAGTGGCACGCTCTCGTTCGCCGCGGGTGAGCAGACGAAGACAATCGACGTGCCGGTGGTGGGCGACACCCAGGTCGAGCTCAACGAGACCTTTGCGCTGCGACTCACGTCGGCCACGGGCGCCACAATCGCGACGTCGCAAGCGACGGGCACCATTACCAATGACGACGCCCCGCCACCGCCGCCGCCGACAGGCAGTGGCGTCACGTTCACGAAGCGGGATGACTGGGGCAGCGGCTTCGTGATGGACGTGAAGGTGAAGAACGTCACGCAGACGGCCACGAGGAGCTGGCGGGTGACGTTTGAGCTCGACGCCGACATCGTGAACATCTGGAACGCCGTGATCGTCAGCCGTGTGGGCAACGTCTATACGATCGCCAATGCACCCTGGAACGGCACGCTCGCCCCCGGCGCCGAAATCACCTTCGGGTTCCAAGCCACGGGCAAGGGACGCACACCGAAACTCTTGTAGGGGCGTCGCGTCACAGACGTCGGTCGCCGCCTACGCCTGCACCGCCCGCACAATCGCCGGGATGATCGCTCGCATGGCGCGGCCGCGGTGGCTGATGACGTCCTTCACCGCGGGAGCAAGCTCGCCGAACGTGCGGTGATACTCAGGCACGATGAAGAGCGGGTCGTATCCGAAACCGCCGCTGCCGGCGGGCACTTCGGCGATGACGCCGCCGCACGTGCCCGACGAGACCGCGACGATCACGCCCGTGGGATCGGCCAGCGCCGCATGGCAGGCGTAGTGCGCGGCCCGCTCGCGGCCTCGCTTACCAGCAAGCCGTTCGAGCAAGAGCGCGCTATTACGAGCGTCGGCAGCCTCGCGGCCACCTGGTGGCGGCGTCCCTGCGAACCTGGCCGAATGCACTCCTGGCGCCCCGCCGAGCGCGGGCACGACGAGACCGCTATCTTCGGCGAGCACCCAGCGGCCGAGGGCCTTGGCCTGCGCCGACGCCTTGAGCGCGGCGTTCTCATGAAACGTGCTGCCGGTCTCATCGACCTCGACGGCCCCCGCGAGGCCCGCGAGCGATTCGCAGCCCACTCCAAAGGGTTCGAGCAGGGCCAGCAGTTCGCGGACCTTGCCGGCGTTGGTGGTGCCGAGAACGAGCGTGGTGAGCCTGGGG
>CAYZHH010000193.1:3611-7294 GCA_964478275.1 uncultured Candidatus Kuenenia sp.
GTCATGGTCGCAGGAAGAGTCGCGGCGGGCTACCGTCGGCCGGCGGGACGGCGCGGCACGTCGATCGCCTTGGGCTGCATGTCGAGCATGATGCCGCCGAACGCACGTGGCATGACCTGGCCGCGGGCCATCGCCTCCTGGTCTGGCCCGAGGGCGCTCGCGATCCGCGTGATCTCCGGATGGGGCACTGGCCGTCCGCCCTCGCCCGGCACGGCCACCTGCTCGAAGCAGCCCACACAGACGATGCTCGATTCACGATCATGAAACTCCCAGGCCTGCCAGCCCGCCTTGCGGAGGGCTTCGGTGAGCTTGTTGGCCTCGTCCGCCGCCTCCACGAGCCGGCTCTCCTGATCGACGCCTTTGACCTTGGGATCCGTCCAGCCGTTTCCTTTGAGCGCGGAGACGAAGCGGTTCATGTCCACGAGACCGCCCGGCCGCGGTTCGGCGACAGCGGACCCGCTCCCGGTATCGAACGTGCCTGAGCCGGTGAACGTCGCGACCCGCACGGTGTACCGCCCCGGGCAGTCGAGCAGCGAGTGCTTGACATCGGCATTCATCGAAAGAACAAAGTCGTCAACCTGCTGCTGAGCAAAGTAGCCCTCGGGCATGAGCGGGTTGGGAATGAGCATGGCGGCATGCATGGGCGGCTTCGCTGCCGCGGCGGCGGCATGCTGACGGTTAGCCTGCATAAAATCCGCGAGCAGCCGCGACTTCGCATGGCTTCCACCGAGCGACTCCGGGCGAAGCGTCTTGATCTGTTCGAGGGCCTTCTGCCCTCGCGGATCCTCAGACGACGTGAAGTCACCCACGAGTACCGCCACTTCAATCACCTGACCGGCGTTGGCATACCGCATCCGCTTGGGCGAGCCGTCGGGGTTGAATCCGATGCCCTTCTCTTCGCCGGTGTAATCAAACGACTTCTCATGCGTGTAGGCCTGCATCCGGTGGCGGGATCGCAGCTCCTGCGCGAGGGTGCGGGCGTCGTCGCGGGCGGTCTCGCCCTGGAACGTGGAGGCCAGCACGAGCCACGGTCCGTCGCGTTCGGCGAGCGGATGCATCGCATCGGGGGCTGGCAGTTCGGACGGCGAAAACCATGACGTCGGCAGCCATCCCTGGCCAGCAGCGGGGCCGGCAGCGATGGCCATGAGCACGGCCACAAGAGCGGGCAGCGGGCGACGGAGGGACGTGACTGCAAGACTCACGACGGCGGGCTCCGAAAAGGAAGGTCTGGGAGGTGGCGTCGGACGGTAGCGACGCGGTAGCATCGATGCCAGACTGACCAACCGCGAGGATGCGAATGCCGCGGTTGCTCCGCGGGTGGCCGTGTGAATCTGGAGAAGCCGGCAAACCCGGGTAGCCACGCATGCACCGTTCTGGCCGATCCCGAGCCGTGGTTCTGGCAGTCGTGGCCGCGTGGCTCGCGGCGATCGTCGTGCCGCCGGTGGTGCTTTCCGGCTGGCGGGCCGAGCGGCTCGCGGAGCTTTCCAAGCCTGGCGTTCAGGCCGACTGGGACTCGTTCCGCGAAGCGATGCGGAAGGAGAGTGGCACCGACGGCCCGGTGCAGCGGAAGGTGCCCAAAAGTGCCGAGCCGCCGGAGCTCGTGTGGCTCCGTGATTTTTTTGTGCTGGCGGTCGTGGCGTGGGTCGCCCTCGTGGGCGTGCTCGGGGGGTTTGCGTCGCTGCTCGTCCTGGGAATATCGGGCGGTGCAAAACCCGCTGCTACTTCCCGAGGATCAGCGCTCCGGTGAGGGCCACCACCACAAACAGCGCCAGCGTGATCGCGAGAACACCAATGAGCGAAAACACGACGAGCCTCCTGGGCAGAGCACACTGACGCGGTCCGCCATCCCGCGGCCCGCACGGTCACGAGCCTAAGTCCCGACTGGCCGCCGAACAAGCCGTAAACCGCAGCCGAGATCGTGGCTGCCACAAAGGCCCGTCACGACTGCCTTCCCGGCCTCCTCAGGCCACCGTGGAGACAGGCGATGCGGCGTCTTGATAGTGCCGCGTAATCAAGTCATTTTGAATCCAGAGCAGTTTATTGAACCCGCGGAGCGTCCTGACTTCCGTCTCGCGGTCGAGGCCGAGGCCCAGGATCACGTTCGTCAGGGCATCCGAGACAAAACCCATCAGCGCGTTCATCTGCACGAGCGGTACGTCCAGCTCAGGGGAACCTGCCTTGGGAGTATGAATCTTGCCGACCATGTCGAGGTAGTTGATCATCTTTGCGTCGTAGTCGCGTGTCATGAGGGCGACGAGGTAGCGGGCGAGGTGCTGCTTCCGGAACTCGATCATTGCGTGGCTTTGCTCGAGCGATTCCACGCTCTCGGGGATCTCGCCGTCGTAGCCCGACTGTCGCGAGACAAAGTGCCGCTTCGTGGCATCGTACGAGAAGAGCTTGTCGTACACGGCATCAACCAGTGCCGGAACCAATGGTGCAAGGTGGCTCGCTGCCCCCTGGATGACCTCGATGTCATCAGGGCCAAAGCCCATGAAGTTGCCGAGATACCCGACGCGATAGTCCACGTCTTGCTCGAGCCGCTCTTCATCAATTCTCTGAAAGCCGCGCATGGATAGAGATCCTCTGGAAATCGGGCCGCTGGAAATCAGGCCACAAGCAAAACTGGATGGGCGTATCCAATTTCAGAGAGGCTACCCGCCACAATTGTGGATGTCAATATCCTATTTTCAGCGATCATCACGGGCAACCCCGAGCCGCGGCAAGCGCGCCCGGTCACGGACTCTGCGGGCGTCTCAGGAGATCTTCCGAGATGACGCGGCAGGCGGTGCGACCGATGTCGTCGCTGGTGCGGCGCTGGCCCACCGAATGCCATGGGGTCACGTCGGAAAGCTCCGGCATCATCTCGAGAATCTGCTCAACGAGCATGTCCACCATCCGGCGAATGCTCGGGTCTTGGGTTCGATCGCGAATTGCGGCGACCGTCTTCATGAGTTTCACCATGCGCGACCGCTCGAGCACCGGGCCCGAGAGCTGACCGTCACCTTCGACAAGCAGCTCGGCCACCGGCACCTCGAGCACCGCCTGCCATCGAAGGAGGTCTGAAAGGCGCAAGTCGCACTGCGGCTGCTCCTGCTCTCGCACGACCGGCAGCGGCATGCCGAGCCGCCGCGCGACGTTGCGGAGCGTGACGCCCTGCTGCCGGCGCACCTCGGCGATCCGATGGAAAGAGGCCAGGCCGCGATACTCGCCACCAACGCCGGCATCCTCCGCGGCGCGAACCGCATCCGAGTAGCCGCTATCGACAACATCGATCGGACCGCCGAGGCCTCGGGATTCGTCGTCGAACGAGTCTTGGTAATCGCAGTCGTATTGGGCAGTCGCCATGATGCTGTTTCCTGGGCTTGGATTACCCGCCCGCCGAACAGCGGCCCCATGACTGGCAAGGGCGCGCAGAGCGAGCCCCCAAACAGTCATGAAAAACGCCGACCGAAGAACGGTGGTCGTATCGTTCAGGTGCGCCCCGAGCCGCAGGTGACGCCTTGCCGAGCCCCTGCATCTACAAGAGTACACGCCGCGGCCAGCGTGCGTCGTGCCCCACCTTCAGGCGGTGGATCACGGGGCGACGCCGTGTCGCGGTGTGAGAAGTACGCGGGCCGTCAAAGGACCGTTCACGCGACCATTCGGATTTCATGGGGCGTTCATGGGACACTTCAGGTTTCAAG
>CAYZHH010000194.1:0-4554 GCA_964478275.1 uncultured Candidatus Kuenenia sp.
TGCCCCGCAGCATGCCGCCCGCCCGGCGGAGACCGGGAAGGTCGTGATCGGCGACCACAACGTGTTTCGCGAGCACGTCACGATCCACCGCGCCATGAAGCCGACAGCAACCACGCGCATTGGCAGTCACAACTACGCCATGGCCGGCGCGCATTTCGGTCATGATGTGACGGTCGGCGACAACTGTATCTTCGCCAACGCCGCTCTCCTCGGTGGGCATGTGACCGTGGAAGACCGCGCGTTCGTATCCGGAGCTGTTGCGGTGCATCAGTTCTGTCGCGTCGGACGGCTCGCGATGGTCGGTGGCCACGCCCGCGTCGTTCAGGACGTGCCGCCGTTCATGCTCCTCGACGGCCAAACGAGTTGCGTGGTGGGGCTCAACATTGTGGGCCTCCGGCGAAGTGGGCACACGAGCGACGACATCGTGGCGCTCAAGGCTGCTTACCGCGTCATCTATCGTCGCGGCCTGGCGTGGCGTGAAGTGCTCGAGGCGCTCAGCCGAGAGTTCACCTGCTCCGCCATCCAGCACCTTCGGGATTTCCTGAGCACGGGAACGCGTGGGTTTACGCAGGAGCGGCGGGCTCCTCCCGCATCGACAGCAGCCACGACCCTCAAGCTGCGTGTGCCGGATGAAGAAACCCCGACAATCCGGGCTAAGGCGGGCTAAGGCGGGCTAAGGCGGGCTAAGGCGGGCTAAGGGCCGGCTAAGGGCCGGCTAAGGGCCGGCTAGGCAGACGACGCCCGCCGAGCGCGGGCCGTGCCTCGCTCAGGTGTCGTCGAGGCCGAATCGCTGGAGCTTGCGACGGAGCACCGAGCGGTCGATGCCAAGCATTTTGGCGGCCAGCGACTTGTTCTGCATCGTTGCCGCGAGCGTCCGCTCGAGGTGAACCCGCTCGACATCGGCCAGCGTTGGCCAGTCTGCATCCGTGCCATTCGCTGAATCGGCCGGCGCGAGCGGCGAAGCCGCCGATTCACCGGGCAGTTCGACGGGCCTGGCTGCGGGCGCGATCTTTGGCTCCACACGAAACACGCCCGGAAGCGATGTTGGTGACACGATGCCGCGGCTGGCGGCCATCGCCATCTGGCCGAGACTGCCGAGCGGCCGCCCCGGCTCATCACCACCGGAAATGAGCCCGGTGAGGGAGTCAGAATCGATCGTGTCGCCGGTCGAAAACATGACTGCCCGCTCGAGCACATTCTCGAGCTCGCGGACATTGCCGGGCCAGGCATACGACTGGAGGATCGCGACGGCCTCGCTGGTCAGCGCACACATCGGCATGCCGTGCCGCCCTGCAAGCTCCGCGAGATACCGATCGGCCAGAACGGGCACGTCCTCCGGTCGCTCCCGGAGGGGAATCGTACGGATCGCCACGACGTTGAGCCGGTAGAAGAGATCCTCGCGAAACCGGCCCTCGTTCACTTCCACTGCCAGGTCGCGGTTTGTCGCCGCGAGCACGCGGACATCAACGGGCAACTCGTCATGACTGCCCACGGGCACGACAACCCGCTGCTGGAGCACACGGAGGAGCTTGGCCTGGAGCTCAAGCTCCATCTCCCCGATCTCGTCAAGAAAGATGGTGCCGGCCTCGGCCGCACGAAAGCATCCGAGCGTTGAGGACGTGGCGCCGGTGAAGGATCCCTTCACGTGCCCAAACATATGGCTGGCGAAGAGTGTTCCCGTCGTGACAGCACAGTCCACCGGAATGAACGGCTTCTTGCCGCGTGGGCTACACGCGTGGATGGCCCGGGCGATGAGCTCCTTGCCGGTGCCGCTGGGCCCCATGACCAGCACGCTCGACTGGTGCGCCGCCACGAGCTCGATGGACCGCCGTACCTGATCGGCCCACGCAGAGACCCCGATGATCCGCTCAATGGCCGGCTGGACGCCGCCCACACGCGTGACCTGTCGTGGCACCGGGAGCGTCAAAGGAAGCCTCTGCGGCAATGGGTGGGAAACAGGGGAAGGGGATATACCCATCCCAAAACCGGCACCATACGTTTCAACGGGCAATAGTACCCCCTCCAAGCGATCGCGGCCAGTATTTGGCTCGGGTGAATTCTCGCTCTGTGCCGGATATTCAGGCCCCCCACCGGCACCCGGGGCGTGAAAAAGCGGCTTTTTTTGCGATCGGGCGCCCGGTCAGGAAAGATGGACAAAGATTGCAGGTGGTCCTGGGCATCGCCTCCCCTGGCCTCCCAAGCTTTTGTCCTCGCAGCCATGACGCCCCATTTCTCACTTCCCGATGCTCGCGCCGATCGGCCTGCGGTCCGCGGGAACCGCCGCCCGTGGCCTGCCTGGGTCACGGTGGCGGGCCTTGTGGCAAGCGCCGCGGTCGGCTGGCTTCTCCTCGATCGGCTCCTCGTCAACCGGCAGCCCATCGTGGTCGGCATCCTCCATTCGCAGACTGGCCCGATGGCCATCAGTGAACGGTCGATGATCGACGCCGAGGTGCTGGCACTCGAGCAGATCAACGCATCGGGAGGCTTACTCGGTCGCCCCGTTCACTGGGTGATTGCCGATGGGGGGTCAGACTGGAAAACCTTCGCCCGCGAAGCCGAGCGACTCATTCGCGAAGAAAAGGTGTCCGTGATCGTCGGCTGCTGGACAAGCGCCTGCCGCAAGGGTGTGCTGCCCGTCGTGGAGGCTGCTGACCATCTCCTTATCTATCCGATGGCGTACGAAGGCATGGAGCAGTCGCCCAACATCTTCTACACGGGTGCCGCACCGAATCAGCAGATTATTCCGGCGGTGCAGTGGTGCCACGATACCCTCGGTGCCCGCCGTTTTTTCCTCGTGGGCTCCGACTACATCTGGCCGCGATGCGTCAACGCCATCATCAAAGACCAGCTCGTCAGTCTCGGTGCCGAGCTCGTCGGTGAAGCGTATGTGCCCTTTGGCTCCACGAACGTGGCGGCCACGGCGGCTGCGATCGCCGCGGCCAAGCCAGATGTCATTCTCTCGGCCGTGCCGGGGGATTCCGCACTGCCGCTTGCCCGCGCCATCCGTGCCGCCGGCCTTGATCCCGCAACAACGCCGATGGTCACGTTCGCTGTCGGTGAGAACGAGCTGCGGGGTGAAGCGGGCGCCGAAATGGCGGGCCACTATGCTGCCTGGAACTATTTTCAGTCGATCGATCGGCCGCACAACACAGCGTTTGTGCGTGCCTTTCAGCAACGGTATGGCATCGACCGCACGACGTCCGATGTCATGGTTGCCGCGTACAACAGCGTGATGCTCTGGGCGCAGGCCGTGGGGGAAGCGGGCACGGCCGATCTTCGCCAGGTGCGAGCCTCGCTCCGACATCAGAGCCTCGATGCGCCGGAAGGCATTATCGCGATCGACCCCGATACGCAGCACACGTGGCGGCCTGTCTTCATCGGCCGCATTCGGACCGACGGGCAGGTCGACATCGTGTGGAGTAGCCGCACCGCAGTGCGTCCGATGCCGTTTCCCCTGTCGCGGTCCCGACTCGACTGGGAGGAGTTCGTCGCCGACCTCTACCGCCGCTGGGGCGACCGATGGGTCGCGCCAACCGCTTTCGAATCCGCTGCAGATCCAGGAGGCGAGCGATGACGCCCGACCTGTCTGTTGCTCCCACCATGCGTCGCTCGATTGCGGGCCGCCTGCTCTTCTGGTTTCTCGTGATCGCGCTTGTTCCCTGCGCGATCCTGACCGCTATCACCGCGAGGATTGCGACCTCGGCTCTCGAGCGATCTGTCCGCGACACGCTCGTGCAGACGGCAGCCGGCAAGGCGGGGGAGCTCGAGTCGTATGCCGGTGAGCGGGTTCGCGACGCGGCTGCCCTGGCCCGTGGCCCCACCATCGTGAAGGCCGTGCGTGACCTCACGGCCGCGGCGGCCACCACGGTCGACGAGGATGATCTTCAGAAGCTGCTGGAGCGAGTGGGGGCCGAGGCAGACTCCTACCTAACCTATGCCTCCCAGGCGTTCGGCTATGACCAGCTCCTGCTCCTGGATACGGACGGTCGCGTACTCTACGCACTCGACGATGCCATTCCGGCAGGAACGTCGATCGTCTCAGGGCCGCTTGATGGTTCAGAGCTGGCAGTCGGCTTTGATCGGGCCATGAAACTCCTCCAGTCGGATCTGGGTGGATTCCAGACGTATCAATCTGCCGAGCAGCCCCTCGCGTTTGTGACGTGCCCAGTCTTCGACAAGGGACGCCTGACGGGCGTGCTCGCCCTCGGGCTGACGCCCCAGCGGATCTGGCAAATGCTTTCGGACGTCACAGGCCTTGGTGAGACGGGCGAGATCATGACAGGCCAACTCGTCGGTGACGACGTCCTTGTCACGGCGCCTTTGGCCCATGTGCCCAACGCCGCATTCCGACATCGAATCCCTCTCAAGGCCGAACGAACCGGGGGCGTGCTCGAGGCTGCCCGTGGCAGCCGTGGCTACGGGATGCTCACCGACTACCGCGGCGCCGAGGCCGTGGCCGCCTGGTGCTACCTGCCGAGCTTTCGCTGGGGCCTTTCCGTCAAGCAGGACGCTGCCGAGGCCTTCGGCCTGGTGCGCTTCCAGCGGGTCGCGCTC
>CAYZHH010000194.1:4564-7271 GCA_964478275.1 uncultured Candidatus Kuenenia sp.
CTCATTGGCCTCTCGCTCGCGACGATCGTGGGCGTGACGCTCGCGGCGCTTGTCGTCGCCCGCACGATCTCGAGTCCCGTCCGCACGGCGATGGCAGTCGCGCGGCAGGTCGCGGGGGGTGACCTGCGGGCCACGGTCGACATCACGAGCGACGACGAGACCGGCGCCCTCCTCGATGCCATCCAAACGATGACGGGCGACCTGCGGGGCCTCATTGGCCGCATCCAACGGTCGTCGGTGGCCCTCATGAGCACGGCCACCGCCATCCAGGCGACGGCTGCCGAGCAGCAGCAGGTCATGACCGACTACGGCGCCTCGACAAGCCAGGCCGTGGCAGCCGTCAAGGAAATCTCGGTCACCAGCCAGGAGCTTGTGCGGACGATGACCGAGGTCAACGACATGGCCGGATGCACCGGCGCCAAGGCCGCCGAGAGCCGCGCCGATCTCGCTGGCATGGACGTGACGATGCGGACGCTCGCCGAGCGAACCTCGTCCTTCGGCGCCAAGCTCGCCACCATCAGCGAACGGGCCGCCACCATCAACCTCGCCGTGACCACCATCACGAAGGTGGCCGATCAGACCAATCTCCTCTCCATCAACGCCGCCATCGAAGCAGAGAAGGCGGGCGAGTATGGCCTCGGTTTCCTCGTGGTGGCCCGCGAGATCCGTCGGCTCGCCGATCAAACGGCCGTGGCGTCGCTCGACATCGAGCGGATGGTGAAGGAAATGCAGTATGCCGTCTCTGCTGGCGTCATGGAGATGGACAAGTTCTCCGAACAGGTGCGGGCCGGTGTGAGCGAGATCGGTGTGGTGTCGAGCAAGCTCGGCGAGATCATCGAGGCCGTCGAGGGCATCTCGGGCCGATTCGGCCAGGTCACCGAAGGGGTGCGAGCGCAGTCGCAGGGCGCCGAGCAGATCCGCGAGGCCATGGTCCGCCTGGCCGATGGCGCGTCCCGCACCGCCGGCGCGCTCGACGAGTTCAATGACGCCACCGTCCACCTTCGGCAAGCGGTCGGTGACCTCAAAGAGGAGGTGTCGCGGTTCACCATCTGACACGACCGACCGGTCGTGGCGGGGTGGCGATCCAGGCAGATCGCCCATGCAACTGCTCACTTTCTCCCTTGGCGGCCACCCCTACGCGATTGAGTCGCGACGCATCGTGGAGGTGCTTCCACTGGTATCCGCGAGACCGCTGCCGCGGGCGCCTGATTACGTTCTCGGCTTCTTCACCTACCGTGGCAGCCTCGTGCCGCTCGTGGATCTCGGCGTGCTGCTCGGCGCGGGCCCGGCTGCCCCGCTGCTCAGCACGCGGGTGATCGTGGTATCGCTCGGAGAGGAGGCCCGCCCGGGCCTTCCGATCACCAGCGGCGCCGAACAGCTCGGGCTCATCGCCGAGCATGTGATCGTGATCCGGTCGGCTGACGACGCGACCGCCGTGATCCCTTCGCTCCAACTCGCGTCGGCCCCTGCCCTGGGCCGCATTCTGCGGCTCGGCGGCGAAACCGTGCAGGTGCTCGACGTTGACAGGCTTCTTCCCGACGATCTGAGAGCGGGACTGTTTCCCGCGGCGAGTCGAGAGGACAGGCCATGAGCTCAGCGGTCAACCAGCCTGCCGGTCAGAGCGTGAATGATCTTCTCGAAGCGTGGATCGGCCTCGATGCGAACACGATCGGCCCAGCCGCCATCGACCGGGCCGTGCGCGAGCGGATGAAAGCCCTTGGCATGGCCAGTCCTTCCGACTACGCGCGGCACGCCTCCGCGGAGCTGGCCGAGCGCGATCTCCTCGTCGAGGAGGTGATCGTTGCCGAGAGCTGGTTCTTCCGAGACCCGCAGGTTTTTGAGTTCGTCGCCGACTTTGCCGTCACCCGCGCCGCCATGCCCGGCCGGCCTCCACTCCGCATCCTCTCAGCACCGTCGGCCGGCGGTGAAGAGCCCTACTCCCTCGCGATGGCGCTCTTCGGTGCTGGCCTCACACCTGCCCAGTTCGAGATCGACGCAATCGACATCAGCCAACGGGCGCTGGCCCGCGCGGAAGCGGGCCGCTACTCCACGAATGCGTTTCGCAATGCCGACCTCGGGTTCCGTGATCGCTGGTTCACGGTCGAGGGAAGCCAGGCCGTGATCGACACGCAGGTGCGAGGACAGGTGCGATTCACATGGGCCAACGTCCTCGAGCCCACGTTTGCGGCAGCGCATCGCGGCTACGACGTCATCTTCTGTCGAAACCTCCTCATCTATCTCACGCCGACAGGCCGCCGACAGGTCGAACGACAGATAGAACGGCTCCTGCTGCCCGATGGCCTACCCGTTCTCGGGGCCGCCGAGCCGCCGATCATGCAGGGCGATTGGATCCCAGCCGGGACAGCCTCGCTCTTCGCCCTCAGGCGCGGCGTGCATGCCCCGCGGCCTCGGCCCGCCACGGCTGCGCCCCGCCCAATCGCTCCACCTCGGCCATTGCCCCCTCCCGCCAAGCCACCGATTCCGTCGCCGCCCGTGCCCGACCTGGAGGACGTGCTTGCCGAAGCAGGGCGGCTGGCCAATACCGGCCAGCTCGCCGACGCCATCGCGCACGCGGAGCGTCACCGCGGGCTCATGCCACCGTCGCCCGAGCTCTTCTTCCTCATGGGGATGCTCTGGCAGTCCGCCGGCGATGCCGACCGCGCCGAGGGCTGCTTCCACAAGACGCTCTATCTCGACGGCGGCCACG
>CAYZHH010000195.1:0-7166 GCA_964478275.1 uncultured Candidatus Kuenenia sp.
CTCGCCCACGTGCGCGAGGATCTGTCTTCACGCGGGCGAAGCCATCCTGGCCTTCGTCCGCTTGCGAACCTCCGGTTCGACGTTCGCCGGCTCGAGCCGGCGATCTGCGCCGCTACGCAATGGGCCTGATGTCACCGCCGCAGGCTGGGCACACCATTGGAAAAGCCTCGGCAATCCGGGCCAAGAGCTTGGATACCGAGTTGTCCGTACGGAGCCATTCGGTTGTCGCGTGAGTCACCGCGTTGATACGGTGCTGGCTCTGCCCTTCTCGGTTGGTCGATTCGTGCCGAATCTGCCAATTCCAAAATTCCGGAGTGCCTGACCCCAAATCCGTCCTGGCCAACTTGCCGGCCGCCGAGATTGCCGAAGCCGATGACGAATGAACCACTTCGCAGGGCAGGTTTCCAACCTGCCCGAAAGTATTACTCGCATTCAATGCCAAATAGATAACGAAGTTCGAACCGACTGCCAGAACTCAGCGAGACGACGACCCCAGGACCATTGAGCGCTTGTGGGTTTCACCCATCCCGCCTGATCCAAGAGCAACTTATATTGCGAGAATAATTCCGCAGCCGCTCCAAACTCGTGAATCTTACGACCCGGCATGTGCCGGCTGACCTCATCCGGGCGGGACGGATCGAACCCACTGAAATGGAAAAACCGCAAGGGGACCGAGTTGACGTAAAATTCTTGGCCCCGTCGCTCGAACTCCAAATCCAACAGATTCCAGTGAGCGGCGTTACAGCCCGGATCGCGTACGAAATGCAAATCGGCTACCAACCCAGGGGCGAGATCGAGCCACCTTTGGTCATAATGGAAACCTTCTCGGATTGAGTTTCGGCAGTGAGTTGTCAGCCGTCTCTTCCACCAATCAAGAAACCTCCAGGTCTCTTCGCGGTCGGAGACTCCCACGAAGCCCGCGTTATACATCCCCACCAGCAAGAGCACATGCTCAAGATCGCGCCTCTCAGGCGTTGACTTCGTGCGGCTGATATGTGGAGTCACGCTCAGTGAATGCTGTGCGACTTGCTGAAACAACGGTGTCAGGGAGGCCGTCACCAGAATGTCGGCATCCAAGAAAACCGCTGACCCGCCGGACGCTTTCAGCAGGTGCTCCAGCAGAAACGGCTTGAGCGCCACCACCGTTTGCTTCCGGTCATATCCGGGAAACATTTGTTGCAGGCTCGCGAATCCGAGGTCGGCACTTCGGAGCAATTTGAGTCCGCGATGTTCCCCCGTGAGGCTGACAGGCAGATCGCTCGCGAGCAGCACATGGAACGGAATGTCAGGATTATGTCGGCGAAAGGACTCCATCAGGACCAGCGCTAAAGGGAGAACATCCTCCGTCACAATCGTGCCTACGATGATCCCTTTCATGGCTCCATCACTCCATATTCCTTGATGCCGGTCGTGCGGATCCAAGTCTCGAAGCGGCCTCGGTTGTCACTGCTAAGATCGCCAAACTTGGATAGTAAGTCCGGCCGCCTGCGATAGACGCTGTTCCAGAAATTTGTCACCCCAGGCAAGTTCCCCTCTTCTGCGGGTGCGTTCAGCCAGCGGTAAAAACTTTCTGCCGATGCGGTGGAAAACGGGTTGCCGAATCGTTCGACGGAACCCGGCCAATCGTGATAAATCCGACGGGTGATGTCTGCCACGCGAACGCCGTTGTCGAAATGTCCGTACGCATAGGGCCAACGTCTCGACGTCTCATATCCGCCCTCGATCAACAACGATCGATAGCGTTCAAACATCTGAGCGGCAGCACCCGCACGGTCCATCGTGACTGCGACGTTGTATTTGCTTGATCGTTCGGGATTGTCCGGCTCATAACCGCTGAACCGAAAAATGCGGCAACTGACTCCGCAGGCCGTCACGCGACCGTCGGGTGATACGGCGACCCGCCGCTGAAACAGGTTCCAGTGCCCAACGTTGATTCCTGGGTCGCGCAGGACATGGCAACTTGGCACGAAGGTCGGCACAAAATCGAGCCAGCGCTGCTCATAGTGGAGCCCTTTTTCAATCGCGAGAAAACATTCGCGGCTCGTCATTTCCTTCCACCAGGACAGAAACTCGCGTCCCTCGTCGTGCCCAGAAAATGCGACGACACCGCCGTTGAAGATTCCCGCCCGAAGAACATTGATTTCCCACGCCAGCGCTTCATCCCCGATACCGGGTTCAAGCAAATGGGGCGTCACCACGACGGGATGCTCGCGGAGTTTCTCCCAAATCGGTCCCAGTCCATCCAGCACCATCGTCTCTTGTTTCAGGAACAGCGCCCCATCGAATCCGTTGTTCAATAAATATTCGATTAGGTAGGGCGTCAGCGCGTAGCTCAATTCCATCTCGGAGTACTGGAAACAGAAACGGTCCTTTTCCGGGAGCCCCAATTGGTCGAGTCGAATGATGGAAAACGGTTCGCGATCGGGATCGATCAACCCCTCGTCTTCATCCGCCAACAGCGCATAGAACGGGATGCCCGGGTTGTGTTCGAGAAACGACTTTGCTGTGGCACGTGCCAAGGCCCAGCGGGATTTCGACGCAATTGTTGCCGCCGCCACTCGAAAGGGCCGGGGGGCTTCCGGCAAATGTGGAAAAGCTAACATGTGTGCCGTTTCTGATGGACAAATTCGGAGACAGGAGGACAGGAGAAATCAATTGGGTGTAACTCGCACATCTCTACGCCGCAGCTTTCCCATAGAGCCTGTCTTGCTCGGATTGTATGTGGTACTCGACGAACTTGTCCCAGCGTCCGTTGAGGTAGACGGCGCGTAGGTGAAGCATGGCCTGGGCGCCTTGAACCGTCCAGCGCATGCCGGTGCCTTCCATCCGATCCTTCACGAGATGACGGCAGGCGACTTGGGTGTGTCTTGCTCCCGTCGGGGTGGAAGCAGTGAGCAGCCGTCCATAGCCGTTCGAGCACGTGAAAGAGGTCGAGGATGCCCACGGCTCTCGGGAGCCGCTGCCCAGCCATATCCCAGAGCGCCCGCTCGCCGTCGAGCAGGCAGACGAGCGTCTTGCACCGTTTCGGATCACGGTTCGAGCACGCGGCTGCCATCTCGAGAAAGACCCGCTCCCGCCCTGTGGCGCCGTCAGGGCGCCGTGTCATCTCGGCCCATGCCTGCTTTTGGCAAGGCCTGGGCCTATGCTCGGCCCGCCGTTTCCTACAGACCTCATCGACGACGTCGCTCGAGGATCGTCGGAAACGGTCGATGCTATACACCGCTCCCACGTAGGCCATTTGCTTCTTGTTGGCCTTCTCTCCTTTGGTCCGCCGGGGATGAGATCGATGAACTCGCTCCTCCAGCGGACGACGCATGGGCACGCCCTTGCCATCGGCAGTCCTAACCAGAATCTCGCCTTCCTTCTCTGAGAGTGGTAGCGGCTGATAAAGTTCAAAAGCCTCGACATCCTGGGCCACATGCTGGTTCATATGCTCGGCGGCCCGCTCGCTCGGGGCCAGATTCAGAAGCTTCTCGAGGCCGCCGACCGCTTCGTGAAACGACACATGCACACAGAACTGCTGCAGCCAATCCATGAGCACGTAGGAGAACTCCCCTTCCGGCAGGCCAAGTCGAGCATCGAGCGGAGCGTGCTCGACCTTCTGGCCTTCCCGGCGAGCGTACACCCACCGCTTGATCCGGATCTCGCCAACAATCGAGAGATACCGCCGTCGCCGAAGACGCTTTAGGCGACGGAGAGAGACGCCCTCCTGCTCGACACGAGCCCCTTCATCGCCATCACCCTGGGCCGTGACAAACGCCTGGAGAACCGTCTTGCCAATGCCCAGGAGCCGCGAGAAAAGCTCCCGTTCGACCCCGTCGGTCCGCTCGCCAGTCTTCGCTGAATGCACGGCGAATTCGACCATTTCCTGCAGCTGGGAATTCGCCTTGTGGAACGCCTTTTCGTGGGAGAGAAACATGATGTCAGGCCTCCGTTGGGATGTGGTTGCTATCGCAACCACATCCATTTTCCGAGGCCTGACACCCTTTTGTCACGTGCTAGCACCGCATGCATGCAAGGATAGGACGGTCAACGGCACTACCGCAACGTGGTGATGGCTGCTGGTCGGATTCTGAGCGTAGCCGAATCGGGCTGAGGCTGTCTTGTGGCGCGACAGCCGGTCTTCGATTCCTGTGAAAACAGCCGTGGGATCGCGGTTCTTCACGCTCGGCGCAGGCCGCTTCCGCCGCAGCCCTTGGCGGGCGGTTCAGAGTGAATGGATGTCGATGACCGGCAGCTCGTGGGGCGAGGCCTGTACGACGTCACGGTCGAAAGTGTCCCTGCATAAGCTTCTTCCATTCAGTGGGCGGGCCTCTGGCGGGAGACACCGGAGGCGGCTCGATCGGCTCGCCCACGCGCGCGAGGAAATCGCTCCCGTCCCTCATTTCCCCATTTCCCGGAAGCATCCGCGAGGGGTTGCCCGTGCCGTAGAGCCGGCGTTGTTTGCAAGCGAAGCCAGGATGGCGAAGCGCCGCAAACATCGAGTGAGCGAAGGGCATGGATGCCCGTAGCGAACGTCCGGCGACACGGCATGGGCAACCCCGAGCCGCCGCCAACTACCCATCGACGTCGGCCAAGCCTTCGGCGGGATTCTCCACGAATGGCTCGGCGGCGTGGCCGTTGGCGTCGGTTCGGGACAGCTTCCAGTCGCGGCGCTGACGGGAGCTCGGGATGTTCATCCCCTTGCGATACTTCGTGACCGTCCGGCGAGCGACGGTGATCCCCTGCTTGGCCAGCGCATCCACAAGGTCGTCGTCGCTGTAAGGGGCATCCTTCGGCTCCGCATCGACGATCTCTTGGAGCTTGTTTCGCACCGTGTCCCAGGCCACTTCATCGCCATCGGCGCTCGTTGTGCCTCCCCCAAAAAACTTACGAAGCGAGTGGATACCGCGAGGCGTCTGGAGCCACTTTTCGCCAACGGCGCGGCTCACCGTCGTGACATGCATGCCGATCACGTCAGCGATTTGCTGCATCTTGAGCGGCTCAATCGCCTCGGGCCCCTCGGCAAGGAACCGGGTCTGGTGATCGACGATCGCCTGCGCCGTCTTGAGGAGCGTGCTCCGCCGCTGCTCGATGGCGTCGATGAGCCATTGGGCCGAGTTGATCTTCCGCCGGATGTAGTCGCGAGTTTCCTGGGGGGTCTCGGGCGACAGAAGCATGGCACGGTAGGTCGGGCTAATTCGGAGATTCGGAAGATCGATGTCCTCGAGCCGGCACTTCCAGGCGCCGTCAGCCTGCTGCTCGACATACACGTCGGGCTTCACCGGCACGACCACGGGCGACGAAAAGGTAGCGCCTGGCTTCGGCCGCAGCGAGTGCAGACAGTCGCGGAGCCGCTCAATCTCCTCGATCGGAAGCCCCATCTTCTTTTCGATCAGCGGCAGTCTGTTGGCACCAAGATCCTCAAGATGGTCCGCAACGAGCCGCCTGAGCTGGCGGGCATTCGGCATGTCGTGGCGGATCTGGAGGAGGAGACACTCCCTGAGATCACGGGCCGCGACGCCAGGGGGATCCATGCTCTGGACCACGCGGAGCGCCTTGGCAAGAAGCTCAACCTGGTTGGGCGGACCATCCGGATCCACCAGTTCCTCCACCGGCATCGGCAGGTAGCCGTTGGCGTCGAGGTTGTAGATGATCCGATCGGCCGCCGACCTTTCGGCGTCGGAGAGATCCTCGTTCGAGAGCTGAGCGTGGAGATGGTCGCAGAGCGTCTCGGGCCGCTGCTGCATGTTGGCCATGAGATCGAGGTAGCGGTCCCCGGCCTGGTCGATCTGGGAGGCGGACGGCCGGCTGCGGTCGTCATCGGTGTCGGGGTATTCGTTCGACCAGTCGTACGACCGCTCGAAATCTGCCTGGTTGGCATGCTCTTGATCGACGATCAGCGGCATCTCGTCGACGGTCTTGCTCGACGGCATCTGCTCGGCCTCGGGCGCCTCGGGAGCGGCGCCGTCGAGTTCGGGCTCATCAACCTCGAGCGTTTCGTTGTTCTGGATCTCCTGCTCGATTCGCTCTTCGAGCGCGAGCACCGCCATTTGCAGGATCTCCATCGACTGGATCATGCGGGGCGCAAGCACCTGCTTCTGCGCCATCCTCATTTCCTGGCCGAACGACATCCGCATGATCGTCTCGCTCCTCAGGGGCCGGCACGGTACGTGCGAGCCTCAACTCCAGTAGGATACACCAACCATCCTCCACCGCGGACCGCGAGTGAGGATCACATGAACCGCGAAAGTGTCCGCCAGGCGCTCAGCTACTCGCCCCAGCGGCGGCGTCCTGCGATCGCGTCGGAAAGCATCTCGTGGTTGGCCTGCTCGAGCGAGGCTCCCACCGTGAGGCCACGGGCGAGTCGAGTGATCTCGATGGGAAGGCCTGCCAGCCGCTCGGCGACAAGAATCGCAGTCGCGTCCCCTTCCACATTCGGTGTCGTGCCCAGGATCACTTCTCGGAATGCACCTTGGCGAACGCGGGCCGTCAGCGCATCGAGCGAGAGACGCTCTGGCCCCTTGCCCTCCAGCGGCGCAAGCCGACCGTGGAGCACGTGATACACGCCGCGGTAGGCACCCGCTTGTTCGAGTGCCAGAAGGTCGCGAACCTGCTCCACCACGCAGAGGAGTCCTTGATCCCGCCGCGGGTCACGGCAGATGTCGCACTCCTCGGCCTCGGCGAGATTGCCGCAGGTGCGGCACGGACGCAAATTCTCCTTCACGGCGCGAATAGCCGCAGCGAATTCGAGCGCCTTGTTCGACGGCATCATGAGCACGTGATATGCCAGCCGCTCGGCAGACTTGCGTCCGATGCCCGGCAGGTCGGCGAACGCAGACACGAGGCGAGCGACGGCGCCCTGATTGGAAGGCTTCTCAGGCATTGGCGTCCTCGGGTTCACTCGGTTCATCGCCTGCGTCCACGACGGTGGGAGTCGCGGTGGCCACGGCACGTCGCTCACTCGCCCGCAGCGGCTCCACTTTCCGAACGGCTGCATCGAAGAGCGTACGGGCGTGGGCTACGAGCGGGTGGGCTATAGCAGCACGCAGAAGCGATGCCTGTGACTCGGCGGGTTGCCCCGATGATGCGGCAGACGGACGTGGCAACGGCGGGGCAAGCACGATGGTGTATCGAACAGCGCGGCCAAGGTGGCTCTCGAGCGCCGCGGCGATGGCCGAATGCGA
>CAYZHH010000196.1:0-7163 GCA_964478275.1 uncultured Candidatus Kuenenia sp.
TGAAGCATCCCGTTCACGGGAAAGTCGTGAAGGAAATTCTCGCCTGACGTTACGCCCGCTCGGCAAGGGCCTTTTCCAGTTGCTCGCTCACCCCGAGCGGTTCGGCCCAGCGACGCATGTAGGCCTCGTCGAGATTCGGCTGGCCCATGAGGATGTCGTCGATGTCGGCGAGATCGCGCTTTCTCGCCGCGATGAGCTTCAGGAGCACGAGGTCTTCGGGGCTTACGAACCAGGCCTGCTTGCCCGCCACGGCATGAGCCTGTCGGCGTTCCATCAAGGCTTGCTGGTAGTCGCTCTCAGCGAGGAACACATCGATGTCGATTCCTCGTCCCTCAACGAAGAGCCGAAACTTCACGAGTGGCATACCAGCGACGCTGTCGACCCAGCCAGTAGCAAACTGCTCGGGTACACTGAAGCCGGTTTCACGAGCGACATCGTACAGGTCTGCAAGCCGGTCGCGGTCGATGGCGATGGTGAAATCGATGTCGTAGGTGGGTCGCGGCAGAGCGTAGAGACGGACGGCCCATCCACCCATCACGGCATACGGGACACCGAGCCCGTCGAAGAGCTTGGCGAACTGGTGGAGCAGCAAAACCAGGTCGCTCATGACGGTCGCCGCGTTCTGGCAATCGCGGTGAGCATGTTGCGGTTCCGCTCATTATTTTCATGCTCGAGCAACTGGAATCGCCGCTCGATGGCGTCTGGCCGTCCTTGAACGAGAGAGGGGAGATTCTCATCCGTCATGCGCAAAGCCAGCTCCAGCCGTTGGCCCGGCGTCATCCGGCGGTATTCTTCAAGGGTTTCCTTGCTGAGCATGCCTTGATTGTATCCCAGGGGACTGGCTGGTTGTGCGTGGCAAAAGCTGCTTGGCCCCGTCTGCTGCGTGGAATCCTTCGGGCGCGGACAGGTAGACTCAGGGCAGGTTCGCTAGGGTTGTGAGGAGCAATGCGTCATGCACTCAAGACATTCTGCTGCGTTGCTTGTGATGCTGGCTGGCTCGGTGGCGTGGCCGGTGGCTGCGCCGGCGCAGCCGGTGGTCGTGCAGCAGCCAGTGTTTCAGCAGTTTGCCGTGCCCACGACCGTGCTTGTTCCTGACCGTGGCGGGGCGTTTCTCGGCGGGACTGGTGGCGTCGGGCAAGGGCAGGCCGTGTATGGCCCGATGCCGATGAGTCGCGGCACAGCGACAGGCAGGAGTAGCTCAAGCGTGCAGGTGCGAGCGTATGTGCATGATTTTCGAGCGATGGATGAGGCGCTGCTTGGCACAGCGACGCCGGTAGCCTCGGGCAGCTTCCGTGCGTCGAGCCCGGTACCGAGCAGGATGGCTGCCTCGGCATTCGAGCCGGTGGCACACCTGCGGGCTGATGTGGAGCGGGCGATCGCAGAGGAAGCTGCGGCGACAAGCTTCGCGATGCGAATCGCCGCGGTGAAAAAGCTGGTTGATATTCATGGCCGTCTTGCCGCGGATCCTCGACGTTCCCGAAGCAATCAAGTCCGTGGGCTCGAGCGACGGGTGGCCACGCGGCTCGTGGAAGTGCACCGCGAGCTGGCAGCCATCGTGGCATGGCCCGCGCCGTCCAAGCCTGGTGCCGCCGGCCGGGCGGATGGCGTCGGCCGAACTGCGGGTGGCGATATCGCCGAGGCCCAGGCTCTCATTGACTTGATCCAGGCGACCGTGAGCCCCGAGGTATGGGATATCAACGGCGGCCAAAGCTCAATCAGATACTTTGCCAACGGCCATGCCCTAGTGGTGCGTGCGCCCGGCGATGTCCACGATGACCTCGGCGGCCTCTTGCATCAGCTGCGCTGAGCCGACAGCCGTACTCGCGGCGGCGACAGGGCCTGGCCGATGCCGTAGCCGAGAAACGAGAAACCGAAGCCCCAGAAGCCGGGGGGCACTGCGTTGAGCGCCGCCACAAACGGATGCGATGAGTCGCCCGCCACTTCAGCCGTCGCGAAGGTGACAAGCCACACGGCAAATCCGAGCAGCATCGCGAGCACAGCCGGTAGCTGCCCGCGTGGCCGGCCGTAGATGCCCATGACCATCGGCACGAAGAGCGCCACGAGTTGGATCGACAGGGCCACGTCGAGCAGCTCCATGAGCGACTTGCCCCACATCGCAAGCGCGATGCCGCCGAGCGAGACGAGCACCACGCACACCCGGTCCCGCATGAGACCGGTGGCATGGAGCCCAGGAATCCGCGAAAGGAGGTTGTGCCCGAGAATCGTGGCCGGGGCGAGGACGGCGCTCGTGGCTGTGGAGACCACCATCGACATCACCGCAACCACGAAGACAACGAGCATCCCAGTCGAGAGGTATTCGCCGGCCAGGAACCCCACCGGGTCAAGAGTGCCTTCCGGATGCGTGATGAGCGAAGCCAGCCCGAGGGTGACGGGGATCATGCCGAAGACGAGGTACAGCACGCCGGCAACGATGCAGGCAACCATCGCCGTGTTGGCATCCTTGGCCGCAAACGTTCGCTGCTGGAGATCTTGGCCTGGGATATTGCCAAAGAGGCCGGTGGCCCACGCCGCGAGCCACGGGAGAATCGCGGATGCGCTCCACTCCGACGGCACGACATGAAGATGCCCCGGGTTCCTCTGGCTGACGTGCGAGAACACGACGGATAGTCCGCGGAACGGATCGCCGTCGCCGAGCCGTGGGTCGGAGAGGGTGGCTGCCGCGAGTACGACCAGGCCAACGAGCGCGACGACGATCTGAAACGTGTCGGTGAGCGTCACCGACCACATGCCGCCGATGAGCGTGTAGACAAGCGTGACGCCGGCGACGATGAGGATGCCGTAACTCAGCGGGATGCCGAAGTAGAGATCGAGAATCGTCGCAAGCGCCGTGTACTGAAGCGCGATCCACGAAAAATAGCTCGGCACCTGGATGCAGCTCCCGATGATCTCGGCGGCCGTGCCATACTTCACACGGTAGAAGTCGCCCATCGTGTAGAGCTGCATCTTCCACAGCGGCCGAGCGAAGAAGATGCCGGCCAGCACAAGGGTGAAGGCGCAGGCGAACGGGTCGAGCACCACGCCGAGAAGCCCTTTTTCACGGGCGGCACCCGCCGCCGCAAACATCGTGGCGGCGCCGAACCACGTGGCAATGAGCGTGCCGCAAGAAAGGAACAGGGGAAGTCGTCGGCCCGCCACGACGTAGTCGGCCTCATCCACAACCTTCCGGCTGGCATAGATGCTGATGCCGAGAAGGAAGAGCACATAGCCGCCGAGCGCCCAGCCCAGGAGCTGGATGGCACCGGGCTCGAGCGAAAGGGTGGGCATATCACCCGCTGCAACAAGCGGCATCATCACGGGGTTCTCGAGGCGTCACGGGGTAGCCCCGCGAAGGTGTTCTGGGTACGGCACGCGCGGGACGCGAGCGTGAGCCGAGCAGTCACGGCCCCTTGGCCCGTGCGATGAGGAAATCGACAAGCTCCTGGCATTCGAAGAAACCTTTCCACATCGAGTGCCCCTGGCCCTCTGCCACGATGAGCTTCACGAGATCTCCCTTGCCGGCGGCCTTGTAGCGTCGCTCGAGCTCGGATGAGTTGCGCTCGATCGGCACGACGGTGTCGGAATCGCCGTGGATGATGCAGACCGGCACCCCCGCCTCGGCGGCGACTGCGATTCGCTCGACCGGGCAGAGCTCGCCGGCGCCGGAGGCAAGCTCATCGGGTGAAAGTCCATACGCCGGCGCTGCTTTTTCGAGGCCGGGATAGCTTCGCCAGTCGTAGACCGGATAGATGCCGCCCATGCCGGCGGTGAGTTCGGGGTGGGCGATCGCCCAGGCCGACGCCCCCAGGCCACCGCGGCTGCGGCCGAGCGCGGCCGGCCGTTTCGAATAGCCTCGTCGCACCATCTCGGCATGCAGCGCCTCGGCGGCTTCAACGCCGGCTGGGCTCCCGTAAGACTCGCCGGTGTCGATCCCCGCCACGGCCACGCCTGCCTTTGTGAACTGCTCGTGCATCCACTGCTCCGCCTTGTCGGGATACGACGGCAAGGTCGGTGTGTAGAGGATCCACGGTTTCCCCGTGTCGGGCACCGGCGCGTCGCCGTTTGGTGTGAAGAGAAACGCCGTCCGCCCTTCAACCGCGAACACCTCGCCGGGAAGGATCAGGTTTTTTTGGGGGGCCTTATCGGCGGCAGTGACTGCGGCCGTGAGTGACGCGACGACCATCGCGGCGACGAGTGGGCCGATGGCAAAGGGCGGCACGGGCAATCTAGAAGACGACGCACGAGATGGCATGGGAGTTCTCGACCTGGCCGCGCCGCCGTCTGGTCACGAGAGGCCAGCGATCGACAGTCGCATTTCTGGTCAGGAATATACCGTTCCTGACCGGCTTCAGTTGGCCGCCTCGGCCAAAAGGTCTACCCTCTCGATTGCCCCTTGAACCCCGCGATCTGCCATGCCCGCCGCCCAGCCTCCTCCCGAACCGTGGCATCACCTGCCGGCCGTCGATGTGCTTTGCCGCCTGGGCAGCGACACTGCCGATGGCCTCACCGCCGCTCACGTTGCCGACCGCCGGCGGCAGCATGGGCCCAACGTGCTGACGGCCCGTCGCGGCCGCGGGCCGATCGTGCGGTTTCTGCTGCAGTTCCATCAGCCGCTGATCTACATTTTGCTCGTTGCTGCCGGCGTGACCGCGGCGCTCGAGGAATGGGTCGATGCGGGTGTGATCCTCGGCGTCGTGCTCGTCAACGCGATCGTGGGGTTCGTGCAAGAAGGCAAGGCTCTCCAGGCGATCGAGGCCCTCGGCAAGACGCTCGTGACCGAGGCCACAGTAGTTCGCAATGGCCACAAGGAGCGGATCGATGCTGCTGGCATCGTGCCTGGCGACATCGTGCTCCTGCAGTCGGGCGACAAGGTGCCGGCCGACCTTCGGCTTGTTCGCTGCCGCGATCTCCAAGTTGCCGAGGCGGCGCTCACGGGCGAGTCGTTGCCGATCGAGAAGGCGGTCGAACCGCTTGGCATGGAGTTGCCACTGGCAGACCGCACGAACATGGCCTACGCCTCGACGCTCGTCACCTATGGGCAGGCTACGGGAGTGGTGGTTGCGATCGGCGATGCGACCGAGGTGGGACGCATCTCCGGCCTCATTGCATCCGCCGACGACATCCAGACCCCGCTGACACGGCTCATCGCCCGCTTTAGCTCCGTGCTCTTGGTCGCGATCCTGGTGGTGTCGGCAGCGACGTTTGTTGTCGGCGTCTTCCGAGGCGAGGGCGTCGCAGACATGTTCAAGACCGCGGTGGCATTGGCTGTCTCGGCGATCCCCGAGGGGCTGCCGGCAGCCGTCACGATCATGCTGGCCATCGGTGTCGCGAAGATGGCCGGGCGGCGGGCGATCGTTCGCAAGATGCCCGCCGTCGAGACGCTCGGCAGCACCACCGTTATCTGCTCCGACAAGACCGGTACGCTCACGCAGAATCAGATGACCGTCACATCCGTCGTGGCCGGCGGCGATGTTTTCAGTGTCAGTGGCTCTGGATATTCGACCGAGGGAGTGATCACGGTCGCGTCCTCTTCGGGAGACGGCGCGACCGATCTCAGAAGCCGACATGCCTTGCTCGAATGCCTGCGGGCGGGCCTTGTGTGCAACGATTCCCGGCTCGTTCACGAGGCGAACGACTGGCTCGTGGTGGGCGATCCCACCGAAGGGGCGCTCATCGTGGCGGCAGCGAAAGCAGGAATCTCTGCCGACGCTCTCCAAGAACAACTTCCGCGGCTCGACGCGATCCCGTTTGAGTCGGAGCTGCAATACATGGCCACGCTCCACGACCAGGGGCATGATCGCGTGCGGCTGGTCTACGCCAAGGGCTCAGTCGAATCGATCCTCGCCCGCTGCTCGGCGGCATGGGACGCACGCGGGCAGCCTGGGCCGCTCGACGCCGTCGCCGTGACGACCTCCGTGGCCCGTCTCGCCGCCGACGGCCTGCGGGTGCTCGCGTGTGCCCGCAAGGAACTGCCGGCCGGCACGGCGACGCTTCGTCACGACGACGTTGCCGGTGAGATGGTGTTCCTCGGCCTCCAGGCCATGATCGACCCACCGCGGCCCGAGGCTATTGAAGCGGTCGCCACCTGTCAGGCCGCGGGCATCCGCGTGAAGATGATCACCGGCGACCATGCTCTCACGGCGGCTGCCATCGCCACTCGGCTCGGCATCGCCGGGGCTGTCTCGGCTGACGGGCAGCCGGCGATCGCCGTGACAGGCGCGGAGCTCGAGCGGATCACGGATGCCGACCTCCCCGAGACGGCCGACCGCGTCGCTGTCTTCGCTCGCGTGGCTCCGGAACAAAAACTCCGGCTCGTGCGGGCCCTTCAGTCGCGGGGCAACGTCGTGGCCATGACGGGCGATGGCGTGAACGATGCCCCCGCGCTCAAGCAGGCCGATATTGGCGTGGCGATGGGCAAGGGGGGCACCGACGTGGCCCGCGAGGCCGCTGACATGGTGCTCACCGACGACAACTTTGCGTCGATCGAGGCTGCCGTGGAGGAGGGCCGCGGCGTGTTCGACAACCTCACGAAGTTTTTCGTGTGGACGCTGCCTACCAACGGTGGTGAGGCGCTCACGATCATCGCAGCGATTGTCGTCGGGGCGTCGCTTCCGATTGCCCCAGTTCAGATTCTGTGGATCAACATGACGACGGCGATCCTTCTGGGGCTCATGCTGGCGTTTGAGCCCAAGGAGCCTGGGGTCATGGACCGGCCGCCGCGAGACCCGCAGGCACCGCTCTTGAGCCCCGACATCACGAAGCGAATCGGTCTGGTGAGTCTGCTGCTCTCAGCCGGGGCCTACGGGGTGTTTCTGTGGCTGCGTCGCTGGAACGGTGCCTCGCTCGAGGAGGCGCGGACAGCGGCCACGACGGTGTTCGTGGTTGGCGAGATGTTCTATCTCTTCAACTGCCGCTCGCTCACGCGAAGCATGTTCGAGATCGGTCTCTTCGCGAACCGTCCGGCGATCTGGGGCTCGGCGGCGATGATCGCCCTTCAGGTGTTCTTCACGCAGAGCCCGATCATGAACCGGCTCTTCCATACCCGGCCGCTCTCGCTTGAGACCTGGGGCGTGATCACGCTCTTCGGTGTCGTGCTCTACGCGATCATCGAAATCGAAAAGCGTCTCGTCGGCTACCGGCTGCAAGGCGCCACCTTCCGCCGCGAG
>CAYZHH010000197.1:0-7130 GCA_964478275.1 uncultured Candidatus Kuenenia sp.
CTTCTCGGCGCGGGCCCGAAAGAGAAGTTGATACGCCTCGCGGCCCGGCCTCGGAAACGACGCCACTATGGCCGCCGCCTGGCTCCGCGCACTTCCGGCGGGTGCGGTGCGGGTGGTCGTCTCGAGAAACGTGTCACGGTCGTCGGCAAGAATCTCGTCACACGCAGCAGCGGCGTCTGACCAGCGTTCATCGGCCACAAGCCGCTGCGCTCTGTCGAGTAGCCGTTCCCGGCCACGATCCGTGATGAGAAAGACGGAGGGCTCACCCTCGGTTCCGTCATCCGCTTGTGTGCCGGGGGCCTCGACACCGAAGGCGTTGCCACCTTGCTGCGCGAACACGGATGCTGCGGCGATGCACCCCGCGGCCACTGCGACTGCAGTGAGAACCCGCAGCGTGGGAACGCCCGTCTGGCGACGATGGGCTGGCTTGAGAACGGCCATTTCGGGTGGCCCGCGGGGCCGAAAAGGGAAGCCCAGGGAATGCTCTGCCGTGACAAGACAGGCTTCGCTTAAGCTCTAGGCATCCTAACCAATGGGGCCTGAATTCGCCCGATCATGCGGCCCGGAAGGCCCTGTGCGAGACCGCCGCGAGAGGGATCCCGGCGCCGCCTCGAGCCTCCCTGGGCACCTCGAGACAGCGAAAAACCGCTTTTTTTCGAGAAAAACGAGTTTCCCCCGGTTGCAATTTCGCCTCGAGTCCGTCTAATCACCGTCGCGTTCGGCGTACGTGGCCGAGTTTGCGGGTAAAGTCGACCATTTCGCGGCGGGATTTCTGCCGCATACGACTAAGTCATTTTTTTGGAGGATGTTGGCCCATGGCGAAGAAGTCCGGTAGCAAGCCCATGACGAAGACGGAGATCATGCGGAGCATTTCTGAAACCACGAACCTTCCTAAGAAGGATGTGGTTGCTGTGCTGGAGTCACTGACGAGCGAAATCCACAAGGCCCTGAAGAAGTCCGGCATCGGCGTCTTCGCGATCCCTGGTCTTGTAAAGGTTGAACGAAAGACTGTCCCGGCCCGTCCGGCCCAGAAGGGTGTCAAGAATCCCTTCACCGGCGAGCTACAGGATCGTCCGGCCAAGCCAGCGAGCGTGAAGGTTCGCGTGCGGCCGCTCAAGAACCTCAAGGCGATGGTCTCCGGCTGAGCCGCGACCTGACCCTTTGTGAATCACTCACGGGCGGTGCTGCTCCTTGCGGCACCGCCCGTGCTGTTTTTATTTCCATGCCGGTTGGGCTCGTGACCACGATTGGCGTATCCTGCCGTCCATGAAACCGACGCTCCTTATTCTCGCTGCCGGCATGGGCAGTCGCTACGGCGGCCTCAAGCAGATCGATCCGATGGGGCCTGCCGGCGAGACACTTCTCGACTACTCGGTGTTTGACGCGATTCGCGCGGGCTTCGACCGAGCGGTCTTCGTGATTCGGCCCGATTTCGAGGCGGCATTCCAGGAGCGGGTGCTCACGAGATTCGCCGGCCGGATCGAGACGGCCAGCGTCTTTCAGACGATCGACATGCTTCCGGCAGGATTCCCCGTCCCTCCGGGCCGTGAAAAGCCCTGGGGCACGACCCACGCAATCCTGTGTGCCCGCGCGGCCGTCACGGCACCTTTCGCCATGATCAACGCAGACGATTTCTACGGCCGCGAGTCTTTCAGCGTGCTCGGCAGGCATCTTGCCGAGCTGCCCGTCGAGTCCGACGCCTACTGCATGGTCGGGTTCACGCTCGCCAACACGCTTTCGCCCCATGGAACGGTAGCCCGGGGTGTCTGCCGGACCGACGAGCGAGGATTTCTGACCGACATCCAAGAGTTGACGGGCGTTGGCCTTGGCACTGACGGCGGCATCCGCGGCCAGGGGGCGACGGGGCCTGTGGAGCTCTCGGGCCACGAGCCGGTGAGCATGAACATGTGGGGCTTCACGCCGCGAGTGTTTCCTCAGCTCGGCGACAACTTCCAGGCGTTCCTCGAGCAGCACGGGCAGGAACCGAAGAGCGAGTGCTATATCCCGATGTCGCTGGGAAGCCTGGTCCACGCCGGTAAGGCGACGTGCGAAGTGCTGCCCACCCATTCGACATGGTTTGGCGCAACCTACGCAGACGACAAGCCAGCGGTGCAGGCGGGGCTTCGAAAGCTCATCGATGCCGGTGAGTATCCGGCGAGTCTTTGGGGCTGACGCTGGGGGAGCGACCAAGCCGATGGCCGAACAGACTGCGGACGCGGGCTGGCGATTCGACAACTCGTACGCGAGGCTTCCCGAGGCGCTCTTCGCTCGGACGCTGCCCACGGTCGTTGGGGTGCCCGCGGTTGTGGTCGTCAACCTGCCGGTCGCTTCCGAACTCGGCCTTGATCCGGCAGTCCTTCCAGAAGACGGGGCCGGCGTCTTCGCTGGCAACGAGGTGCCAGCCGGCGCCGATCCGATCGCGCAGGCTTATGCCGGCCATCAGTTCGGCCATTTCACGAACCTCGGTGACGGTCGGGCGATTCTGCTCGGGGAACAGATCACTCCCGATGGCCGCCGGTTCGACATCCAGCTCAAAGGCTCGGGCCGCACGCGCTACTCCCGCGGTGGCGATGGCCGCGCGGCGCTCGGGCCGATGCTCCGCGAATATGTCATCAGCGAGGCGATGCATGCCCTCGGCATCCCAACCACGCGGAGCCTCGCCGTCGCGAGGACCGGCGAGGCGGTGATGCGTGCGGCCCCGCTCCCGGGAGCCGTGCTCACGCGCGTGGCCGCGAGCCATGTTCGCGTCGGAACGTTTCAATATGCCGCGGCCCTGGGCGATCGTGAGGTTCTCATGGCCCTTCTCGATCATGCGATCGCGAGGCACGACCCGGATGTCATGGCGTTGCCTGCCGAGGACCGGGCGGTCGCTTCCTTCGAGGCTGTAGTCGATCGGCAGGCGTCGCTCGTGGCCCGATGGCTCCTCGTCGGCTTCGTCCACGGCGTCATGAATACCGACAACATGGCGGTGTCGGGCGAAACCATCGACTACGGGCCGTGTGCGTTTCTTGATGCCTACGATCCGGCGACCGTGTTCAGTTCGATCGACGAGCAAGGCCGCTACGCCTACGGGAACCAGCCTGGCATCGCGCACTGGAATCTGGCCCGCCTCGCGGAGACGCTTCTTCCGCTGGTGCCCGGCGAAGCCGATGTCGTCCTTGAGCAGATGCGGAGTGTGCTCGACACGTTTCCCGAGCGATTCGAGCAACACTATCTCGCCGGCGCGAGAGCAAAACTCGGCTTCGTGACGAGGGAGGCCGGTGATCGCGATCTCTTTGCCGATCTCCTTGATCGCATGCACAAAGCTCGTGCCGACTTTACGGGAACATTTGCGAGCCTCGCTGGTGCGGTCGAGTCTGACTCGTGTCGCGCCCCCTCCTCTTCCGGTGACACGGCGACCATGGCTGAGTGGCTCGCGGTATGGCGGGCGCGTCTGGCTCGCGAGCCCGGCTCGCCAGCCGAAGCGGCTGCGCGGCTTCTTCGAGCCAATCCCATCGTGATCCCACGGAATCACATCGTCGAAGACGCTCTCGTGGCGGCCGAAGGAGGAGATCTCGGACCCTTCGAGCGGCTGGTGGAGGCGGTGCGAGCACCCTTCTCGGCGACGAAGGCCAACGAGCCTTTTCGGGGCGGACCGCCGCCAGGCTGCGGGCCTTACCGGACGTTCTGCGGGACGTAGCGTGGGGGCACGGGGCAAAAACCCTGAAAAACATGCTGATTTTCACGCTGGCCCCGGATTGTGCTGGTCTGCACAATCCCCGCCCCGCGAGCCCTGGAAATCGGGTTGCGGCCGAAGCACTATTGGCTGCGCCATGTTTATCCGTCGTCAACCGCCGCTTGGCATCTCTGCCATCGCCGTTCATCAGCCCACGATGGTGCTGGAGAACGAGTGGTTCGGCGACACGATGCCGCGGAAGTTTGCCCACCACACGGGAATCGAGGCCCGCGGTATTTCGTCCGACGACGAAGTGACGATGGGGATTGACGCCGTCCGCCGTCTCCAGAGCGAGGTGGGCTGCAACCTGGCCGACTGTCGCGGGATCGTCTTTGTGTCACCGTCGATGATTCCATCCTCGGTGGCACGGCGGCATCTCGATCCGATGGCCGCGGCCCGCGAGCGGCCCGCCGCCGCTGCCCGCCAACTCGTGACGCGGCTCGGCATCCCGCGATGCCACACGCTCGGCGTCAACTGGTTCTGCTGTGGCTATAGCCGCGCGATGGACCTCGTCTCCCATCGCTGGGCTCCGCGACTCGACCTGCGGGATGACGAGTATCTCATCGTCGTCGTATCGACCCGCATCAGTCGCATCACCGACTACAGCTGCCGCCAGACCGCGGGCCTGTTCGGTGACATGGCCACGGCCACGCTCGTCGCGCCGGTGACAAACCGACGGCATCCGGCGCACTTCGAGATCATCCATGCGGCCACCGATCGGCAGCCGATGGCCCGGCCCGCGTTTGATTTCCATGTCCGCACCGGCGTGCCCGTGCCCGCCGCCGATGGCGGCAGGCTCGAGCTACGGGAGCGGCTCGTGTACGCGCTTGATGGCATGGCGATTGCCGAAATCGCACCGCGAGCGATGTCGTCCGCGGTCGTTGAATCGCTGACTGCTGCCGGATTGGCCGTGGGCGATGTCGACTTCGTCGTCCCGCACCAGGCTGGCGCGGGGATCGTCCGCTTCACCGGGATGAAGCTCGATGAGTACGGCATCCGTGGTGAGCTTATCAGTGGCCTCACGCGTCGCACAGGCAACGTGAGTGCCTGCTCGATCCCCCATGCACTCGCCAGTTCGTGGGGCCGTCTGCGAGGGCTTGTCGCCTGCCCAACCGCTGCCGTGGGCAGCCCGGGCCGCCCTGAGGCGCTGCGGGGTTGTATCCTCCTGCGGGCCACGTCGCTCCACGAGCGGCAAGCGGTCGTAGCGGCCTGAGTGCCGCTCGTGCGATTCCTCATGGCGAGGCCGCGACCTCGCCGCGAGGGTCAGCGTGCGTCCGCTACACTCCCGATCTGATCGAGAGCCCCTGGCCCCGGCGTGACCGCCCGTATGGACATCGTGATCGACCGCCTCCTGCGTGGCGCAGGCGTCGAGCTTGCGGTGCGCGGACGGCTCGATGCCGATTCGTCCACCGAGCTGCGACACGCGGTGAGCCAGGAAGTCCGTCAGGGCTGGCAGGCGATCACGCTTGATCTCTCGGGCGTGATATTTCTGAGCTCGGCCGGGATTCGTGTTCTTTTCGAGACGCAGAGGGAGGCGCGACGTGCAGGCGGCGACTGCGTCGTGACCGTGGCGAGCGAGCCCGTGCGAAAGGTGCTCGAGCTGACGCGGCTCGACACGATCCTCATGCGGGCTGCCGCCGATCGAGCAACGGACGTGGTGGCGACCCCAGAGGCGGCCGCGTCACGCGACATTGAGGCAGCCGGCGTCCGGCTCCTGAGCCTCGCGGCGCCGGCTGGTGATCCCCTTCCTGCGCGGCAGATCGGCTCAGCCGCCGCGATGTCGGGGGGCGTCTCACCGAGCGAGCGGGTGATTCTTCGGAGTAGCTCGTTCGCCATTGGCTTGGCCGCCGTGGGCGATTCAGTGGCGGCCGAGCAGTCGGCTGGCGAGTCGTTGGCCGCCTGTGGTGCCGCCTACCATCGCCCCCCTCGGCCGTTCGCCGTCGTGGACTACGTACTCGGCTCGGGCGACCTCGTTCCTGAGATGGATGTCGTGACCGGGATGGCATGGGAGGGCCTCCCACGTGGCCGCTGCGGCTTCGAGCCCGTGGGTGACGCCGCGGCCGTCAGCATCGACGACCTCGCCGCCGCGCTGCTCGACCAGGTGCCCGCGGGGCCGCTTGCGGTCGTGATCGTTGGCGAGGTGCATGGTCTCGTGGCCGCGGAGCTCATCAGGCCGCTTGGCGAAGCCACGGCCATGGATCATCCGCTCGTCGGCAGGCGCGACGTGGCTTCCCGATGGCTTTGTTTCTCCCGCGAGCCCATCCACGCCGGGCGGACGGCGATGGTCGTGGGTGTCATCAGCCGCAATGCCCACGGATCGCTTGCCGACATGGTCGCTCCACTCGGCCGAACGGGCGTCCACGGGCATCTCCATGCCGTCGTGTTCCCGCACCGGCCGCTCAATCGGGGCGCCGACGATCTCGCGTCGGTGGCAGCCGATCTCGCCGCCTCGGAGCCGCTGGCGGTCGTCCATCTGATCGCAGACGATCGGCCCGTGTTCGGAAGTGGCGTGAGTGATCTTGTGCGAGGCTCTGTCTGGTTTGCCCCGCTCGTGTTCCCGGGAGACGCCCCGTGATCACGCTGCTTTCGACCTGGACCTTCGGCCTGGCACTTGGCCTCGTGGCGCTTGGCGTCTATGTGAGCTACCGGCTCTTCTCGTTTCCCGACATCACGACCGACGGCTCATTCACGCTCGGGGCCGTGGTAACGGCAGTGCTGCTCGTCGCGGGCGCCGATCCTGTGGTGGCGACCGCCGGCGGCATGGCAGCCGGGGCGCTTGCTGGGGTAGCAACGGGGCTTCTCCATGCCGTACTTGGCGTGGAGCCGCTCCTGGCCGGCATCCTCGTGACGACGGCGCTTGCGAGCGTGAGTCTTGTCATCCTCGGCCGGAGCAACGTGCCGCTCACCGGCATCACCACGCTCTTCGACCGCGCGGCATCAGGCCTCGGTCCGGCCGTGGCTGCAGCGACAGGCTGCGATGCCGCCACCGCCGACGAGGCGGGTCGGATGCTCCTGGCGCTCGGCTGCGTGACCGTGGCCTGCGGCGTGCTCTACCTCTTCTTTCGCACGAACCTCGGCACGGCGATGCGGGCAGGTGGCGACACGCGGTCGATGGCCCGGGCACTCGGACGCGACACGGGCGGCCTCACGATTGCGGGGCTGGCCATCGCGAACTCGCTGACGGCGCTGGCTGGTGGGCTCGTGGCCCAGTACCAGCGGTTTGCGGACGTGCAGATGGGAATCGGCATGGTGGTCTGGGGCATGGCAAGCGTGTTCCTCGGGGCCGCGCTCGTCGGGCCTGCGAGACTTGGAGCTGCGCTTGTCGCGACGGCTGCCGGCAGCGTCGCCTTCAGGCTCATCGTGGCGACAGCCCTCCGCGCGGGCCTTCACCCCGACTGGCTCAAGGCCGCGACGG
>CAYZHH010000198.1:0-2905 GCA_964478275.1 uncultured Candidatus Kuenenia sp.
CTGCGACGCTGGAGGCGTCGCTCACTTCCCGGCGGAGGCCGGGCAAGGCGGCGGGGGCATGGATGCCCCCGCCGCCGTGTAGTTAGTACCAGACGCCGCAGCGAACTAAAAACGTGTCGGCGGGGCGGTAGTCGGCGGTGTCGGTGAGGTAATACTCGACGAGCCGGCCCGTAACCCAGCCGGTTTCGAGCCGCCAGCTCACGCCGAGGTCGGCGGGCTTTCGTTCCCAGCCGAAAAGCAGCCGGTAGTCGTGGTAGACAACCACGTCGTTGGCCCCGCTGTCTCGCTGCACGGCCCACTGGTTGCCGCCAAACTCGCCAGCGACATACATCCACTGGGCGGCTTTCTCACTCTCCGAAACCCGCCAGGCAAACCGCGGTCTCGGAAACAGAATCTCATGACGCTGGTTTTCAGTGGGCGTCCAGAGAAGGCCGCCGGCCGGAAGGATGTTGACGTCGCGACGGTCCAAGTAGATGACGCCTGCCACGACACGAAGATTCTCGGTGGCCTCCCATGCTCCAAAGCCGTGGCCCGTGATGCGAAGGGCCTCGGAGGTGTCGTTTGTGTAATCGGAGTACCAGCCGGGGGCGACCGCGAGATCGACGCCAAACTTCTCGCCAATCTTGGAGAGCCACCGCGCCTGAATCCAGCTGTCATAAAGCTGCGCGGGCAATCCAGGGTCCATCGGCCCGGGCACCTCGTCGATAAACGTGGTGCCAAAACCTGGCGTGATGAGGAGCGGTGAGTTGACCGTCGGCGCCGGCAGGCCGATCGTGAGGCTCGTATCGAGCGTCGTCAGGCCCAGGCCGTTCGACCCAAAACGTGGCAGTTCCGTGACCGTAAAAATCGCTTGCTGAAGAGCCCCGGGCTTGGCCCCTGGTGGCAGCTTGCGGCCAGCGGGCGGCTCAAATTCTTGACGTGGCTGGCCCGGCGGTGCGACGCCGTCGAGGAGCAGGGGCTCGCTGAGATCCTGCGGGTCTCCCAGTGCCGCGATGCGGATGCGTTCGGAAGGCCGTTGTTCAACCGACGGAAGCGGAAGGATCTCGTCATCGGCGCGCGAAACGGCAGACATGAAGAACACGGCCACGGCGATAGCGAGTTTGCGGACCATGGAAGGCTGTCGTCGCGGCCCCAATTCGTCGAAACCCGTTCAACAACACCGCTTGACGCTCAAACAAGGATCGACCGGAGGTGCTCTCCGCCGGCCGGAGGGCCGGTAAGGCGGAAGGGGCCATGGATGGCCCTGCCGCCGAAAAGCCAGCAGGCCGGCAGCCGTAAAGTCAGTAGGAAAGACCAAACCGGAACATGATCGTATCGGGCAGGCTCTGGATCTGGGGCGGCCCTTCCACGTAGTAGAGTTGCCGGTAGAAGACGTAGCCCACTTCAAAATTGCCGGCGAGGCCTGTCTTCGACATCGGCACCAACTCTGTCCCGAGGGCGATGCGGATGTCGTTGTAGTCGAAGCCGGTGATCATGTTGTAGTTGGACGTGCTGCGGCGGAACGTCCACGCACCGCCGCCGTACTCGCCCGAGACATAGCCCCACCAGGCGCGCTTGTCGTTGGCCGCAAACTGTTTCGACGCCTTGGGCGCGGGAAAGAAAATGTCGTAGCGGCTCGTGGCATCGGGGGTCCACGTCATGCCCACGGCCGGCAGGATCTTCACCTGGTTGCGGTCGAGGTAGATGACGCCCACCTTCGCCTGGGTCGTGGGCGTCAGCCGGAGCGTGCCGATGGCCCGGCCCATGACGCGCCAGCTATCCATCACGAGCACGTCCCAGTTGGTGAAGATGCCCACTCGGACACCGAGCTCGGCGCCGAAGAGCGGCGTGAACTGCGGATTCCACGCAGTGTCGAGGAACACGTCGTAGGTGTTGGGCGGAAGATCGGCAAGCAGCGTGGCCGATGTTTGAGGGCCGTCCCAAAGCTGGAGGCCGAAGCCTGGCGTGATCAACAGCGGCGCGTGATTGATGTTGGCCGGTGAGTTGTGGAAGAAGGGCAGCGCGAACGTGGCCGTCGTATCGAGCTCGTTGACGCCCACGCGGGTGCCTGAGCCATCGCCCATGAGATAGGCCCAGCTCCCGCGCACGCCCTGAAACACATGCATGGTCTGGGAGTAGGTCTGCTGGAGCGACTGATCGAGGTTCGAGCTCGGCGCGGGGTAGCCAGCCGGCGTGTAGGTTCCTGGCGGCGGCGTGCCCTGGGGCACCAGCGACGGAGCGGCTGGGGAGGAGCCAGGGTAGCCGGGCTGGCCGCTGATCCCGGAGGGCGCCCAGCCGCTGCTCGGGGCTGGCGGCGCGTAGGTGGGAAGCGTCTGCGGGCCGTAGGGATCCCATGCCGGCGGAGGCGGTGAGACCGGCACTTGGGCGAGCCGGTCGAGTGACGACGCAGCCGGCGGCGGAAGGGATGTCGTCTGGCCGAGGGCCGTTCCCGTCGCCAGAAGCGACATGGTCCAGACCGCGACGAGAAGTGTTCGCACACGCATTCCGCGCACGATCCTGGTGCCAGCCAAGGCCGGCGACACATAGGTCCCGCTCACAAACCCCGGAAGACGCGCCGGAGCCTGTGGGAGGTACCGCGCCGAGCGGCCGTGAAGCAAGGCCGGAGAAAATAGGGACGGGAGCTATTTTTGCAAAAATAGCTCCCGTCCCTCTTATTCTTCAGTGATGCGATCAACCCAACTCGATCCCTTTAACCCAGTCTCGCTCGTCCGCGCCGGGCACCTGGCCCACGTGGAACACGTCGCCGAAGCTGGCTCGACGATGGATCTGGCCCGGCAGTTCGCCGCTGACCGGGCGTCGCTGCTGCCACTCGTGGTGGTCGCCGATCGCCAGGTGAAAGGCCGAGGCCGCCGCGGCGCTGGCTGGTGGCAGGCGCCGGGGAGCCTGGCGATGAGCCTTGTCGTCG
>CAYZHH010000198.1:2915-7106 GCA_964478275.1 uncultured Candidatus Kuenenia sp.
GCAACCGTCCGCTGGCCCAACGACATCGAAGTCGAGGCCAAAAAACTCGCTGGCATTCTCGTCGAGACCGCCCCCCACGGCCGCGTCATTTTTGGTGTAGGCGTCAATACGTCAGGCTCAGCCACGTCAGCGCCCGAGGCGATTCGGCACCGCGTCGCGACGATGCCCGACCTCACTGGTCGACCTATCACACGCCAAGCACTGCTCGCGACGTTCGTGCCGCTCCTCTTGAAGCTGCTCGCGGAAATGGAGGCAGACCCATCGACCCTGGCCGCCCGCTACCGGCCGCTGTGCTGCCTCACCGGCCGCACGGTCACGATCCACGTCGGCCCACACTCGCACACCGGTATCTGTCAGGGCATTGCCGACGACGGCAGGCTCATCATCGACACCGCCGCAGGTCAGATGCTCTTCGCCTCCGGCAGCCTCACTCCGCCCGAGGACGTTTGGCAGGCCGCGACGGAAAGCCTTTGACGCGTTTTACCGGACGGCCAACGGGGCGAGGGGACCTCTTGGTTGAGTCGCCAACCGACTTGCCCCGCGGGCTAACTTTTTTTGCCGGACGACCTTCCTGACGCGGCGTATTCTCGCCAACCCGCGGCAGGGCAACAACAGAAATCTCGCGTCCCGACGTCGAGAGTTGTCGCGCCCGGGGCTCAAAGCCCCAGGAGCGGATCGTGTCGAGCCAGCCGGCAAGCTCGGCGGCACGCGACCAGTCAGGAATCTTGAGCGTAGCGACGATGCCCGAAAGCCTCACGCCCCGGGCCGTTGCCACACGGCCGAGCGCGGCAAGCGTGCTCTTGGGGTCAATATTCATGTCGGCCACAAGCCAGTCGCAGCCATGAAAACGATCCAGCGGCACCTCGCGGGCCCGCATTCGCCACTGGGTGAACCGCGGCCGCGCGGCTACGACCGGATCGACGAGGGCCGGATCAACGCCCACGACATGAAGCCCGGCCTCAAGCAGCCGCTGGCAGGCTCCGCCCGGTGACGCGCCGAGCTCGATCGCGCGCTCGCCCGCCGCGAAGGGAATCTCGAAGACGCGCATCGCCTCGTCGAGCTTGAGCCACGCCCCCGACACGACGCCCTCGGGCAATGCCTCGCTTGCGGCAGGATGGAAGCCACCGGGCCATCGTGAGGACACGGAATCGCTGCTGTGCCAGCCCACCCACCAGCGGATGGGCGTATCGATGACGCAGTCGAGAACACGTTCACCGGGGCTTGCCTCTGCCGGATGGGTCGCCTCGAGGCCGAGTGCCTCGAGGAGCGCGCGGCGGGCCGCGATGGTGGCCCGGGCCGCTTCTGCAGCACCGGGGCCAACCGGCATCACGCGATTCCAGACATGGACGTTTTGGGGCGCAGCGCCATTTGCTCTGACAAGCGCCACGGCTTCTCGCGCGAGCGCCTGTGGCTCATCGCCCGTGACCTGCCCGAGTGAATGGACAACCGTGCGTGCTAAGACGAGATCGGCCGCGAGGCGATCCATCGATGGAGACGAGCCCTCCGGCAGACGAAACGTCACGACGCCCCGTCGCCAAGCCCCCGGCCGCACGCCCGGCAAGACCCGCGCCGCCTGCTCACGAAGCGCCGCCTCGGCACCCGGCTGACAGCCGCACAGGAGGAATTCACCGGGGGTCGAAGAGGGTTGCGTATTTTGCTTCATGACGGCCCATCATAGAGGGAGCGCGCGACGCTTTCTGGAGGCTCGGGGCCGCCCATGCCACATCACCGACAACCCGCATTGCAGGCAGGGATGTAAGGGCGGATCCAGGCCCAGAGGGCCGGGTCAGCTCCGGCCGTAAGGCGGCGCCCCGGCTGCTCGGGCCCACCACACCATAAGACGTACGAGCACGGAAGCCCGGAGGTGCGACCGGCCGGCCGGAGGCCCGGCAAGGGTCGCCGGGGGCATGGATGCCCCGCCGACCCTGAAGGAAGACTGCGACGCTGGATGCGTCGCCACCCCCGGCCGGAGGCCGGCAAGCGCAGCGGGGCCATGGATGGCCCGCGTCGCGTAAAAACAGACGAGGCCGGCCCGGGCGCCCAAGGGCCCGGGCCGGCCTTTCTCGTCTGAGCGTGAACGCCCCGACCGGTCATCCCGGCGGCCCGAAGACCACCGGATCACAGAAGGTCGGAACGAAGGAAGCGACCCGCAAAGCGAGCCGCCGAGGCCCCACGAATGGAACCCCCAGGGACATGAGCATCCGTGCCAGAGTTACCCCCGGCACGGCGGGCTCAGCCGTGGCCCTTCTTCTTCTTGGCGACCTTCTTGGCGGCCTTCTTCTTCTTCTTTGCCATGTAAGCGGCTCCTTGACACGAGCATCCCAACTCGTATCTCACATCCGCATCCCCAGGATGCTCCTAGGTGGGGAGCGGACGACGTTTCAACGCACGCTCGAAGATGATCACTCACCTCCGTTCGAGTGTTGATGGAGAGAGTTGTGATTGATGCGCGTGAAAACTGTCAAGGGTGGAAACAAGAATATTTTTAGCCACCCGTCTGCCGACGCACCCACTCAAAGAGCATTCCGACCTGTGGCGCGAAGGCCTGCTCGGTCACTCCGAGTGGACTCTTGAAGAAGCATGCAAGCCAATCGAGTGGCCCAATCGCGCCTGAGCGTGCCGCTCGTTCCACCAGCCGCACAAGATCGAGCGCGAGCGGCGCCGCAAGGATCGAATCGCATCCCTGCCAGGTGAACTGCATCGTCATCGGCGTGCCGAGGAAGCCTCGGAAATGGATGTGATCCCAGGCTGTTTTCCAATCGCCGAGGCTTTCGATGTATTCGATCGAGACATGCGTCTGCGGGGGTTTTCCTAGGATCGCAGCGAGGAGATGGTCCTTGCTTTTGACCTTCGCGGCCTTGTTCCGCGGGTCGTCCAAGACCTTGCCGTCCATGTTGCCGAAGATGTTGTGCCCCACCCAGCTCATGACGTCGAGATTGCGGGCGGCGAACATCGGGGCGAGCACGCTCTTGAGGAGCGTTTCGCCCGTCTTGGCGTCGCAGCCAGCGTGGGGGATGCCCCGGTCGAGAGCGAGTTGCTGAAGCGCGGCAGGGGTGCCGCCGGCTGACGGCGTGAAGTTGACGTAGGCGGCTCCGGCTTCAACGGCTGCCAGAAAATACAGGCTGCTCGTGGGGAGCGGGCATGTGGCAGGATCGTCGAGGAGGGTGTCGAGCTCGGAAGGATCGGTCGGGATCGGCCGCTCGGGCGGCGGCTCGGTCGAGGCGAGGTTTACGACCACCACCCGCTCGAGTTTCTCTGTTCGTGCGAATGCTTCGATGTCGGCCCGCGCCCGCGCGACGGCCTCGCGCGGAGTCTCGACGACCAGCGCGGCACCCTCGTCGGCCAGGGCCCGGATGCGATCGCCTGAACCAACGACCGTGCCGGGCCTGAGCCGCGTTTCAACATCGGCAAAAAAACCTGCGGCCCCTTCGAGGAGCTCGGGCGTTATCGCTCGACTCTCTCGCCACATCCGCCAGGCCTCGGCGGCCAAGGGACCGGAGCGGATGTCGTGGCCGCCCACGACGATGTCGGGGAAGTCGATGAGGTTGAGGGGCGCAAACGGCGGCGTCTCCGTGACCAGGCCGATCGGTTCGACTCGCCGGGCGGCAAGCCCCGCGAGGCCCGTCATCATCGTCGTGGCAACGCCTCCCTTCGCCCCGATGAGCCAGGCTCCGACGCGGCGAGATGGCATGCGGAGGCTCCGGAGGGCGGACGGTGGCGGTGGCTATGGCCGCCGCACGGAGTGACGGCTGGACGCAAGCCTTGGGCTGGTATCATTCTTCGGTATGTCGGTTGCGTCAAGAAAGCGCCCGCTTGCACGCGGCGGCCATAGCCTTTGCGGCATGCCTGGAGCCTGGGAGTCAATTGGTTTCATGGAGTCGTCGAGCCTGAAGTTGGCCCGCCGGATGGCGGCCCTCGAACCCTCCGCGACGCTCGCGATGGCCGCCAAGGCCTCGGCGATGAAGGCGGCCGGCGTGGATGTGATCGACCTTTCCGTCGGCGAGCCCGATTTTCCGACGCCCCCGCATATCTGCCGGGCTGCCGAGGTGGCGATCGCCGCGGGCCACACGAAATACACCCCAGCCGCCGGAATTCCGGCGCTCCGCAAGGCCGTCGCCGAGGACTATGCAAGAAGGTCTGGCCTCGTGGTGACGCCTGCCCAGGTCGTCGTGTCGAACGGCGCCAAGCACG
>CAYZHH010000199.1:0-7067 GCA_964478275.1 uncultured Candidatus Kuenenia sp.
CGCGAGCTCGCAAATCACCTCGAGCGGCGGAGCGGTGCTGGTCGAGGGCACCGGCACTTCCAATAGCGAAGCCGTGAGGCTGCAAGGCCAAGGCTTGGGTACCATCACCTCCGGCAGCAACGCGGCCATCACAATCACCGCCGATAGTGTGAACATCATCGCCGGTAGCGGCGGGATCAACTCCGGAGCTGGCACAACCACGATTCGCACCCGCACTGCCGGCACCCAGATCAACCTCGGCGGGGCCGATGTCCTCAGCGGCAAGCCGCTCACCCTGGGCCTGACCAGCGCCGAACTGAACCAGATCACCGCTGGCACGCTCATCATCGGTGACACGGACAGCGGCAACATGACAATCAGCGCCGCGATCGCACGAGCCAGTGCCACGAACGTCGAACTACGTTCCGGCGGCAACGTCGTCTTTGGCGGCGGCTCGTTCAATACCGGCGGCGGCACCCTGCTGCTCGATCCCAACGGCTCGGGCTCGGTCCAACCGCTGACCGCCGGCGTCGATGCGACGGCCAGCGTCGTCTCATTCGCATCGGACCTTGGAATCGCCATCGACGGCACGACGGTCAATACCCAATACAACCAGTTCCAGGTTGCCGGCACGGTCAACCTCACCGGTGTCAATCTCGTCCTGTCTGGTGCATACGCGCCAGTTCCGGGCAACGTTTTCACGATCGTCTCGACCACCGGTATGGTCGTCGGCCAATTCACTGGCCTGCCCAACGGCGCGAAGATTATCTTCAACGGCGTGAACCTCGCCGTTGCCTACACCCCGACGACCGTCACCTTGACCGCATGATGACGCCACCGATCCCGTAGTAGCCGCCGCGTCTATGTGAGGCAGAACTGATCGCCAGCGACACCCTCCACGATCGTTCGCGTGCAGCCTGGGCCGAAATCGCCGGCCCCCCGCGGACGCTCCTCTGGTTGATGGTGGGTCTTTCCGGCTTCGCCTGCCTGGTCTATCAGATCCTGTGGGTGCGGCAGATCGGGCTTTTGTTCGGCAACACCTCGCACGCTGCCGCGCTGACACTGGCGGTGTTTTTCGGCGGGCTGTCGTTGGGCAGTTGGCACTTGGGCCATCGTTGTCGGAACCTTGCCAACCCTTTTCGCACGTATGCGTGGTTGGAGGCAGGTATCGCGATGGCCGGCATCGCGATCCTCATGGGCCCTTTCATCGTGCCCAGCCTGTATCCCATGCTCAGCGATAAGGACGGCGGCGGCCTGCCGCTTACCGTGCTCAAGTTTGCGTGGACCATGCTGATGGTCTTTCCCGCCGCGTTTTGCATGGGCGGCACTCTGCCCGTGGTAGGGCAGGCGGTCATTCCAAACAAAAACGTGTTTGGCAGCACCACGGCGCGGTTGTATGCGGTCAATACGATCGGCGCCGCCGCTGGTGCCTTCGCCACCGCCTTCCTGCTGATCTGGTTGTTGGGCTTCCGCATGACGTGCCTCGCGGCGATGGCGGTCTCCCTGATGGCCGCCTTGCTCGCGGTGTGGCTCTCGCGATGCGAATGGACCATGGCGGACTTGGAGAATCCGAGGCGTGGGACGAAGAAACAGAAGGCGAGCTCCGCCGCGGCGGCACAAGTGACAATCCCGCGTCCGCTTATCTTCGGCCTGGCCTTTGTTTCTGGGTTCAACCTGCTGGCGTTGGAAGTGGTGTGGACTCGCATGCTGGCGCAGGTGCACGAGAATTCCGTCTATAGCTTCGCCACAGTCTTGATCGTGGTGCTCGCGTGTCTGTCGCTAGGCGCGTGGCTCGCAGCACGGCTGGCCCGCGCCAGGGTCGCACCTTCGCAGGTGCTCGTGTGGCTGATTGTTTTGGGCGGCATCGCCGTGGGCTTCACGCCGCTCGGTTTCGTGAGCCTGACGCACGGCATGAGCATGCTGGAGACCGATTTTTCCTTCGCGACATATGTGCTGCGGCTGTTCGCCACGGGCTTCGCCACGATCGGGCCTGCCTGTTTGGTGCTGGGTACGGTGTTTCCGTTTTTGATGAAAAGCGAGGAGGCCTTCCTCTCGCATGCCGGCACAAGCATCGGCCGGCTCGCCGCGGTGAACACGCTGGGCGCGATCCTCGGCTCGCTGGCCGCCGGTTTTCTACTTTTGGAATGGCTGGGGGTGTGGGGCTCTATCCAGCTCATCGCCACCGTGTATCTGCTGCTGGCGTTCTTCACACCGGCCGATGGCAAGGCTGCCGCGGTCATCGCCCGGGTGGCCGCGGTGGTGATGCTGCTTCTCGTCTTCACGTGGCTGAGCCCGAACCAACTGCCCGCGCCGGTGAGCATCGACCCCATAGGTGGCAAGGAAACGGTGCTCGAGACCTGGGAAGGCAGCGACTGCACCGTCACGGTGGTGAGGACTTTCCAAAATGACCTGAGCATCAAGATCAACTCGCACTACAGCCTCGGTTCCACCGCCGCGTACGGCCCGCAGATCTACCAGGCGCGCATCCCCCTGCTCGCCTATCCCGCGACCGAGAGCGTGTTCTTCCTCGGCATGGGCACCGGCATTACGGCGGGCGAGGCGTTGAGCCGCGATGCATTCAAGCACGTCAACAAAGTCGTCGCCTGTGAGCTGTCGGCCAACGTGGTGGCCGCATCGAAAAAATATTTCACCGGCCGGGAGGGAGAATTCGATCCCACCAATGGGCTGTACCGAGACCCGCGGGCGCGCGTGATCATTGGCGATGGACGCAACCAGTTGCTGGCGAGCCGCGACCGCTACTCGATGATCAATGCGGATTTGTTCCTGCCCTACCGCCGAGGCACAGGCAACCTCTACAGCCGCGAACATTTTCATGTTGTGCGGGAGCGGCTCGAGCCTGGCGGTGTCTTCGTTCAGTGGCTGCCGCTCTATCAGATGTCCGAACAGGAATTCGGCGTGATCGCGCGGACGATGCTGGCCGTCTTCCCGCAGGTAAGCCTGTGGCGAGGGAACTTCCAGCCGGGCGCGGAAATTGCGGCGATGGTGGGCCATGCGGATGCCACGCCTTTACCCGGTTGCCCACTCGATTTCAAAGACGCGAAACTTCACGCGTTGGAAGGAGCGACGCATCTCGACATGCATCAGCTCATGCTCCCGATCAATGAGGAGACCGTCCTGCTCTTCTACGGTGGCAATCTCACGCGGGCGGCCGATTTGTTCGCGCAGTACCCGCTCAACACCGATGACAGGCCGGTAATCGAGTTTGGCACGCCGCGTTCGCTGCACCAGCCTGCGGGGGCCGGCACACCGCACTTTCTCGAAGCCCGCTTCGCCGACCTGGTGGACAAGGTCCAGCGGCGCACTCCGCCCGAGGAAGATCCGCTCCTGGCGTTGCGAACGCCCTCTAGCCGCAGGCTTCCCCTGGCTGGCTCCGCGTTCCACCGCGCCTGGATCGCCAGCGTGCATGGTGATGAGGAACGACAGGCGGCGGAGTGGGAGAAGTTTCTGCACCACTGGGCGGAGTAAACCAGCAGGGCGAAACAACATGGCGGTCAACGGCACCCTCGCACGGTCACGCTTCAGGTGCAGACTTCTGGTACGACCAACCCCAGCACGAATGGGTGATCGTCTTAAAGGGAGCGGCAAGGATCGAGTTCGAGGACGGGATGATCGCGATGCAGCCCGGTGATTTCATCAACATTGCGGCGTTTCGAAAGCACCGAGTCGATTGGACGACGCCGGATGAACCGACCGTGTGGCTTGGGGTGCGGTACGGGAATCAGGGATGAGTGCCACCTTCACCATCACAGACGCCGACGAACAAATCCGGTCGCGGTGCGATTGCTGAGCGCGCCGGTCAGCATCTCGCGCCGAATCTCAGTCCGCTTCGCCATGTCGCTGTGCACTCCTGTGCCTCTCTCTGAAAGGAGGATGGGATGGGGCTGTGGCCCCGCGCCGCCGTTTTTGACCGCCGTCAACAGACCTACCGGTCACACCGCCAGCCGCCTCGTAGCGGCAGCGGGCGTGATGATCGGCATCCCACGAAACTCGCCGATCCCGAGGAGATGTGCATCACCCGAGACGATCACGTCGGCATCGCCAGCGATGGCCGTCGCGAGCACGATGTCGTCATCGGGGTCGGCGAGAATCACGTGTCCGATGTCAGCAGGCGTGACGAGCCGAACGAGGGCCGCATATCCCTCGAACAAGTCGCCTGCACTGGCATCTCGCTCGGCAAGACGGCCGGCGAACTTCCTTCGAAACAGAACGTCTTGCAACTCGTCCAAGAGCGGGAGACTCGCGATGATCTCTACCTTGCCGGCCGCGGCCGCGTCGATCAATCGCCCCGGCACTCCGCCCCAGATGAGGCCGGATACGGCGGTGTTCGTGTCAAGCACCAGCCGCACGACGCCGCTCCGCACGATACGCCTGTATCTCGGCTTCGATCTCCTCGACCGTCATGGGAGAAGGACCAGCTGCAGCGAGCTTCTCGCGAGTTGCTTGCATCTTCGCGACACGGGTTGCCGCGAGTCGTTCTCGCAGGATCGCCTCGATTGAGCCGGGCTCGAGCAAGCCCTCGGCGGTGGCCTCTTTTGCGAGAGAGTCAGGAAGCGTGATCTGGACCGTTGTCATGAAGGCTCTCCGGGTCGAATCCGATTATACGCGGGAAACCATGCGAGTCTCATACTTGCTGTGCTGTTGACTTTCATCGAGCCGTCGAAACGGCACGGGGTACAGCCGAATCCATGATCCGTCTTCGCGAAGGCCGGCGGTGCAGACGGTTTCACCGTACGTCTTCGAAAGCCGCGGATACGTCTTGAACGTGATGAGAATCCGCTCCTTTTCCATGGCTCATCAAAGATGGACGGCCGTGAGCGGCGCCATGCCGCATCGCTCGATCACCTCCGCAACACAGATGCCCAGTTCCGGGAGGTGAACATAGCGAAGGCCGACGCACTCGCTGTCATTCGGCGCGCCAAAACCAGCCACTCATCGGCGCCCAAAACCGGCCACCACGTGGGGGGTACTGGGTGGAAGAATCCTCTTATTCGGTCCTGGATGCCGGGGGGCTGGGAGCAGTACGACCAAGTGCCGCTGCCGCGAGAGCAGATTGAGCCCTGCGGTTGTGGATGCATCGGCAATTCGCGCGGCATGACGAAAACCCGAGTTCGTGTTGCCGGCCGGATGGCCACTAAAAGGGGCGCAGAAAGTCCGTTCGTCTAGATTTAGTTGGTGTGGCTTGGAACAGCCAAGCCCAGCCTGTCGCTGACTGCGCAGAAGTCGAAGCACGAGCCATTCGCTCTCCGGAGGGCCAATTCGGCATCCAACGATGACTACAGTCGAGATCACTCGTCAGGAACTCTATGAGCTCGTCTGGGGGACGCCAACGCGGCATCTCTGCAAGCGGTTCGGGCTGTCCGACGTAGGCTTGGCGAAGACCTGTAAGCGGTTCGATATCCCGAGGCCCTCGTACGGCTACTGGGCAAAGAAGGCTGCCGGCGGCAGCGTGAAACGCACACCGCTCCCGCGGTGCGACAACCAGCGACTCCAAAAGATCGTGTTCTCGCCGAACGACGCGAATAAAGAGGAAGACGAAGGTTTCTTCGATTCCCAGATCCGCGATCTCTACGAGACTGAATGCCAGGCCGACCCGATTGAAATCCGTGATTCGCTACGATCACCGCATCCGTTGGTGGCCCGCACGCGCGATGCCCTTTCTGCTGCCAAGTCTGGCAAGTGGAGTCGAAATGATGGGCTCATTTATCCCGAGGCACAGGAAGGAGTGCACGTACTCGACATTGCGTGCAGCAGAGCCACGATCCCTCGCGCCTTGCGGATCATGAATGCGCTTCTCAAGGCCGGAGAGCCGCTTGCGCTTCTGGATTGGCTGGGACATAGGATGGAATCCTCCGAGGGAAAGGGTAGGCTAACCCCTCACCGCGAAAATTCCAGTTTCGACGGGAGCAAGACAAACCAATCGCTGGATCAGATTGCGGAGTCCGGTCCAGCGGTATTGTGAATCGTGGGTCCGCAACTGATCAGCTCGGCCGTTCGGCGGCGGAGAAACGACATCTCGCACTCCAGAGATACAATCACGACATCTACGGGCATCGACTACCTGAATGACCGACATGGAGGCAAGTCGCATTGTGATCGGCATTGAACACTCGCCCGCTGGACCGATGCCCCTCGCCGGTTGGCCCGAGCGGCTCTTCCACGGCTTTCTCGAATCTGCCCCGGACGCGGTCGTGATCGTCGACGGGGGCGGTGTGATCGTCCAGGTCAACAGCCAAGCGGAGCGGCTCTTCGGCTACACCCGTGTGGAGTTACTCGGCCGCCCCCTTGAAGTGCTTATGCCGGAACGCTTTCGCGGCTCGCACGTCGCGCATCGCCAGGTGTACTCCGACGACATGCATCCGCGGCCAATGGGCCGCGGCCTCGACCTGATCGGCTTGCGGAAGGACGGCCGCGAATTCCCCATCGACATCTCGCTCAGCCCCCTGCCTAACGAGACGGGGGGACTCATAGCCAGTGCCATCCGCGACATGACCGACCACCGGCGGCTGGAGGACGAATTGCGCGCGCGGTCGCGAGATCTGGAAGAGGCCGACCGGCAGAAGGACCAATTCCTGTCGGCGGTCGCGCATGAGCTGCGCAATCCCTTGAATGTCCTCGGCTACGTGGCCCATATCCTGCAATCCCCTCAGATTGACGCCGCTGCCCGCCAAAGGGCCGCGGGCTCAATCGAACGCCAGACCGCGCACATGGCCCGTTTGGTCGAAGACCTTCTCGACTTGACGCGCGTCCGCTGCGGCAAGCTTATGCTCCGCCGGGAGTCGATTGACCTGCGGAAGGTCATTCCGACAGCCGTCGAGTTCAGCCACCTGCTCATCGAGGCCCGCAAGCACCATCTCGAGGTCGCGCCGTCCGCCGAGCCGTTGTGGGTGAGTGGCGACCCCACCCGGCTAGCCCAAGTGGTATCTAACCTGCTCACCAACGCCGCCAAGTACACGCCCGAAGGTGGGCACATTCGACTAACGATGGCGAGAGAGGATGAGGCGGCCGTGGTCCGCGTTTGTGACGACGGAGCGGGCATTCCCCAGGAGATGCTGTCTCGGGTCTTCGAC
>CAYZHH010000200.1:0-7055 GCA_964478275.1 uncultured Candidatus Kuenenia sp.
TCCACGATCCGCTCGAGCGCGGCCACGAGTGGCAGCGAACCGGCCAGCCGACGCCACCCGCTGAAAGTGCTCGAGGCATCGAGACAGCGCGAAGCGAGAGCCTTGTCAGCGAGACCCGCCGGCACGCGAAGCCGTCCGTCGATCGTGCCACCGGCCTGACGGAAGGCGTAAAGATCAGCGTCGCTGAACCCAAACACCGGTCCGCGCAGAATGGCAAGCGCCGCCACGGCGTCGTCAGCATCGGCCACCACCCGCAGGCAGAGCTGAAGCAGCGAGAGAGCGTCTTTGCTATTTGGTCCCTTGCGCCCTGTCACTTCACAGGGCAGGCCGACCGCACTCAAGGCTTCCGCATAGGTCGAAAGTTCGCCGGTATCCCAGGTCACAATCATAAAATCTTCTGGGCGACAGGCGGGGGACACATCCGTCGAGGCTCGCGGCACGGTGAGCCCGTGATCGATCGCCCGGCGGATGAAGCACGCGACTGCTTCCGCCTCGGCCTTCACACCAAACCTCGGCACCCGCAACTGCCGCAGGCCGGTGAGGCATCCCGGTGCCACGGTCCCACGGCCTGCTTCGCTGCCGATGAACGCCGGCCCAAACTTCTCGCCGCTCGGAGGCCGGTGCGTGGCAAAGCGATCGGCGAACTGGTCATTGACCCAGTCGACGAGATCACGGCTCGTACGGAAGTTCGTGTTGAAGTGAAGAATGCGGCCGCCAGAGGCCTCAATCCGCGCCTTCACAAACTCAAAGGTGTCGATGTCGGCCCGTCGGAAACGGTAGATCGACTGCTTGGGGTCGCCCACGACAAAAAGGCTCCCAGGCCTGATTCGCGTCAAACGCCAGTCCGTGGCGTCGGAATCGTCAGCCGCAAGGAGCAACAGGATCTCAGCCTGGAGCGGATCGGTGTCTTGAAACTCATCCACCAGGAGAAATGGATGCCGCTTCGCAAAGCCCGCGCGGACGTCTGTTCGCTCACGGAGAAGCCGCGCGGTACGGTCGAGCAGGTCGTGAAACGAGAGGAGCCCCTCGTCGAGCCGGAGTTGCTCGTAGTGATCTCGAGCGGCTTCCAAGAGCGGGATCACGAACTGGTAGCGGTAGGCTCGCCACTGAGTGAGCGGCCCACGCACGCGATCCACAACGCTCGCCCACCAGGCGGTGATCTCCTCAACACGCTCCTTTTGGAGTGCCCGATGTGCCTTGGTGGATGGGCCTGGGAGCCAGAGCGACTGAACAACCTTTGGGCAATTCCCCTCGAGCTGCTCGGCAGCCCTGAAGAGCGCCGCGGGTGAATCGTCGAGTCGCGTGCGGTAGGCCCGAAGGACTCCCTCGAGACGCTCCATGAGGCGATCGGTCGCGGCCCGCTCGCTCCAGGGCATGAACACATCGCGGAGCAGGTCATCGATCTCGCCGCCCACCTGACTCATGAGGTCGCGGACATCGGGTGGGTCTACCGGATCGTGCGGCCAGATGCGGACATCGGCATTGGCTACGAACGAATCGAATGCAGCACGCACGTCGGAGAGCGCTATGCCAGCCTCTTCGAGTGACCTGCGGTGCTCGGCGAGCGATTCATCGCGGATTGTCAGCTCACAAAACTCTCGCCAGGCGCGGCCACGGAGCACCTGCTCGGCGGCCGCATCCATCGTGTCGACGGCGGGATCGAGCCCCGCCTCGATCGGCCGCTCCCGGAGGAGTCGACCGCAGAAGGAGTGGACCGTGCCGATCGCGGCGGAATCGATCTCGGCAAGCGCCTCCTGGAGCCGCTTCCGTTCGGCCACATCGAGCGAGCTCGCCGCCGAGTCTTTCTCGAGCCGCTCGCGGAACCGGCGGGCCAGCTCGGCCGCCGCCTTCTTCGTGAACGTGATCGCGGCAATCTGCCCGACCGTGGCGGTGCCCGTGCGGACAAGCGCCGTCATTCGGTCCACCATGCAGGTGGTCTTTCCGGTGCCGGCCGAAGCCTCGACGAGCATGCTCGTGTGAAGCTCGGTCTTGACCGCCTGCCGAGCGTCGGCGTCGCCAGGCCTGCCGGGCTGCTCCTCCGCGGTCACCTCGAATGCCTGTGGCTTCGGGCGCGAAATCGCGGCAGCCGGCGCCGGGGTCTTGGCCTCGCGGATGCCCTCGAAGAGCTCGGCAAGCGTCTTGGAGTCGGTGGCACGAGGCCCGTACCGCCCATCGTCGTTCTCCAGTTTTCGGCTCGAATCGCGGACGGTCGCGGCCGGGGCGCCGCAGACATCGAGAAAGTCGCAGAACCGGCAGTCGTTCGCGTCGGTCGTTGGCAGGAACGTACCGGCGGCCGCGATCCGGCAAAGACTACCCACGAGCGAGTCGATGTTGGCGAGGTCGTCGGCCGTCCAAGCCACCCGCTCGCCGTGGGTGTCGGCACCAGGGAAGACGTATGCGAACTGCGTGACATCGGCGGCCTTGCTCATGCGCTCACGGGCCACATGCCGGACCATCATCACATAGAGGCCGTGCTGGAGTCGGCGGCCCTTGTCGAAGACCGCCATCCGGTCCGTCCCACTCTTCTTGAACCGGGACGATCGACCGCTCTTGTAGTCGATGACCACATAGCCATGTTCGACGCTGGCGCTGCCGTCGATGTCGATGCGATCGACGAAGCCCCGTAGGCGAAGGGAGTTGCCGCCGGGCAGTGGCAGTGAAACAGGCTCTCGCCGGTCAAACGCCGTGGCATTCCTGTCGTGGCCGAAGCCGATCGCCGCTTCCAGGGCGACAGGCCTCGAGCCTGTCCGTTCGCAATACTCTTCTTCGGCCTTGAGGAAAGTCCGCAGCGCGTCGGCCAGCGCCCGACGGCTCATGGCGACGGACGTCTCGTCGTTCGTTGGTTTTTCGAGCCGTTTGGATTCGAGAACGGCGTCAAGGATGGCGAGGAGCTGACCCTCGTGGAGGTCGAAGACCGGCCGCGGCCCATCCGCCGGTCGGCCAGCGCCCGTGTAGCGGAACGGCTGCATGAACCGCTCGAGCACCGTGTGGAGGACACTGCCATGCTCCATGGGATCGAGCCAACGATCGGCTTCGGGCTCAAGCGTGTCGAGCGGCTCGACACCGAGCCCGTACGAAAAGAAGAACCGTCGCGGGCAGGCGCCGAGAGATTCGAGACTGTGGGCCGAGGCGACGCGGCCGTGCGGGCTTGTGGGATCGAGGCTTGGGCCCGCGGCGGGGACAAGGCCGTCCCACGGCGTGAAGGCAGTCGATCGTCGGGCCTCTTCGGCATCGAGTCCCCGCGCGAGCCGAGCGCTGTGGGCCTCGATCGCGTGTCGAACCGCAGGCATAGATGGATCTTCGCCGAGCATCGCGAGCCACCGTTCCGAATCGTTCAAAGCCGTGGCCGGATCTCGTGTGACAAACGAGTCTGCATCCGCTCCGATCCCATGAGCACCATCGGCGACAGCCTGGCTTTCGATCCCAACAAGAAAATCGTCGAGGGTGGCGTGGGGGTTCAGGGTATGGCGACGAAAGGCCTCGATGAGGAGTGGGCTTGGAAAGCGTTCTGATTGCTCGACGAGGTCGCGGCAGGAGTACGCTAGGTGGACGTTGCCTCGCAGGCGACCGAGCAATCGCCAGAACTCGGTGCGTGCCTTGGCGGCGGCGCTCGCGGCGATTTCGAGGTCGTCCGAGAGCATCGCGCGGTCGGCGTCGGGGAGGACGGGATCGGACGTGCCAGGTCCCGGGAACCGGGTTTCATCGAGGCCGACGATGAAGGTGTGACGTCGCCCGGAGTGACCGCCGGAGGCGACCGAGGCGACGTGCAGGCAGCCGGGTTGTGGGCCACTGCCCATCACGACGAGCGATTCGGTGAGGCTCTGGAGCCAGGTGAGCGTTTCCCGCGGGGTCGCGTCGGGGTGCGCTTTGAGCCAACGCTGGGTGTCGGTGATCTCGGCGAGGAGTCGGTTCTTGGCGTTGTTGTCGAACTGGCCCGGCGATGCCGCGAGGTTTTCGAGAAACGATCGCGCCTTCGCCACCACCTCGACAGCCGTCGCGTTGGGAGGCGGCTCGCACGCAACGAGGTGATCGGCGATGGAAGCGAGGGCGTCGAGTGCGGAGACTCGCTGGCCGCGTTTTCGTTCGGCAGCCGCCTCGTCAAACTCGCTATCGTCGTCGGGATCACGGCTGTGGCTCTGGAACGCGGTGAGCGGGAGCGCCTCCACCTCCGCGATCGCAGCCCGGATCATGCTCGGCATTCCGACGAGATCGAAGCCGACCCGCAGCCGACGCAGTTCACTCACAAGTCGGGCCTGCGTCACTTCACCATCGCTCGTACCTTCGGCGTCGGCAAGCGGCTCGCCGTTGCCGTCTCCTGCCGTTATCTGGTTGAGCAGCCCGTCGCGGACCATCCGTATGAGCCGCCACTGGGGATGTCCTTCGGCTCGCCATGCGAGCCATGCCGAGAGTGCTCGTGCCGGTCGTGAGCCACGAATCGGCAGTCCTTCGGCGAACGTAACCGGAAGGTCGATCGCCGGCGCAGACGGATCGGAGGCGGCATCGGTAAGGGTGGCGAGCACCTCTTGAACGAGTGACGGATACGTAGCGGCATCGGTGTGAAGCAGCTCCACCGTGTCGAGGGGAAGGCCGTCGGCAAGGCAGCGGCGCAGGACACCACGGACCTCGTTCACCTCGCCAATCGCCCTGAAGAAATGGAGCGACGGCGCCTTCTTTGGGTCTTCGAAGGCCTGCGGCTCGGGGTCGATCGCCAGCGCCTGCACGCGGTCGCCAAGCGCGGCGAAGAGTTGCCGCTCGAGGGGCGTGAGGTCGATTCCGGCCGGCACAAGGATGCGATCCAGCCCTGGCGAAAGACGGCCGGCCGTCACTTCCTCGATCGCTACGGCAGCAACGTCGGCGGCATCGACGAGCACCGCGGTCGCGAGCTCAGCGGCATACGCCTCGAGCACGTGTGCGATGTCCTGCCCCTTTGCTGTGATCCCGAAGCCCGGTCGATCGCGAACGTCTTCAGCGGTAAGGCCGGCCAGGCGGATGGCGGAAACACTTTTGAACATCCGCTCGGCGAGCCGGGCGTACGAGCGGGGCCGGTGAAAGTAGCGGAGCCTTCCGGCGAGGTCTGCCTTCACGAGCACCTTTTCGAGGAGCACCAGCGAAGCCCGAGGCGAGGCGACCCGACGGCCGTTCGCGGCAAGCACGGCCGCGGCGAGGTCGTAGGAGAGTGCCGACGGCGTGGTGCCATGAAGATTGAAGACGGGCGTTCCGCCCAGCGCGATCTGGTCGATCCACTGCCTCGCAACACGGCGGGCCGGGGCGACGAGCCAGGCCGGGCTCCGTGGCGAGGTAGCAATGGCCTCGACGATCGACTGAATGAGCCGCGATGGCGTCGTCGCGGTGTCATCGGGCGAGGCGATCTGCCGCACGGCCCCGCTCGCCCCGGGCACCCGCTCCTCGATCGCCATCCATTCCCGCGGCATTCTGTTCGTCCCTGAAAGCTTCACTACAATCTGCTGTTTATACCCTTCGGAATCACTCAGAGGACATTTCCTGATGCACGCCATTTGTCTGCCGTTTGCCAGAACCATTGTCGTTGTGCTGGTTGCCGTGGTTGCGGCGAGCGCTTCGGCCTCCTACCCCGGTTTTGACGAGCTGTTTGACGGCAAGAGCCTCGCCGGATGGAAGGCGAGCGAGAACGCCGAGAGTTGGAAGGTGGTCGATGGCGAGTTGGTCTGCCGCGGCCCACGAAGCCATCTCTTCTATGTTGGTGCCGATCCTGACAACGCACCCGAGTTCAAGAATTTTCATCTGATGGCAGAAGTGCTCACCAAGCCGAAGGCCAATTCGGGAATCTATTTCCATACGCACTACCAGGAAAAAGGCTGGCCGGCTCACGGCCACGAGGCCCAGGTGAACAACTCCTCCGGCGACCCTGTCCGCACCGGCAGCCTTTACAACGTGGTGAAGAATCTTGAAGCCCCGGCCAAAGACGGCGAATGGTTTACCGAAGAGGTGATCGTGAAGGGCAACCACATCGTCATCAAAGTGAACGGCAAGACGATCGTCGATCACGTCGAAAACGCTGACGCCATCAAGGATGGCCGCAAGCTCTCGTCAGGCACATTCGCGATCCAGGCTCATGATCCAGAGAGCGAAGTCCACTACCGTGCCATCCGCGTGATGCGCCTCCCAGACTGAGGCATCCATACGTGGCCGCCACCGTTGTTAGGCAGAGACGGGCTGGACGGCCTCGACGGCGTAGCGGCGGCGGTGTTCCGCGGAGCGAGGGCTGGCACCGCCTCTTTAACGTCGATGAGACATGTCTCGCCCTTCTTGCCACCGACATTCACAAGCGCCGCACAGCGAAGCAGGCCGAGCGAACTGCATCCCTTCGCCCAGTAGGCCGCATCGACCACCTCGATCTCGGCGTCGTCCTCGCGGGATCGCATGGCCGTGACGAGCCGCCGGCCAGCGTCGGTCGCGAAGAGCGCGACTACGGCGTCGCGCTCCTCATCGGAGAGGGGCCAGAAGTTCTTCCCCAGCGGGATCGTGGGCTTCGTGTCCTCGATCCGCGCCTTGGCCAGGTCTTTCCATGTTCGTTTGTGAGCCGCTTTCACGGCCTTCTACACGACTACCGGCAACTCGTCTTCGGCGTCGGCAGTCGGTGCAAAGCTCGCCTCAGAGCCCTCGACAATCTGTGCGATCATCCGCGCTGTCGTCACGCCGGGGAGGTCGGAGCCTCGGGCGGCGCTGGCCATCGAAAGACTGAGCCGAATGAGATCGTGGGCGGGGTTGCCGACGACGGTCTGATCGAGGTCACGGATCTGGATGGAGACCGTACCCTTGGCGCTTGCGATGGGGCCGATATTGCCCGCGTGGCAGTCACCGCAGATCCAAATCGCTGGGCCATCGGGAACCGACTTGCCGATGCTCTCCTCGAGCCAGTCGTAAAAGTTCTTCGTGTTGCCCCGCACGTAGGCATGGGCGGAGCGAGCCATTTTCAACTGCCGACGAGCTTTGAGCGCCGCCGTACGTTCCGCGGGCCCAGGAAGATTCAGTTTTGTGGTGGCCACAGGAGCGACGTTCCCCAGGAAGCGTTCACG
>CAYZHH010000201.1:0-7049 GCA_964478275.1 uncultured Candidatus Kuenenia sp.
GAAGGCTACACCGAGCGACCGAAGGGCAGGATGCCCGAAGGAAGCGTCCGGCGACACGGCACGGGCAACCCCTCGCAGCGGGCTACGGTACGACGAGCGTGGCCTCGATGGGGAGGTGATCGGAACCCACGTCGGGACCGACGGTGCGTGACCCCACACTGATCTCGGGCGACACGACGATGTGATCGATCGGAATGCGCGGAGCCCAGTGGCGAGCGTGCCACGTGCTCTGCACGCCACGGCCACGTGCCGAATCGCGGAGCCCGCGTGGGGCCACGAGTTGTCGAAATCCGAATCCCCAGGGCGTGGTGTTGAGATCGCCGGCCACGATCACCGGCCGCCGCTCGTCGCCAGCCAGCTCACCCATCGCGGCAAGCTGGGCATCGCGACGGGCCGACCAGTCTGCGGAAATCGGCGCGAGCGGATGCGCCGCCACCAGCAGGCAGCCAGCCTTGCCCAGCGGCAGGCCCGTGATCACGACGGGCGACCCGTCGGCAAGCGTCTCCACCCGTGGTGCATTCAGCGGCAGCTTCGAGAGGACCGCAATCCCAAATGGATCGCGGCGCGGCTCGACGACACGATACGGATAGAGCGGCTCCAGGTCGGCGATCGCATCGGCCCAGGCGTCATCCACCTCCAGGAGCACCACGACATCGGCGTCGCGCTGCCGCAGGTAGGCCATCCCGCGCGCCTTGTCAGAATTGTGAATCAAGACGTTGAGCGACACGATCGTGAGCCGATCGCCCGTCGCGATGGTGCCAGTGGCTGGGAGCCAGTACGGCAAGATCGCCCAGACGTTCGCGCCCACCGCGATCACGAGGCATGCCGTCGCAAGCCGGCTTCGTCGCCGCGTGGTGACCGCGAACCACACGAGCGTGGTGAGCAGGAGGTACCAGCGGAAGTGGCTGGCCAGATCGAGAAGCCAGTGCCAGCGACCGGCAAAGCCCGCGAGCGTCGCCGCCGCGAGCCCCCACGCAGGGAGATCAAACGCTGCCATGGATCGGCGCGGCTTGGCAGGCTGGGTTTCAGTCATGGCCGCGAGCGTACCGTTCCGCCAGGGCCTTCCTCAATGGCACAGTGCCTGGACGGTGGGCCAGCGTTTGGGGCTCGGCACGGTCCTCCACGACGTCCGCGAGCGAATACACGTTCCGCCGGAGACCCGCAGTGCGGTAGGGTATCGGCAATTGCGATCAGCCTTCCGAGGAGCCTGTCATGGATGCGCACGGTCTCTCGTGCCGCGGCCGTCATGCCGTCGCGCACACGGTCATTCGGTTGGCCTTCCTTGCAGGAGCGTGCATGGCCGCGAGCCTCCTGGCAACGCCCTGTTTTGCCCTGTTCGATGAGCCTTCGAATGGGCCTCTCAGAACATCGGCCGTCGATCTCGAGCTCACGCGTGCCGACGCGCCGGCCCGAGGTGAGTCGTCACGAGACATTTCGATCAAGGTTCGCTACCCCGTCGATGCGAAGGGCCCGCTGCCGCTGGTCATCTTCAGTCACGGCATGGGTGGCTCGTCCGAAGCCTTTGGCGATCTCGCCGATCGGCTTGCCTCGCATGGCTATGTCGTCATCCTTCCTACCCATTCCGACTCCGTGAAACTTCGCCGCGAGCAGGGGGAGGAAGCCGGTCGCGAGATCCTTTCAAACCCGGCCGACTATGTCCGCAATGTGAAGGTGTTTGAGCGGGTGGACGACATCAAGCGGATCATCGATGCCATCCCGGTGATCGAGACCAAGACGCCCGATCTCACGACGGCCGGGGCCACGCTCTCGCGGGACGCAATCGCCATGGCAGGCCACTCCGCGGGGGCACTGACCACGCAGATGGTCATTGGCGCGAAGGTGCGAACCCGTCTCCTCGGCGGCGTCGAGAGCGTCGCTGATCCGCGCGTGAAGGCGGCGGTCGTGATTTCAGGGCAAGGCCTCAAGAATCGGCTCTTGACCGAGGAGAGCTGGGCGGCGATCGACAAGCCGATGCTGGTCATCACAGGGTCGCGGGACACTGCCCGCGTCGGCAGCGAAACCCCGGCTTCGCGGCGCCATCCGTTCGAATACGCTCCCGCGAGCAAGGGCGAGCCCCGTACGTTTCTTCTCTGGATCGAGGGGGCGACTCACAGTTCGTATCAGGGACGGTCGGCCGCGGTGTTTCTGGGAGAGAAGCCCGGGGATGCCGCGATGGTGGCCGCGATCACATCGTCGACAGTGCTCGCGTTCCTCGATGCGTTTGTGAAACACCAGGCCGACTCGGCCGCCGCGCAGGCCGCCCGCAGCTCCCTCACGAGTGACGTGATCGCAAAGCAGAGCGGCGGCCAGGCGACGCTCTCGAGCAAGTAGCGATCCATCCTGCCTGCAGAGCCAGCGGGCATGCCGGTGTCGCGATGTAGACCGCGTTGCCCGGGGATGGGCCCTGCGGCATAGAATGCACGGATGAATTCGCACGCCCCACCGACTCCCGAGAGTGATACCCAATCGGAGACGCCACGCGATCGCGTCTCCATCATTCGCTGGATCGTTCTCGCGATCATCGCATGGGGCATCTTTCATGCCGTGGGGGCCTGGCAGTTCAACCATGACCCGCGTCGGGCGGTCGTCGTGCTTGTCTGTGTGGCAACGTTTCTGGGATTCTGGATGACGATGCTCGCCGTCCGGCAGCGACGGTTAACCAAGGGGAGATGATGCGATGGCAATCGTCCTCGGTGCGAGCCTCGACAATGGCCTCGTAGGCCCGCCGGTCGTGCGTCCGGCCCCCCAGCGGCCCGAAAGCGTGACGGGCCTGTCGATTGGGCAATACCTCATTCGCCGGCTCTCCGACTACGGCCTGCGGCATGTCTTCGGCGTGCCTGGCGACTACATCCTCACCTTCTACAGCATGGTCGAGCACTCGCCGCTCGAGATGGTGAACTGCACCCGCGAAGACTGTGCCGGCTTCGCGGCCGATGCCTATGCCCGCGTTCAAGGCATGGGGGCCGTCTGCGTGACCTATGGCGTGGGGGGCCTGAGCGTCGCCAACTCCATCGCTGGTGCGTACGCCGAAAAAAGCCCCGTCATCATGATCTCGGGCGCGCCCGGTGTGGCCGAGCGCGGAGGCGATCCGCTGCTCCACCATCGTGTCCGCGAGTGGCGCACGCAGCGGGACGTTTTTGAAAAGCTTTGCGCGGCGAGCCTCGAGCTTGCCGATCCGGTCACGGCCTTCCGTGATATCGACGAGTTGCTCGACACGGCCCACCGCCTCAAGCGGCCAGTCTACCTCGAGCTGCCGCGAGACATGGTGACGGTCGTGCCCGATCAGATCCGGCCGTATATCCACCCGCTACGCCAAAGCGACCCGGAGGCACTCGCCGAGGCTGTCAAGGAAGCTTCGGCCCGTATCGCCGCCGCCAAGCGGCCGATGATCATCGCCGGAGTGGAGCTGCATCGCTTTGGCCTTCAGGCCGACGTCGTGGCGCTCGCGGAGAAGGCGGGCATTCCGATTGCCGCCACGATGCTCTCGAAGAGCGTGGTGAGCGAGGTGCATCCGCTCTATGTCGGACTCTACGAAGGGGCCCTCGGCCGCGAGGAGATTACGGAGTTTGTCGAGGAGAGCGACTGCCTCATCCTTTTGGGCGTGATTCTCACCGACATCGATCTCGGCATCTTCACGGCCAAGCTCGACATGGCCACGAGCATCTACGCCGCGAGCGAAGATCTCCGCATCAGCCACCACCACTACCACGACGTGCTGCTCGAGGATTTCCTTCGGGGCCTGGCCGCAGTTGCCCCGCAGGCTGCCACGCGAAAGCTTCCGCCGGGGCCGGCCGCGTCGCTCAAGCCTTATGTGCTCGAGTCCGATGCTGCCATCACGACGGCTCGGCTCATCCGCCGGCTCGATGAATCACTCGACGATCGTACGATCGTCATTGCCGATGTGGGCGACGCGCTCTTTGCGTCGAGCGATCTCGTGATCCGTGGGCAGACGGAGTTCATCGCGCCGGCCTACTACACGTCGATGGGGTTTGCGGTGCCGGCTGCGCTCGGTGCGAAGACAGCCCGTCCCGACCTCAAGGTGATCACGCTCGTGGGCGATGGCGCCTTCCAGATGACCGGCATGGAGCTCTCCACGATCGTGCGTCGTGGATTGGCCGTGACGGTGATCGTGCTCGACAACAAGGGCTATGGCACGGAGCGGCTCCTCCACGAGGGGAATTTCAACGACATCAATCCCTGGCAGTACCAGCGGATTCCAGAGATCCTCGGTGGAGGCACGGGCTGGGAGGTGCGGACGGAGGGTGAGTTTGACGTGGCGCTTCGGGCGGCGATTGCCGACGAGCAGGCGATGAGCATCATCCGCGTTCACATCGGTCTCGACGACTACAGCCAAACCCTCGATCGCCTCGCCACCCGCCTCGCCCGCCGCGTGAAGCCGTAGCGACGTTGGGAATGGCCCGCATTGGCCGTTCACGTTTCCGATGCTTCAACCAACCTGCCTTGCCATCGCTCGAAGCGACGCCTTGGCCTCGTCCCAATCAAGCCAGGTCGCTGGTGACTCGCGTCTGGCCTTCAGTACGTCGCGATGCCAGTCAGGGATCGGTACTTGGGCGGGCGTCTGCCACAGATCGGTCGAGATCGCCTCATCGGCCGCGGCTCAGGCCTACAGCATCGTGGGGCTTGGGTTCTCGAACTCATGATTCAACATGAATTCGCGAAAGGTCCCATTGGGGTTCTCACACTCCGACGGAGCCAGCAAGACAAGCGTGACAATATCCGACTGGGTTTCCGGCGGGAGCTTGTCGATGTGTGGCTCCACAATCACGTCTCGATCGTCCCGAGGGATCGCCTCGAACCGCCGGTCAATCACTCGGACTCGGAGCGACGCAGAGTTGTATCGATACGCGTCAACGCGATCGAACGATCCGCTTTCCTGGAGATTGTCCTCAACCATTCGGGACTCGTCAGTCCGCTTGCTTTGCCAGCTCGACACTTGTTTCGTCGTCATGGCAATTGTCCTTTCACCCAAGTGCGGACTTCCTCGCACGTGCGGAGCATGCCCTTCGTTTCCCCTCGATTCCTTCGCCCTCTCTCGTATCGCACATCGGTCGTCCAATCAAAGCGACGCATTCGCTTTGGCCAACTCTCGCGTCAGTACAACGTCGAGCGCCCGAAGCTCTTGGAGCAGCGTTTCTGGCCGGTGCATTCTAGCCCCCGGCGAGATTCGTCTCCATGTGTCGGGTCGATTCGTCAGCGGCGTCTTCTCAAGAATCAACGCCCCGCGCGAGCATTCGACGGCATACCCCGCAACGTATTGCGCATCGAGAGTGATGTCCGCAGCAAGCAGCGTTTCGGCAGCGTTCAATCGCTGCTCGGCCACCTTCAGGAAGTCACGGCTCGTCTTTGGCTGCATGGCTGCATGGCTGCATGGCTGCATGGCCCTACTTCGGCGAATTTGCGCGACGCCCACGACTATATCAAAATACGATACATTTGTACATACACTCGTCCCACATTTATGTCAATCTATCTGAAATCGATTGGCATTCTGGGTGGGGCGGTTTCCCACATGAGGGCAACTTCGTCGGGGGTCAGGCCGTAGGCTTCGGTGACGAGGTCGCTCAGCTTGTGCTCGAGCTTGAGGGCTTCGGCGGCCTGGACACGGGCTGGTTCGATCGTTCGGGTGTGCTCGTCGCGGAGGCTCTTGAGTGCGGCGGCCGATAGTGAGGTCTTCTTGCCCCGAACCCGCTTCACTTCCGCCACGAAGGCGTCCGAATCCAGGGTCACAAGCGACTGGAGCTTCAGGCTTGGCTTTTCGATGGAGTGCTCAACGCGGAGCCAGTCGAGCATCGCTCGGTGCATGACATGGACGTGACTGGCGCTGGCGATGAGCGTCTCGGCGATTGGTGCCGTCGCTTCTTGCTGACGGTCATTTGGATCGGGAATCGGCAGGGCCTTAACGAAGTCTTTGATGAATCGAAGAGCCTCATCTTTGCCGTGAGTAGCCGCTCGCCAGGAGTACCACCATGTCACCGGCGAATTGGCTACTGCAAGGATCCACGGGTCATCCGCTGGCAGGAAATAGGCGGTGTTGTTGCAGAGCGTGCCACTCCGATCGATGCCCCAATCGGCACGCCACGTGATCTCCGGATACATGATCTTGGGACGGTCAAAGTCGGCCCAGTAGGCGCAGGAGCGGAGCTCCCACCAGAAGCGCCCCTGGTCTTGCCGATTGTGAAGCGACTCGCGATAGCCGACCGCGTGGGCGTGAAGTGATGGGTAGGTGCGCTCAAAAAGCCGCTCGGCATCGTCGCCTGCCGTTGCCCACGGCCAATCGTGATTCTCGCTGGACTTCAACACGATCATCCACAGTCCAGCCCAGTCAGCGTTCCATCGACTGAAATCCTGACCGCGGAGGAACGGTCGCAGCAATGGTTCGCAACCTGGGTCGGCGGCTATCAGCGCAGTTCGAGTTGCCGAATCGACAAGGAAGGCTTCGTTGAGCCCTGTCTTGATGCCGCTCAGCGGCTTCACACCGGCGTACTCGGAAAGCGGCACGCCGGCCGCTCGAATCTTCGCCATCAACTTTGCAACGCCCGGCGGTTCGAGCTGCCAGGACGTGGCCCCAAGTTGGTCGAGTGGTAGCTCCACGCCCTCGGATTCGATTTGGCGGCTGAGGTCGTCGACGCGGAGTTGGTCCCGCGGGATCGCACACAGCCGGGCGGTTTTTGGTTTCGGGGCCTTGGTCGGCTTCCTCGCCACGAGGATCGACGGGAACACGTCGGCGTCCTCGAAAATCTGCTTCGCATGCCCAAAATCCACGACGGATTCCACCCACGCATGCTCTCCAAAAAATCGGCGGAGCGGCTCGCCATAGCCGGCCTTCATCCACTTGTTGGTCACGATGAACGACAGCAGGCCGCCGGGCTTCAGGAGGTTGACGCCGAGCTCGTAGAAGTAGACGTAGAGATCGGCCATGCCGTGGTAGGCCTTGTAGGCCGACTGCAAGTGGGGTTTGAACTCGCTCAGCAACTCCTGTCGTACATACGGCGGATTGCCGATCACCACGTCAAAACCGCCCTGCTCGA
>CAYZHH010000202.1:0-7044 GCA_964478275.1 uncultured Candidatus Kuenenia sp.
TGACGCTGCCGTCGCCGCGCTTGACTTGCGGGCCTTCGACAACCTGGGCGACTTCCTGCAGCAGGATCGTCCGCTCGGGCGTGGCACGGACGGGAATCTTGCGAAGCTCGTCCAGCACACGGGCCGGTTCGGGACCAAGCCGGCCAAACACGCGAATGGGGCGCTCCGTTTCGCCCGTGGTGGCAAAGCCACCGCTGGTGTTCAGGTTATTGTCCTTGAGCGATTGCTCCACCTGCTGCAACGTCACGCCATATTCCAACAAAGCGGCCGGGTCGAGCAGTACCTGGTACTGCTTGCGCTCGCCCCCCAGGATGAAAATTTCGGCCACGCCGGGAATCTTCAGCAGCCGGGGGCGGACCACCCAATCAGCCGTCGTGCGCAGGTCCATCTGCCGCGCCAGCTCCGTAGGGAAGTTGGCTTCATGCTCCTGTCCGGCGATCCTCAGGGTCACGCCTTGCCCAGCCACGGGATCGGACGCGGGCAGCCACTCGATACGATCGACCGCCACCGCTTCCCACGATTCAGGGTGATGGCGGTCGGTCGGACGCCAGACGAACAACTCGCTTTCCTGACTGGGCGACGTCGCCGCCACGCGCTCGGCCAGATACGCGGTTCCCTCGACTCCGGTCAATTCACCTCCGTGCGGCCCAGGTTGGTGATAGATGCCGGCAATCAGGATCTGCCCCATGATCGAAGCGGTCGGCGCCATTTGGGGACGGGCCACTTCGGGCAACGTCCCCTCCAAGGTCGAAAGGCGTTCCTGCACCGTCTGCCGCGCCGCGCGAATCTCGGTCGTCCAATCAAACTCCACGTAGATCACGCTCAGTCCGGGGGCCGATTGGCTGCGTATGTCTTGCACGCCATTGGCCCCCAAAAGCACGATCTCGATCGGTTGGGTGACCAGCGATTCCACTTCCTCGGGCGCCAGGCCGCGGCATTCGGTGATGATGACGACGCGCGGGCGGTCGAGATCGGGAAAGACATCGATGGGCATCGTACTGGCGAGGTAGGTGCCATAGACCAGCAGCGCCAGGCTGAGGATGACCACCAGCATGCGGTACCGCAGTGCAAAGAGAATGACGGCGTTGAGCATGGTTGATTGGCCTTACTGCCCTGGGATGTGGAGGGAGCCATCCGCGTGGAAATGGGCGCCTGGCGGCAATCCGCCTTCGGCACTTTGGGCCTTGAGCACGCGATTGAGTGAGGCTGCGGCGCTCTGGGCCAGGTACATCCGCCGCTTGATACTGCCATCGTTGGCGATGACCACGTTCAGCCGGTCCTCGTGCAGCACGTGTACGGGCAGTCGATCAAAGAGGTCGCCATTCTGGCGGAACACGTATGCCTCGGGCCCAACCCGCACGACGGCGGCGGCAGGCAATACGAACACGTCGGACATTTCTTCGACGGGGACATGCAATCGGACACGCTGGCCGGGGCGAAACCGCCAGACCAGGAACGTCTGACCGTCCTTCTCGTACGTCCGCGATTGATTTGTCAGCGGAATATAGAAGTCAAATGTGCGGCTGGCCGGGTCGACGGTGTTCGCCAGATGCCGAATGTGGAAGGTTTGCTCCTGGTCGGGCCAGCCCGATTGATGGTCTTCGGCGAATTCCACGCGGACAGGCCAGCGTTGCTGCGCCGCTTGCTCCAGAAACGGCGACTCGCGCTTAAAGGCGTGACCTTCGATGTACAGCGACTGGTGATTCGCCAGGATGCCCAACAGTTGGCCGGCCTGCACTTGCTGCCCCAGGTCGGCCCGCAATTCCTCAACTTCATAGGCTCGAGCATCACCGCTATCAGAAAGGCCGCCCTGCGATTCGACGTGCGAAGCCTGACCTATCGGGGGCGACGGGGTGGGCGCCAACACCTCAATGTTAGAAACAAATTCCCCGTTCGCCACCGCATCGATTTGCGCAGGACTAAGCCCCCGCGTCAGCAGGTCCTGGCGACATGCCAGGATCGCGGCGTTCTGCCGTCGCGCCTGGTTGTCAAGCTCGATCATCCTGGATTGAGCGATCGTGCCGCTTTCCGCCAGGCCCGCAAGGCGCGCGCGTTGCTCCTTAGTCAACTGCGCGTCGCGCGTGGTCTTGAAAAGTTCCGATTGCGCGTTTTGCAGATACTCGCTGCTTAAGCGCAGGGTAAACAGGCGATCCCCCGGCCTGACGGAATCGCCAGGGAACGCGTGGATTTCCGCCAGCACTCCAACGGCTGGCGCGGTGACGCCGCGATCGGATACACCCGGGCGATCGACGATCTCTCCGGGGATGAGGATCGTGCGCCAATACGTTTCTTGATTCGCCGGGCGCGAGACGAGCCCCAAGTTCTGCCGGGCTTGAGGGCTGAGTTCCAGTACGGTCCGCTCTTCCGTTGGCGCGGCTTCGGCCTCCTCCGACGTCGGCGCCTGGGCATTTTGCGGCAGCCAAGGAGTCCATGTGCCGCGCGTGAGATACGCGCCAACGGTCACGATAACGAGCAGCCCGAGCGCCAACAACCATCGCCCCAGGAAAGCGAGTCGCATGAAAAAACCCTCGTGAAGACGGTCAACCGAAGCAGGAGCAAGGCCCGCGCCGGACAGGCGCGCCACGAGCACAGGAAGAAACCCAATCGGCTCGCGCACGACGGCACGCTATGCCGTGCGGCGATCAGGTGGCGCTCAGATCCGTAGCGGAAGATTCCGCGAAGAGTGTGGACCGCCGCCACAACCAGGTGGTGGATGGCAAACCCACCTGCCTCGGTCACCAACTGCCGACGCGGCAACCGTCAGCCATCCGTCGGACTCAAGGAAAATACCCCGGTCAGCCGCGCTATCCGTTGGTGATGATCGACGGACGACCGCTGTCACCGCGGAGAAATAGATCGCATCCGCATCATGCTCGCCGATGATTCGGACGATTCCGCCACTCAACTCCGCGGCGATTGAATGAACCTCACCATTGCCTGTCGCGGGTCGGGGCCCGTGTGAGAGATGCCCATGCGGGTGATGATGGGCATGACCGCCGCACACATGAATGTGCGGACGCACGGCGTGGTCCACCGGCTCATCCATTCCACTGCCCCGATGCGAGTGCCCGGCCGCAAAGCTCGGGCACGCGAGGAGAGAAGGAATCAGCAGGTATGCAATGAACTTGCCCATGCGGGTCCAAGGATAGCCAGATCATCGGCAGTTGTGCAAGAGTTTGATTGCTGACGGTGGGCTCTCGATCGGCCCGAGAAGGCCTGCGGCTGTCTCGCGACGCGAGGAACGCCCTCGCACGCCGCCGACAACCTTCTGAAAGCCTTCTGTCGGAACACGGGTTTTTTCACGCCAAGCGCAGACTGTTGGCTGAAATCGGCTTCCGAAGTTGTCACGAACGTACATTAAAACCGATGCCCGCCTGCACAGCGCCGAGCAGCCGCATGGCGATCATCACGGTGAGTAACAGGGAGAGCAGGCAATTCATGACGCCCCTGCCCGCACACCAGCAGCTTGCCCAGACTGCGTGACAGACATTGCGACAGCCGCCTGCGTTGAGTGCCCCTGCCCCGCCGGTTCCCAGCGTTTCCCGATCCGCCTCCTGGGACTCGGAATAACCTTGCGGGCCCGGCCTGGACGAAATTTACTGATGGATCGCACGCCATCCAGCGTGGGTTCCGCCACCACCCGCAGACGACCGCCTCGATGTGCTGCACACCGACCTTCCCATGGTGCTGCATCGCCGCCGCGACCATTGCCGGCGCAGTTGGCCTTTGGCCCGGCGCACTGCCGGCGCAGGATGACGTCTGGCCCACGCCATCCGCGCCGACACGCCTCGATGACGCCCGTCGGCCGCTCGGTCATTACGCTGCACCGCTTGCAGGCGTCCACGACGAATCATCCGCCTCCACGCACGGCCCATCGCCCAAGACGCTCGAGGAGTTCGTGGCGTTCGCGGAGCAAAGCCACCCGAAGCTCCGCGCGGCACTCGCGGCAATCGAAGCGGCTCGCGGAAAGGCCGTGCAAGCCCGTCTCTACCCCAACCCGATGATCGCCGCGGGCTCGCCTCAGGTCGCGGGGTCAAACAGCCAGTGGAACGGCTTTGCATCGCAAGACATCGTGACGGCCGGCAAGCTGCGGCTCGGGCAGCAGGCCGCGCTCCGCGACGTCCAGAAAGCGGAGTACGAGTTGATCCGCGCTCGCTTCGACGTGCTGCGCGACGTGCGACAATCGTTCTATGCCCTTCTCGTTTCGCAACGTCGCGTTGAAATCTACAAGTTCCTGCTCGACATCGCGCAGCGGTCGTACGATATCGGCACCCAACTGGAAAAAGCCGGTGAAGGAACGAGGGCCGACGTGCTCTTCTGGAGCATCGAGCGAGACCGTGCTGAAGTGCGGCTGCTCAATTCCACGGTGTTCGTCGAAACCGGGCGGCGAGAACTGGCGGCGGCCATCGGCCTGCCGCGGGCCGATATCGGCACAATCGATGCGGACCTGTTCGCACAGTTACCATCGTTTGACCTCAAAGCATTGCAGGAAGAAGTCGTGCAGCGGAACGCCCTGCCGCGGGCCGCGGAGGCCGACATCGCTCGGGCGCAGTGGACCCTCGAGCGGGCGGTTGTGGAGCCGATTCCTAACGTCAATGTGATGGGTGGCTACCAGCGACAGATCGACTTTCCGGCGCAGAACCAGGGGCTTTTGCAGGTCATGGTCGAGGTGCCCCTCTTCGATCGCAACCAGGGCACTATCCGCTCCGCCCGTGCTGACATCGCGTCGTCACGGGCCAATCTCCGCACGATCGAACTCGACCTGGCCACCCAGACAGCCCACACGATCGCCAACTACCGCACGGCCCAGAGGCTCGCGAGCTGGTATGAGGAGTCCATCCTCCCGAAGGCTCGAGAGACGGTCCGGCTCACGCAGCAGCTCTATGGGCAGGGCGAAGTCACGTTCCTGAGCCTCCTGCAGGCCCAGCGGACGCTGACGGAAACCGAACTGGCATTCGTGGAGTCGCAAGGAGATCGCTGGACAGCTGCCGTGGCCCTGGCAGATTTGCTCCAGATCGAGGTCTTTCCGCCCCCCCCCGATGCTCCAGCCGCCGCTTCCGCAGACTTCCGCGATGAGCTCGGCGACGGCGGGCGACGCGTGGGCCTCGATCCAAACCAGCCCGCCTTGCCGCCGCCACCTCCGCCCGCGCTGGTCGCTCCCGAAGCGATTCAGCCGCTTCCTCCACCGTGACACGCGAATGACCTGTCTCATGCGAGCCCTCTCCGCGACCGTCCGCGCTTCTGCCCTGCTGGCCTTCATGCTGCGCGTCGGCGCCGCTGCGGAAGCCGAGCCGGTTCGCTCGGCCCATGCACGACCCGAGAAAGTCGAGGTCGCCTCGATGCTTCCGCCCAGAACCGATTCGCCTTCCGACTGGTATGCCGGCTTAGAGCCTCTGCACCACTGCGGCGAGCCACAACTCCTTCCGCCATGTGTCCCGCCGCCACCATGCCACCCGAGCTATCCACCGCAGCCGTTCGACTTGATCAGCGTCACCGGGCGGCCCACCGACGGGCCTCGCTATCGCGGGCCATGCTGCCCGAGAAAGGGCACCCATGACGACGGACCACTGCCGCGGGTTCACCGACTCCACGACCACGCGTTCGACATGTTCTATCGAACGAAGTGACGTGCCGCCGGCACGACGGATAGCCCGGTCAACGGCGTTTTCGCAAGTGGCACGTGGGCGGTGGTCGGGTTCTGAGGGTATACGATCCGACCCGAGTCTGTCCTGCGTCGCGATCGCCGGTGTCGGAGCCCCGCAAATTCGCCGGAACACCGCTGCCTGAGCGCCGTTTTTCACGCCGGGCGCAGAGCATGGCCGGGGCGTGTCCGGCGTTTAGATGGTCAGCGCGAGCGGATGTCGATGACGGGCAGCTCGTCTAATGAGGCCTGCACGATGTCGCGGTCGTCGTGGGCCTGCCTGCACCAGCGCATGCCACTCGGTGGCGGGCCTCTGGCGGGAGACACCGGCGGTGGCTCGACCGGCTCGCCGACTCGCGGTAACGGGTGCATTCGGGTGATAGGGGGCGTTGGGCAGGGATGCGTGCTGTGTGCCGTAGAGGCGATCGTTGGCGGTCACTCACAGGGCGGCAGGCGGTGACCGGGCACGTAACGATAGGGGAAAAAAGGAGGGACGGCATGGTGCGAGAGCCCGTTACCCTTGCGACAACTTTTGTTTGGGGAGCTTTCGCGCAAACTCTCGGGCACGCTCCAAGTCCATCTCGTCAGGGTGATTTCGATTGAGGCCGCCAGTAAGCCACAGCGGGCCCCATGTATCGAAGCCGCGACAAGAGAACTCTCCCACGACCTCGAAGCCCTTGCGGCCGAGCAGGCTCTTCAGGGGTGCGTGCCAGGCTTTTAAGAAAAACGGTAGCCCGGACGTCGAGAACACGAATGCCGGCTTCAGGGGCTCGCGGCAATCAGGCAGTCCGCGGAGCCAGTCATAGAGAGCCCCGTGGAGTTATGACTGAAAGTCGTGTTCCGTAGAGGGAGAGGAAATGGCGGCGCGGCTATCGTCGCGCCGGCCCCATGATGACGGGTCAGCGTCGTAGAACGGCTATCCGCCACGCCGGCACAAGCGTCGATGTCTGCGGCACTTCGGTGCCGACGCTGCTCGACGGTGCCGTGTGCTTGCGGATTCCCGCGGTGCGACCACCGACTCCCTCGACAGTGAAAATATTGTCTGAGTTGATGGCACACGTGGACACCGCCGCGTTCGTGCCGCCGAATGCTGCAAACGAAGCCAGGCGGGCGAATCCGCTGCCAACGCGTGCCCAGTTTTCCACTTGTCCGGCGTTTCGTTGTCCCCCGGCCACGAGAATCTGGTCTGCCGCCCCGCTGGCTCCCGGAATACGCGCTACCGACACCCCGCGAGTGGAACCGCCGAGAGCCCGGAACGCACCAATAAGCGAGGGCGTTGATGGCCGGGCGTTGTACACCCGTACCTGAGACGGAATGCCGGCTCCGCTGCCCACGATGATCTCGGCCACGCCGTCCGGCGAGGCTGACGTGGAATTTGCGCCGACGAACGTTCCCACGTCGGC
>CAYZHH010000203.1:0-6983 GCA_964478275.1 uncultured Candidatus Kuenenia sp.
CGACGGTATCCGACGGTCGAGCTCGCCTCGGTAAAATCAGGTCTGTCTGACTCGAGCGGGCGATCCTCTGTGCCGTTGAGGAACGTTCGCTTGGAGTCGTCCCAGGCATACAATGTCTTCGGCCGAAAACACGAGTCGCGGCACCAAAGCCGCCACTCATTCTCCGACCAGAGCTCGCGGGTACTGGCCCAATCCCCGCCCCAGTGAAGTCCGCATTCCAGATCGCTCGGATCTCGCTGCGGGTCTTCGGCTGCGGCATCCGCGAGACCGAACACCGCCAGGAGCAACGCGACCACGGCAGTGCACGGCGTTCTGGTCATGGCGGGCGGCGGGACAGGAGGCGAAGAAGACGTAGTGGCTGTCATCGGCCATGCCACAGGTTTTTGGCCGCTCAAAAACTTTTTTTTGACCTCTCAAAATCATGGAGTGTGAGGGTTTGGCAAGAAATACCGCGGCGTGGTGGGGCCGGAGGCTGTCCGATCGCCTATGCCGGCGGGTCTGGGGGCGATGGATCGTCGAGGAGAAGCATCGCGCGGGGAAGGGTGGAGTCGATGGCGCGGGCGAGGGCCACGACAAACCCCGCGGGGCCGTCTCGCCAGCCGCTGCGCAGAAAATAGCTGCCTGTGAAGGCGGCACAGGCCCGAAACGGGAGAGACCAGGCTGAGGTCCGCTGCCCCTTTCGCCGCATGATCGCTGCTTTCATATGGGCGTAGCGAACAGACCGGGTGAGCACGGCGCCGCAGTCAGTGAAGCTGGAGTGCAGAAGCGAGCCTGCGAGTCGTGTGGCGGGTCGCCCAGACTCGACCTCTTCGTGGACCGGAAGCGGCTTGAAGCCGGCGGTCGTTCGGTTGAAAAGCCGAAGGACGAGGTCATGCCCCCAGGCACCGTGCCGCACTTCATGGCTGCCGATAAACGTGCGGCGACGGATTGCGTAGCAGGCATGCGGGTCGGCAAGGTCGAGGCGCATGATCGATGCCCGCGCCTCGTCGTCGAGGATTTCATCGGCGTCGATGGAAAGAATCCAATCGTGGCGGGCAATCGCTACGGCTCGGCATTTCTGAGGCCCATATCCGAGAAAGGGCTGGTGCTCGACTCGCGCGCCGGCCTCCCGAGCGATCTCGACCGTGGCGTCGGTCGAGCCCGAATCGAGGACCAGCCGTTCCTCGCAGAAATCGACCGCGGCGAGGACACGGGCCAGATGCGTCGAGGCGTCACGGGTGATAATCACCGCCGAGATGGCCCGGGTGCCGGCCGCCGTCATGAACGGACTCGTCATGGTCATCAGTCAGGGGAGTCTAGATCGGGAGGTGAAAGCCCGGCGAGCGTCGCTGACGATGCCGCGTCGTCGCCCATCGACGAGGGATGCCGCAGGGGGAACTCGAGGATGAACGTGCTGCCTTCGCCCTCTTGGCTCGAGGCGTGGATCTCGCCCCCATGCTCGCGGAGAATCTTGCGGCTCACCGTCAGGCCAAGGCCGGTGCCCTTCGCCCCTTTCGTCGACACAAAAATCTTGAAGATGTCGGCCAGCCGATCTGCGGGCATGCCGGCACCGTTGTCGGCGACCGTGATGCGAACCATCTGATCGGTTTCATCAATTGCTGCGGTGATCGTCACCGCCGAGTCGGACCGACCTTCGACGGCATCGAGCGCGTTGGTCACGACGTTGAGCACCGCCCGCGCAAGCCCCTCGGGATCGAAGACAAGACGGGGCATGGCCGCGGGACGATCCCAATGGATGGCGGCCCCCAACTCCTCGGCCCGTTGGCGGACCGTCTCGACAACGTCATCGACGAGGCTGGCCAAATCGCTCGGCACCGGGTCGGGCTCGCGATTCTTGCTGAATGAAAGCATGTCCATCACGAGCGACGAGATCTTGTCTTGATTGCGGCGGACGATGTCCCAGCCCTTGTGAACGACCCCCTGGTCCTCGTTCTCAAGTCCCATTTCAACGAGGTAACTGCCCCCACGGATACCCTGAAGAATGTTCTTGATGTGGTGGGAGAGGGTCGCAATCGTCTGGCCCACGGCCGCGAGGCGTTCCGACTGCACCATCGCGGAGTAGTAGGTCGTATCTTCGACGGCGAGGGCAGCCTGGTGACCGATGGCAATCATGAGCTTGAGGTGTTCGTCGCTGAACCGCCGCCGCTCGATCGACTTCATGAGCGGCACTGTCGTGTCGATATAGATCGCACCGACCGTGCCATATCGGCCTCGCATCGGGACACAGATCGCCTCGCGAACCCGATTGCCCACGACGCTGTTGCCGCCGGCAAAGCGGTCGTCGTCTTGGGCATCGCTCGTGATCACGCCCTCCGCACGCTGGAGCACGTAATCGAGGATCGTGCGGCTGATGGACATCGTGTCGGTTGCCCCTTCCCGACGGTCGCGGCGGGCCTTCGAGCGAAGCTCGCCCGTCTCCGGGTCGAGGAGCATGATGCAGCCGCGGTCGGCCTCCACCCACTCAAACACGAGCTGAAGAATGCGGCCGAGAAGCTCATCGATGTCGAGCGTGTGGCTCACAGCCAGCGCCGTGCGGTACATCACCTGCACGTTACTGCGGGCTCGTGCCAGCCAGTTGTTCTGCGGCTCTTCCGGCGACGCCAAGACGATCGAATCTTCCGGAAGGCTGCGGACAATCCGGGAGGCGTCAGAGGCATCGTTGGCTGGGACAATGTTGATGGCGGCCAGGGCGGACGGATCCGCCCCATCGCCCGAGAACACCAGCACGGTGCGGCCCACGCGAATGTGGTCGCCACCGGCCAGTTCGGCCCTCTCCACCCGCTCTTCGTTGACGAATGTGCCGTTGGAACTGGCGAGATCGCCGACGATGAAGCTGCTACCGACACGCCGGATCTCGGCATGACGCCTGGACACCTCGTGGTCATCGACCCGAATGAAGTTGCCCGCCTCGCGGCCGATGCTGACAGACTCGTGCTCGTCGCCCAGGTCGAAGCGGGCGCCGCGGTTGAATCCCTGGATGACGAAAAAGGCAGGCACGGGCACGTCGCGCGAGGGATGGGCAGGGAATCGTTCTTCCGGATTCTGGCATGGCCTTGCCACGGCGGGAAGCGAGAGCCCGCGATGGCCGCGGGGACGCCTACAATGTCACGATGCCGCCCGAGCTTGTCGAGGCGGTGAAACTCGCTTGGTGAGGGAAGAGAATGGGTAGCCGGGTGTCATCGTGGGCCGCGAACGTGATGGCCGCCTGGGCTGTGGCCGCTGGCCTCGTGTCGCTGGCTGCCGATTCGGGCGGGACGGGGTTGCCGACGACCCCACCACCGCTGTCACCAGCCGAACAGACCGTCGAGAATCGGCTGCGAGCCGATGTGACATGGCTTGCGGCACCCGAGCGGGAGGGCCGCGGGCCAGGCACCGAGGGAATTGAGGTCGTGGCCGACTGGCTCGCGGAGCAATTTGCCGAGATCGGGCTCGCGCCTCCGGGCGAACGGCAGGGACCATTTCAGCCATTCGAGATGACGCTCGAGGCCACACTCGGGCCGGCTGTGGAGAACACGGCAGCATTCGTTGGGCCTCCCGACGCCTCGGGCAATCCCCAGGAGATTCCTCTTGAGCTCGGCCGCGACTTCACACCACTGGCCATCGGCGGTGCCGGCGAGTTCGACCTGCCCGTCGTGTTCGCTGGCTACGGGATCACCGCCCCGTCTGAGAAGTACGACGACTACGCGGGCCTGACGGCTGCCAAGGGGGCGGCGGTCGTCGTCCTTCGCCAAGAACCGCAGAAGGACAATCCCCACGGTGCCTTCGACGGCAACCAAACCTCCGAGCATGCGGCGCTGGTCCGGAAGGCGGCCAACGCCTCGGAGCACGAAGCGGGCCTCGTCATCTTTTCGAATGACGCCGACGACGGGGGCGATGAGCTGATGCCGTTCAACAAGCCCGGCGAGGGTTCCGACAGCCGAACGATGCCGATCCTCCACGTCCGTCGGTCGCTCGTCGATGACATCGTGAAGCGTTCGCTGGGCCGGTCGCTCACCGCGGTTCAGAAGGGAATCGACGACACGCTCGATCCCGCGAGCAGCCCGCTCGAGGGCTGGCGGCTTCGGGGACGGACATCGATCGAGCGATCCCGCACCCGCGCCCGAAATCTGCTCGGACTCCTTCCTGGGCGGGGACGCCGCGCGGGACCGTCCGCTGCGGCGATCCCAGCAAACGAGACGATCATTGTCGGAGCCCACTACGACCATATCGGCTACGGTGGCAAGGGCTCGGCCGCGCCAGGCGAGCGGGCAGTGCATCATGGCGCTGATGACAACGCCAGCGGCACGGCGCTTCTCCTCGAGGTGGCCCGGCGGCTCACGGCGGCCGGCCCGTTGCCGCGGAGCGTCCTCTTTATCGCCTTCTCGGGCGAGGAACGCGGGCTTCTCGGGAGTGCTCACTACACCGCGAACCCCGTTGTGCCGCTGGCCGACACGGTGGCGATGGTGAACTTCGACATGGTGGGGCGGCTCGATGGCAACAAGGTCATCGTCTACGGCACCGGAACGGGCACCGGTTTCGATGCCCTCGTCGATCGGCTCATACCCGCGCACGGCCTCGAAGTCACGAAAGAACCCGGAGGCTTCGGGCCCAGCGACCACGCCAGCTTCTACGCCAAGAAGGTGCCTGTCTTCCATGTCTTTACCGGGTCGCATGCCGACTACCACCGGCCCACCGATACCGCAGACAAAATCAACTACGAAGGGATCGCTCGGCTGGCCGGGCTCGTCTCCGACATGGTTCGCGAGATCGCTGAGGCTCCCGAGCGGCCTGCATACATCGAAGTTGCCTCACCCCAGTTTGCACGCGGCGGCGACCGGCCCTATTTCGGAAGCATTCCTGATTTTGGGAAGCCCGGCGGTGGCTACGCGATCTCAGGCGTATCGAAGGATTCCCCAGCGGCACTCGCCGGCCTCCAAGGGGGCGACCGCATCGTTCGCGTGGGCGAGAGCGCCATCACAAACCTCGAAGACTTCGATAGCGCCCTGCGGAAATACAAAGGGGGCGATGCCGTGGCGGTTGTGGTGGTTCGCGACGGCGCGGAAGTGACTCTCGAGGTCACGCTGGCCCCGCCGCGCTGACTTCACGACCGGCGAGCCCTCCCTGGCCTCGGCGGTCTTGCCATGCCTCCGCCCAGCGATAGGCAAGGATTTTGTCGCGAAAAGTGCCCTTGAGTCGGCGGGAGGCTGCCGCCATTATCCCCGTCCGCTTCGGGAATCGCGTGCGGCCACGGAGGGCCTCGCGGTGATCTCCGACAGCGATGATCGACCCCTACGTCCGTACTGATTTCGTCCTCAGGAGAGCTTTCCGTGAACAGGCAACTGGCTTTTGCTGCATTCATCGCCGCGACCGTCGCGTCGGCCGCCCATGCCCAGGTGTCGGGACAGCCGGCTGTTCGGCCCGTCGCGCCGGCGGCATCGGCTCCACCTCCCAACCATGTCGCCGTGATTGACGTGGGCTACATCTTCAAGAACCACTCGGCCTTCAAGATTTCGATGGACAAGATGAAGGACGAGGTGCTTGCCGCCGAGAACTCGCTCAAGGCCGAGCGGGACCGAATCAATGTGCTCATGGAGCAGATCAAGGGTTTTAATGTAGGCACGCCCGAGTACCGCAAACTCGAGGGCGAAGTGGCGAAGGCCCAGGGCGACTTCAATGTCACGGCCCAGCTCCAGAAGAAAGACTTCATGGATCGCGAGGCCCAGGTGTATCTCCAGGTCTATAGCCAGATCGAGAAGGCCGTCGCTCAGTTTTGCCGTGAGAACGGGATCGCCGTAGTCCATCGATTCGACGGTGACACAGGCGATAACGGCGACCGCAATCGTATCCTGGGCAACATCACCAAGCCCATCGTGTTTTACGACACCCAGATCGACATCACGCCCGATATCCTCCGGATGCTCAATGGCACGCCTGCGGCCACGCCTGTGGCCGGGCAGCCGATGCAGCAGCCGCGGCGCTGATGCGGCCCTGTTTTCGTGCGGGTGGCGGCGATCGTGCCGGCTCGCTGGGTGTTCCTATTCCTTGTGTCGAGCGTGCCATGCCGTTTCGGCCGCAACAGACAATCCGCCGGGCGGTGACGGTGGCCGGAATCGGCTACTGGAGTGGCCGCCCGTGTGAGGTCGAGTTCCTTCCGGCAGTCGCCGGCAGCGGGCTCGTCTTCGTGCGGTATCTCGGAGGCGTGCCTGTGCGGATTCCGCTGGCGGTCGAGAATCGTGTCGATGCCACAGCCCGCACAAACCTCGCGGTTGCCGGGGCCACGCTCGAGATGGTGGAGCATGTCGCCAGTGCCCTCGTGGGCCTGGGCATTGACTGCTGCCTGATCGGGGTGTCTGCCGAGGAGCTGCCAGGAATGGATGGCTCGTCGGCGTCGTATGTAGCCGCGCTCGATGAGGCCGGCGTCGAGCGACTGGGGCAGGACCGCGAGCCGCTCGTGGTCCGAGAGCCGTGCCGTGTTGCCGATGGCGATGCGTGGGTCGAGGCGCTGCCGCCGGTGTATCCGGGGCTTTCGGTTGAGTATGAGCTCGACTACGGCTCTGGCCCGATCGGACGGCAGCAGATCGCCCTTCGAATCACTCCTGAAATCTATCGCCAGGAGCTCGCTGCGGCGCGCACCTTCATCACGGCCGCTGAGGCCGCAAGGCTCCAGCGAACGGGCTTGGCGAGGCATGTGACCTTCCGCGATCTCGTCGTCTTCGATGAGAACGGCCCGATCGAAAATGATCTCCGGTGGCCCGACGAGTGTGTGCGGCACAAGGTGCTCGACCTCGTGGGTGATTTGGCGCTGGTGGGCCGTCCGCTCCATGCCCACGTGCGAGCCCGTCGCAGTGGCCACCGCCTCAACGCCGCGCTTGCTGCGCGACTGCGACCCATAGTCGGGAGGCGAGCCAGTGCCTGACGCTGCCTTTGATGAGCACGGCAACGGCATGACGGTGCCCCTCGCGGGTCGCCCTGCCGACGTCCATCCCACCGCCGTCGTTCATTCG
>CAYZHH010000204.1:0-6965 GCA_964478275.1 uncultured Candidatus Kuenenia sp.
GCGCCTACTGCTCCCCTCGCGAATTCGCCGGCGAGTTCGCCGTGGCCGGCCCACCGGCACCGAGGCCCTCACCAGCATCGAAACGCGCGCCCGTTCGGCCATGAATGCTGCGGGCCAGATGGTCGCGTCGGATAGCTACCTCTCGATCCTGTCCTACACCACGGCGACCGCCACGCTCGGCGCCGAAGACACGGCCGTGAACCGGCCGGTTTTCTTTACGGACTTCGATAACATGAGCCATGCCACCGCGCAAAAGCGGCTATGACGGTGATGGCGTCACGATGATCGACGCGAGCGCCGACGGCGTGCCCGACAAGCCCGCTGCATCGCAGCCTCGAGGTGATGGCCTATGCCTCCCAAAACCGCGTCTTTCGCACGCAAGAGCGGTTCGGTTGAAGCAAAGGACAGGTACGGCTAGGCCTGGCTATTCTGCTGGACGACGTGGCTGCACTCGTTCAGGGCACCCAATTGACTCTATGATGGCTCGCTCCGTTTCGCCACGCTCCTCCGCCGTCGTTTCTGCATGGACTTTAAGGTCTCTCTCGACGTTTTCTCCGGGCCGCTCGACCTCCTGCTCTACCTCGTGCGGAAGCATGAGGTAGACGTCACGGAGGTGCCGATCGCCGTGATCACGCGGGAGTTCTGCGAACACCTCGCGGTGCTCCAGGATCTCTCGATCGAGCAGGTTGGGGAGTTCGTCGAGCTCGCAAGTGTGCTCCTCGAGATCAAAGCCCGGGCGCTCGTCCCGCGCCCGGAAGAGCAGGAGGAAGTGGTCGAGCCGGTTCGCGAAGACCTTGTCCAGCGGCTGCTCGAGTACAAACAGTTTCGTGACGCGGCAGCCCTCCTGGAAGACCGTGCCCGACAATGGGAGCTGCGTTTTCCACGGATCCATGCGGATGATTCGCCGTCGAGGGCCACGCCAGCAGAGGTGACCATCGGCGACGCGCATGTGTGGGACCTGGTCGGGGCCCTTGGGCGCGTGCTTGCCAAGCGTGAGAAGCGACGGCCACGGCAGATCGTCCAGGATGACACGCCGATCGAGACCCATATCGATCGCATCGAGCGGCTGGTGGAAGAGCAGGGGAGGGTGGCATTTTCGTCGCTCTTCGATGACGATATGCCAAGAGTTCGCATGGTGGGCATTTTTCTGGCGACGCTCGAGCTCGTGCGTCGCGGGAGGCTTGCCACCCGACAGGACATCCTCTTCGACGAAATCTGGCTGCATCGAGCGGCCGAGTCCCCGGTTTCCGCATGACCGCATGATCGCATGACCGCATGATCGACAACGCCCCGTTTCGCACGCTCACCCACAAGGGGCTCACGGTGGAGGGCTACTCCCGGGCCGCCGTTCAGAGCGTCTGGCGGATTCCCGAGCTCAAGCTCGGCTTCGATCTCGGCGCCCAGCCGTGGGGCTTCATGGCCACGAGCACCTGGTTCGTGACCCACACCCATCTCGACCACATCGCCGCCCTCCCGGTCTACGTGGCTCGGCGTCGGATGATGAAGATGGAGCCCCCCACGATCTACCTGCCCGAGACGGCCATTGAGCCGGTCGAGCGGCTGCTCAAGGTGGTCACGCGACTCGACCGCGGTCGCCTCCCCTGCACGCTCCTGCCAGCCAGGCCGGGCGACGAGATCGAGCTCTCGCGAGAGCACGTGGTCACGGTCTCCGCCACCACCCACACGCTCCCCAGCGTGGGCTTTGTCGTGTGGGAACGCCGTCGCAAGCTCAAACACGAATACCAGCAGCTCGCGGGCCATCAGATTCGCGACCTGCGGCTCTCGGGCGTCGATGTCACCCACGAGATTCGTACGCCGCTGGTGGCCTACCTCGGCGACTCATCGCCCGAGGGCCTCGACCGGTGCCCGGCAATGTTCGAGGCGATGATCCTCATCACCGAGCTCACGTTCGTGGCCCACTCGCACCGCAAAGAGAAAATCCACAAATACGGCCATATCCATCTCGACGACCTGATCGCGCGTCGCGACCGGTTTCGCAACGAGGTGATCATCGCCTCCCACTTGTCGACCCGCTACACCGACGACCGCATCCACCGCGTCGTGGCCAAGAAGATCCCCGACATGTTCGACGGCCGGCTCAAGGTCTGGTTGTGAGCCGGCCGCGCGGCCGCCGGGGATGCGGTGAAAGCCTCGTCTTCGGATGGCCTAGCCCTGCCAACTCGACTCCACTTACCCCGCATCCCCGGCGCGCCTTTCTGGATTGAGAAGCGGCGGACGTTGCGTGCCTCGCCTTGCATTCCTTTCGTACGCTGTTCGTCATGACCCATCCCCGTCACGCCTATGTGCATGTTCCTTTTTGCAGGCACCGGTGTGGGTACTGTGATTTCACGCTCGTCGCGGGCCGCGACGATCTCATGGAGCGGTATTTTGCGGCGCTCGGCAAGGAGCTCGAGCGACTGGCTGAACCGCTCGAGATCGACACGCTTTATCTCGGTGGAGGCACCCCTTCGCACCTCGGGCCTGACGGCCTGCGACGGCTCTTTGGGATTCTCGAGCCGCGGGTTGTGCTTGCGGACGGGGCCGAGATCACTGTCGAGGCCAATCCGCTCGATGTCACGCCAGCTTTTATTGCGGCGGCTCACGGGTGCGGCGTCACGCGGGTGAGCCTCGGTGGGCAGTCGCTCGATGCCGCAACGCTCCGAAGCCTTGACCGCGACCACGAGCCCGACGATGTGCGGCGGGCCGTGTCGCTCTTGCACGAGGCAGCGATCAGGGTGAGTCTCGACCTCATGACGGCAGCGCCCGGGCAGTCACTCCCTGCGGTGGAGAAGGATCTCGCAGCTGTCATCGCGCTCGCCCCCGCGCATGTCTCGGTGTACTGCCTCACCTGGGAAAAGGGGACTGCCTTCGAATCGGCCCGGCATCGGGGGGCGCTCGCGGCTGTGCCCGAGGACATCGAACGGGCGATGTTCGAGACGGCCATCGATCGGCTCGAAGCGGGCGGCTATGAGCACTACGAAGTTTCGAACTTCGCCCGCCCGCATCATCGCTGCCGGCACAACGAGGCCTACTGGGATCTTCGCGCCTGGGAGGCCTTCGGACCGGGAGCGGCGCGGTTCGATGGCAGGACGCGGATCACGAATCACCGAAGTACGACCACATGGATGAGTCGCGTGCTGGCCGGTGAGGATCATGCGGGCGATGTCGACGCGATGTCGGCGGAAGAGGCAGCCCGTGAGCGGCTCGTGGTGGGGCTCAGGCGGCGGGCGGGGGTCGGACGCGACGCGTTTCGCACGGCGAGCGGCTACGAGATCGATGCGGTTGCCGGCGCTGCGGTCGATCGTTGGGTGAGGGCTGGTCTTGCCACCGACGACGGCACCACGATCCGGCTGACACGGGCCGGCCTCCCCGTTTCAGACACGCTCTGGGGCGACGTGCTGTGAGGGGGGCCCTCGGGTCATAAAAGCCCATGGCGATAGTCGTGGGACTGCGGGTGGGCCCTCGTCCCGTTTGCAATCATGAGCGGGCTCGCCCAACAACCCGCCGTCCCCTCGCTGGCGCGAGGGGCTTTGATGAGGCAACGCCTACTTGCCGATCGCCGCGATGAGATCTAAGACGGCCTTCTTGCCGTCGGCGAAATACATGAGCGTGTTGTCGGCCGCGAAGAGCGGATTGGGGATACCCGCAAAGCCCGGGGAGAGCGACCGCTTCACGACCACCACCGTGCGGGCCTTGTCGACATCCAGGATCGGCATGCCCGCGATAGGGCTCTTGGGATCGTTGCGAGCGGCTGGGTTCACGACATCGTTGGCGCCGATCACGATCACCACGTCGGTTTCCGGGAAAGTGGGGTTGATGTCGTCCATCTCGCGGAGCTTTTCGTACGGCACGTCGGCCTCGGCGAGGAGTACGTTCATGTGCCCCGGCATCCGACCAGCCACGGGATGGATCGCATACTCCACCGTCGTGCCGCGCTTCTCGAGGACATCGGCAAGCTCGCGGACCGCGTGCTGGGCCTGGGCAACGGCGAGGCCGTATCCGGGCACGATGACGACACGGCTGGCCCCCTCGAGCACCATCGCCACTTCTTCGGCACTCACGCTTTTGATCTTGCCGTCGTAGACATCGTCACCAGAGACAACAGTCGTGGTGCCGAGCCCTCCGAAGAGCACGCCCACAAGCGATCGGTTCATCGCCTTGCACATGATCGCCGTCAGGATGAGGCCGCTGGCGCCCACGAGCGATCCAGCGATCACGAGCACGGAGTTGTCGATCACGAAGCCGGCGGCTGCCGCGGCGAGGCCCGAGTAGCTATTCAAGAGGCAGATCACGACCGGCATGTCGGCGCCACCGATCGGCAGCGTGAGCGTGATGCCGAGGCCACTGCCCGTCATCACGAGCAGCCAGAAGAGAAGGTTCGATGAAGGGTTCGCGGCGCTCCCCCAGATCAGGAGGAGCGTGGCGGCAGCCAGGCCGAGGTTGATCCAGTGGCGGTTGGGGTTCGTCCAGGGCTTCTTGAATTGAGGTAGCTCCTCGAGCTTGCCGAAGGCAACGAGGCTGCCCCAGAACGTCACCGAACCGATGAGGCCGGTGAGGGCCGTGGCGATTGCGACCTGCGACCACGGGGCGAGCGGGCTGGAAGTGTTCCAGAGCTCGGCCCCGGCCACGAACGTCGAGGCCGCGCCACCGAAGCCGTTTAACAGCGCCACCATCTGCGGCATTTTTGTCATGGGGTACTTGATCGCCATCGCAGTGCCGATGCCCAAGCCGATCGCCGCAGCGACGCCGACGAGGACCAGTGGCCAGGCTCCTCGTTCACCGAGTGACTCGAGTACCGGTCGTTCGAAGCAGGCGGCGGCGATGGCGATCGCCATGCCCGCAGCGCCAAGGTAGTTGCCCTTCACGGCCGTCCGCGGGCTGCTCATCAGCTTGAACGCCACGATGAACAGCATCGAGGCTGCGAGGTAGGCGAGGTTGGTCCAGGCTTGACTCGACATAACGGGCTACTTCTTCTTCGGTTGGAACATTTCGAGCATGCGGTGGGTCACGACGAAGCCCCCCGCCACGTTGACCATCGCCAGCACCACGGCCACCAGTCCGAGAAAGTTACCGAATCGGTAGCCTCCAGCAGCAACCGCTGCCACATTCGCCGCAATGACGATCGCGCCGACAGCGGTGATCCCGGAGATGGCATTCGACCCGCTCGTGAGCGGAGTGTGCAGCCGCTGGGGCACCTTCGTAATCACCTCGAAGCCCACCCACATGGCCAGCAGGAAGACCGTGAGCAGGCGAATGAACTTCGAGGCCGGATCCTCAGGGGCGGCAGCCACATCGGCGAAAAGGATAGTGAGCATCACAGGGGTCCGTCAGAGATGGGCAGGTGTCAGGACTGCGAGGCCGATGGCACGGCCGGAACCTCAGGCTCGGCGATGGCATTGAGCGGCGCGAGGCCGGCCAGGTCGCGAATCTTCGGATGGACGAGCGTGCCTCCTTGTGCCACGAGCGTGTCGCGGCAGATTTCGTCGTCGGCAGCCACATCGGGGAGCCCACTCTTCACAAGATGGGCGAGGAACGTGGCGACGTTGCGGGCATAGAGTTGGCTCGTGTGGCCGGCCACGTCGGACGCGAGATTCGTGGGCCCGAGGATGGTCACCCCGCCTGCCTCGACGGTCTCGTCGGGCCGCGAGCCTTCGCAATTTCCGCCGCGCTCGGCGGCCATGTCCACAATCACGCTCCCGGGCTTCATCCGAGAAACCATGTCTGCCGTCACGAGCACGGGCGCCTTCTGGCCGGGAATGAGCGCGGTGCAGATCACGATATCGCTCTCGCCCACGACTTTGCCAAGGAGCTCCCGCTGTTTCGCGTAGAACTCTTCGCCCATCGCCTTGGCGTAGCCGCCGGCGGTTTCGCTGGAGCCGGTTTCGAGCGGGAGCTCGACGAACTTCGCCCCGAGGCTTTGCACTTGTTCCTTGACGGCGGGCCGAACGTCATACGCGCTCACTTGTGCGCCCAATCGCTTCGCCGTGGCGATCGCCTGGAGGCCCGCCACGCCCGCGCCCAGCACAAGCACCTTGGCTGGTTTGATCGTGCCGGCGGCGGTCGTCATCATCGGGAGAATACGCGGGAGCGTATTGGCGGCGAGGAGGACGGCACGGTATCCGGCGATGTTGGCCTGGCTCGAGAGCACGTCCATGCTCTGGGCCCGCGTGATCCGCGGCACGAGCTCGAGTGAGAAGAGGGTCACCCCCTTGTCAGCAGCCTCGCGGCACGCGCCAGGCGAAGAGAGTGGGTCGCAGAGGCCGATGAGGATGACCCCGTGACGGAGCCGATCGCGGTCATGGCACCAGCCTTCGCCGGAGGCGCCGCAGATCCGCACCGCCAGCAGGCAGTCTGCCCCGAAGGCCTCGTTGCGGGATACGATCTCCGCTCCAGCCGCGCGGTAGTCGTCGTCTGGGAAGCCCGCGCGCGTGCCAGCACCAGCCTCGACCACCACGTCCATTCCCAGTTTCTTGACTGCGGGAACCGCGGAGGGAACGAGGGCCACGCGGCGCTCGCCGGGAAACGTTTCCTTGAGGACAGCGACCTTCATGCGGTTTGGCGAGCAGGGGGGCGGGAGGGACTCGCTGAAAAATGCAGCAGAAGTGTGACGCTGCCGCGGAAGAGTGTGGTCTGAACCCGGCGATATCGCAACTGTCGGCCGTTGCGGGCGGGCATCCAGGAATTTTGCCAGCAATTCACCGCAACCGCTTGCCCACCAGACACGCCACTGGTACGCTCCGGGACTCGCGAAGCCGCTGCGAAACGTGGATTCCGGACAATCCGGCGACCACCCAGCCACTTCGCAGTGACGAGTCGAACAGTCGATTCAGCGCCCCCTCAGTATTCAGCGGTCCCTCAAAATTCAGCGGCCCCTCAGTATTCAGCGGCCCCTCAGTATAATGTTCCCTCCGATTGTAGACCCTCCGATACATAGATGGATAACGGATCGATGAAGACCTACATGG
>CAYZHH010000205.1:0-6939 GCA_964478275.1 uncultured Candidatus Kuenenia sp.
GGGGCGGCAGGTCGTGACCGTCTTCGAGCAGCCACTCCTCACGCTCGTCGTCGCTGGCGTAGTAGGTGAGCCACACGGTCGCATCGCCATCGAGGGTGGCACTACAGTCCCAGTGCACAAAGTTGTCGGGCAAATCGACCCGCTTGAGCACCGCCGGCAGGATGTCGCGGCGGATGAGCGAGTAGAGCTCGCGGTCCGAAAGATGATCGGTGAAGTCGAGCACGATCCGCTTCTCATGAAGCCGCTCGATGGCGTCCCAAAGCAGCTCCCGCACCCGGTCGTCGTCGAGCGTGCAGACGGGCTGCATCGCCATCGGCGGATCGAACCAGCGGGACACCGGTGCCATCGGGGCGAGCTCCCAGGCGAGCATCGATTCGAGGAACCGGTTCTCCGCCTCCGTGGGGAGGTGACGGAAATCGACCTCGTGGATCGACTCGTCGATGTAGGGCTCGATCGCCGTCCGCAGTTCGCCATTGCGGATCAGGCAGTCGATCTCTTCGGGATCAGGATGACGGACGAGGGGCATGCCGGGTGATGGCCTCGGGATGGTCGCGGATACCCGGCACCCGCCAGGCTCGACCGCGACCTGCTTCCGACGATACCTAGGACGCGGCGCCGTTCAACGAAGCGGACCCGCTTTTTGCACCAATTTTTAGGGGCCACGACAGCACGACCGCTACGAGCGGACGACTCTTCGCCGCCCACCAGCACCCCCCCAGCTTGCCGCTTCCGCCGAGCCCTCCAGGCTTCAAGTGGGGTCGGACGATTGGTCGCTTGCGACGCCGGATGCGTCGCTTGCGACGCCGGATGCGTCGCCTACTTCCCGGCGGAGGCCGGGCAAGCGAAGCGGGCCATGGAAGGCCCGCGCCGCGTGTATCTAACTGCCGCAGTGGGGCTCGAGGGCCGTGATCTTGCTGACGCGACGGGCGTGTCGGCCGCCCTCGAAGGGCGTGGCGAGCCAGGTGCGGATGACCTTCTCTTGCATATCCTGGCCGAGCATCTCGGCCGCAAGGCACAGGACATTGAGATCGTTGTGCCGACGGCTCATCTCGGCCGTCACCTCGTCGTGGCAGGTGGCCGCGCGGATGCCTGGCACCTTGTTGGCGGCAATGGCCATGCCCACGCCGGTGCAGCACAGCAGAATGCCGCGATCAACGCTGCCATTCGCGACACGACGCGACACGTCGGCGGCCACATCGGGATAGTCCACCGGCTCTTCGCCAATCGAGCCGCAGTCTACGACCTCATTGCCAAGCCGCTCGAGAAGCCCAACGAGCCTGAGCCTTGCCTGGACGCCACGGTGGTCGCTGCCGATCGCAAGCCGCATGGACACCTACTTGACCTGGGGGGGGTCGCCGGTCGGGTCATCGCAGCCCGCCGAGGGTAACCCGAGTGTATCCATTCTGGAATCCAAATGCTCGCGGATCTGGGCCGCACAGGTTCGGTAGGTTTCGAGGCTGCCGCCGATAGGGTCGATGACGTCGCGGCGGTCAGGGGAAAGGATGTTTACACGGCCCCCCGCCTCGGGGAACTGCGTGAGGAGGGCCGCCCGGTGGGATGCTGTCATCGTCAGAATCACGTCGGCCTGGCGGACCAGGGACTCGGTCAGGGGCTGGCTTTCGTGGTTGCTCAGGTCCGCGCCAGCGTCTGCCATCACCTCCACCGCCTGGCCGCTCGGCGGGCCGCCGGCCCACGCGGCCAGCCCCGCGCTCGCCACAACCACGCCATGCCGATCGATCTCCTCGGGCGCGCAGCCGAGCCGCTTTGCCGCGAGCGTGCGGAAGAGGGCCTCGGCCATCGGGCTGCGGCAGGTGTTCCCCGTACACACGAAGAGCACCATGAGGCTCGCCAGTCGCTTCAGCGTGTCGTCAGCGACGATGCCCGGCCGCACGACCCGAAAGCTGTCACCCACGAGCTCGATTGTGGAGACTGGCTGGGCGTAGCGGGCACGACCGTCATCGAGCACAAGCGCGAGTCGATCGCCTGCCACCGCCATCACTTCTTCGGCGGTGACCGTCGCGCCGCCTGGTCCAATCGGCTCGGCGAGCATCACGGGGCCGGCCAGCATTCGCATGCAGTCGGCGAGCATCGCGTGGCCGGGAATGCGAAGCCGCACGCGGCCCGCGCCGACGACCGCCTCGCGGGCAGCTCGGGGGAGCCTTCGCACGAGGCTCTCGGGATGATCGTCGGGCACGATCATCGAGACCGGGCCTGGCCAGCATCGCCGCGCGATCCGCTGGCCCACTGGCGTGATGCCCGGCGCCCAATCGAGCGCCTCCGTGGCGCTCTTGAGCGCGAGGGAGAGCCGCGGCTCATCGCCCCACACGGGAGCCAGCGAGAGGAGCGTCTCGACGGCGCATGATTCCCGCGCTGATGACGCCACGACGTAGTCGGTCTCGGTCGGGAACGCGACAGCCCGCCCCTCGGCAAGCGCCTGCACGGCCCGGTGGACCACGTCGCGCGTATCTTCCGTGCGACGCAGATCGATGAGCATGGGCGTTATGGAGCGGTCAGCCGGGGGGGGACACCCTGAAACTAACGCCGTTTGCGGCGACCAGTCAAGGATCGAAGGCTGGGCAACCACACCGCATGCCCACGGCGGGATGACCTGCGGCCACGGACCGTTTTCGCCTTGTGGGGGAAAGGGCCGCTCGTCTATTCCTCCGCGGCCTTCGCCGAAGCCTCCCTCCCGGCAGCGATCCCTTGACCGCACCTGCCACACTTTTCCGCTGGACCGCGCCCATGGTCGCCACTCGATTCGCCTTCACGGTGATCGTGCTTATGGCGATCGGGCCGGCCGCGCACGCCCAGCAGCAGCCGGCCGGCATCCAGCCGCTGCCGCCGGTCGATCAGGCCAATCTCCCCGCATCACGGCCGACTGATCTCGTCGTGGAGGTCCGCATCGAGGGCAATGAGACGGTCGAGGTCTCCAAGCTGCCGAAGCTCACGACCCGTGCCGGCCAGGTCTTCGACCCGCAGTCGATCGAGGAAGACGTCCGCTCGCTGCATCGCTCGCGGAAGTTTGTGGACATCTACCCGAAGTATGTCCGCGTCACCGATGGTGTGGTCGTCATCTTCCAGGTCGTGGAGCGACCCACGATCCGATATGTGAAGTATGTCGGCAACCAGCGCAACACCAGCCGTACGCTCCGCAAGAAGGCGGAGATCGATGTCGGCGATGCGATGGATCCCTACGTGATCGAAGAGGCACGGCGGCGGATCGAGAGCTTCTATCACGAGAAAGGCTACGAAGCGGCCCGCGTCACGACCGTCGAGGGCAGCAAGCCTGGCGACAAGGGGGCCGTGTTCCTCATCGACGAGGGGCAGTCTCGCAAGGCCCTCTGGACGAGCTTCGTCGGCAACTCGATTGCCAGTGACGGCCGGCTCCTCACCCAGGTGAAGACGAAGCCCGGGCTGTTCTGGATCTTCGGCGGCGACGTAGACCGCGAGAAGATCGACGGCGATATCGAGGCGCTGACCGCGTACTACCGGAGCCTCGGGTTCTTTCAGGCCAAGGTGGGCCGCGAGGTGACAGTCGTCCACGAAGGCATTCGGGATTGGACGCACCTCACGTACGTCATCAGCGAAGGGCCCAGGTACAACGTCCGCAACGTCTCGTTCATGGGGAACTCGAAGTTCAAGACCGAGTTCCTCGAGCGGGATCTCAAGCTCAAGGGGGGAGAGCCGTTCAATCAGTCGAAGATGGACGCCGATTTGAGCCTCATTCGCGACATCTACGGCGGCCGTGGGTTTGTCTTCGCCGATATCCGGGCCGATCCAAGGTTCCTCGAGGAGCCGGGCCATCTCGACCTCGTCTACAACGTCACCGAGGGGCAGCGGTACCGCGTTGGCAAGATCAACGTGAAGATCCGGGGCGAGCATCCGCATACCAAACATGGCGTCGTGCTCAACCGGCTCTCGCTGAGGCCCGGCGACATTCTCGATATCCGCAAGCTCCGCGACGACGAGCGGCGGCTCAAGTCGAGCTCCCTCTTCTCAGCCGATGCCGCCAAGGGTGAGGGACCGAAGATCAGCTTCTCGAAGCCCGACGCGGATGAAGGCACGCAGATGGCGTCGAGGCCAGGCTTCCGTGGCCAGAGCCCCGATGGTGAGGCCGACGACGCGATTCTCGAACTCACGTTCGACAAGAACGGCATGTACGAACGCGCCGACATCATTCCAGCCACAGAAGCCGTGTCTCCGCAGGCCTCGCCTGCCTCGAACTTGGTCCATGAGCCCGTGTGGCGTGGCCAGAGTCCTGGCTATGCCCAGCCGCAGTATGCCCAGCCTCAGTATGCCGCTCCGCAGTACGCCGCTCCGCAGTATGCCCAGCCGCAGGCTCCGGGTGTGCCGCCACGATATGCCCAGCCCGTGCCGCAGGCACCCGTCCAGCCGTACGCCCAGCCCGCTGCCCAGCCGCAGCCCTTCGTCGCGCAGCCGCCGGCGGCGTGGCAGCCCGCAGCGCCGCAGATGATTCAGCCTCGGCCCCAGGCCCAACCGTTTGCCCAGCCGTTTGCCCAGCAGCCCCTCATGCAGCCGGCTGTTCAGCAGCAGGTTGCGAGCCCGTGGGGTGGGCAGCCGCTTGCCCCGGCGGGTCCGGAGGCGCTCGATTACGCGCGCATGACCGCGCCACCGCCGCCGGTCTACACCGTGCAGCAACAGCTGAACGGTGGCCAGCCGCAATCCTTCCAGGGGCTCCAGGGTGATCCGAATCAGCCACCCGGATTTCAGCCAGGGGCGGTGCCTGACTTTGGCGGTGGCGGTGCTGCTGCTGCGGTGTATCCCGGCAACGAGCCCTATGTGATCCTCGACGTTGACGCTGAGGAGACGCAGACGGGCCGACTCATGATCGGTGCGGGCGTGAACTCCAATGCCGGCCTCGTGGGCAACATCGTCGTCGACGAGCAAAACTTCGACATCCTCCGGCTGCCGCAGAGCTGGGACGACATCAAGAATGGCGTGGCCTTCCGTGGTGCGGGCCAGCGGTTCCGACTGGAGGCATCCCCCGGCACGCAGCTCCAACGTTACATGGCGACGTTTCAGGAGCCGTATCTCTTCGACACCCGCATCGGCATGACGCTGTCGGCGTCGTACTACACTCGGTTCTTCTTCGACTGGGCCGAAGCTCGCACGGGTGGCCGCGTGGGCTTTGGCTACCAGTTTGCGTTTGCCCCGGATTTCTCGGTCAACGTGGGCTTCCGCGGCGAGAGCGTGGAAGTCTTCGATCCTCGTGTGCAAGCGCCCGACATCGTCAACATGCTGGGCACCAACGCCGTCTATGGATTCTCAACCGGCCTTATCCATGACACCCGCGACAGCCCCTTCCTGCCGACACAGGGCCACTTGGCAACCTTCGAGTTCGAGCAGGTCATTGGCACGTATTCCTATCCCCGCGGCATCCTCGAGGGTCGGCAATACTTTCTGATGCGGGAGCGGCCAGACGGTTCGGGCCGCCATGTGCTCTCGGTCGGGTCGGTGCTCGGCTTGAGTGGCCCCAATACCCCGGCATACGACAACTTCTTTGCGGGTGGTTACAACACCCTTCGCGGCTTCACGTTCCGCGGGGCGAGCCCCCGCCAGGCTGGTCCCAATGGTCAGTTGGCGATCGTCGGCGGTCCGTTCGAGTGGCTCAACACGGTCGAATACCTCTTTCCGATCACGGCCGACGACACGCTTCGTGGCGTCGTCTTCACCGACTTCGGTACGGTGGAGAGCAACGTCGCGATCAACAACATGCGCGTGGCGCCGGGCTTCGGGCTTCGGATCACGCTGCCGGCGATGGGTCCCGCTCCGATCGCGCTGGACTTTGCCATCCCGGTGGTCAAGTCGGAGTTCGACAGCGAACAGCTCTTCAGCTTCTTCGTCGGCTTCGCCCGGTAAGCCGCTCGGGGCTCGCGGCGTTCTCCATCCCGCACGACACGGCCACCAGGCCAAGGCGTCATATCCGTGTTCGGATACTACGCGGGTTACGACGCGCTGCTGACGTTGACCAGCATCGCCTCTACTTCTTGACTGCTGCTCGAATCCTGTCGATGGCCGCCTTCATTTTTTCTTCCGAAGGATTGGACCGCGCAATCGAATAGTCAAACGACAACTGGATGTCTTCCAAGATGGCCAACGTCTTTTCGCCCATTCCTTTGTCGAATAACTTCACATAAGGATTGTCTGTCCCGGCAGGGACTTGGGCCTGCATCAAGAGCATCGCCTGGCAGAAATGCTCATTGGCGAGGTCGTTCTGATAGATGTAATTCAGATAGGCCATCCCAATGAGCGAGGTTTCCTTTTTCAGCTCTGATTGCACCGGCTTTCCGCTCGGCTTGACGCCGGCAGCCTTGCACGCGGCAATGGTCTTTTCGATGGAGACCTTCGTCTCCGAGAACGCCGGCGACGTGCTCAGAATCAGCAGCACGACCAAAAACAAAGTCGTCTTCATCTCAATCTCCTTGAAGGAACAAGAGCCCACGGTAACCCGGCGGCGGCCACTCGACGCGGCGAATGTCACCGCGACGGCCCGCCGTTGTTCGCTGCGGCGCATGGTGAGGCCACAATCTCCACATACTTGATGTTGAAAATAAGCGCTGCATTTTTCGGGATATTCGCAAGCTCCTCGTCACGGTAACACACATGCGAGCTGGCTCTGAATCGGCGTGAGCCTCCTGCACGCATCCCCTCCAAGCCATATCGAAAACCTGCCACAGCTTCTCGGTCTCCAACCGTCCACATCGCGGCGTTCTGAGCGGGTCTTCGCCTTTCCTCGCCACTACGTCCACGGCTTACGCGATACCGAGAGGGGGAGCAATGACCCGCAGTCCCCTCGCTGCCGCGAGGGGCTTCTATTGAGTGTGTATCCCGCGAGTGTGTATCCCGGGCTTCGGCGCGTACGGGCTCCTGAGGCACCGAGCTCCCAACCCGAAACCCAGAAGAACGCATCGGCTCGGG
>CAYZHH010000206.1:0-6920 GCA_964478275.1 uncultured Candidatus Kuenenia sp.
CTCCAAGCCAGCCGAAGAAGTGGAGCGGCTTGCGGTCGTACTTGAGCAGGAACGTAACCGTCAGCAGATCCATGAGACCGCGGAAGAATCGACTCACGCCAAACTTGGAGTGTCCGAACCGGCGCGGATGATGCTCCACCGGAATCTCGCCTACGCGATACCGACTCCAGGCGGCAAGCGCCGGGATGAATCGGTGGAGCTCGCCGTAGACCCGCACGTCGCGGAGCACCTCGGCCCGGTAGCACTTGAAGCCGCAGTTGATGTCGTGGAGCGGCACGCCGGTGAGCCGTCGCACCATCCAGTTAAAGATGCGGGACGGGATCACCTTGTGCCACGGGTCATGCCGCGTCTGCTTGTAGCCACTCACGACGTCGAGCCCGCTTTCGAGGGCCTCGAGGAACCGCGGGATCTCCTTGGGGTCGTCCTGGAGGTCGGCATCGAGCGTGAAGACGATCGTTCCCGTCGCGTGCTCGAAGCCCGCCGCGAGCGCCGCGCTTTTTCCAAAGTTGCCCCGCAGCTCGATGAGCTTCACCTCGCCAGGCCGAGCCGCGGCCAGCTCGGCCACGCGGGCGGCGCCGCCGTCGCGAGAACCATCGTCTACGAAAATTACCTCGAACGGCTGCCCCAGCGGCTGCATGGCCGCCGCGATCTGATCGACAAGCTCGCCCAGCGTGGGCTCCTCGTCCATGAAGGGGATGACAAACGAGATCATCGAGAGAGCCTGAACGAGAGACGCGGCGGGAGGCCTGGTTGGCCCGAAGGAACGCACCAACTATAACCACGGTGCGGTAATCCGTCGGCCCGCGTGCGTTCTGCGGTCGTCACGAGCCCGCCCTGCCGCGCCCGTTCCTGGCCACACCATGCCACACGCTCCCGCTTCTGACTCCGATTCTCACGCGGCACTCCGCCGGAGCGTGTACCTCCTGCTCATCGCCATCGCCGCGGGCAATGTTGCGGGCCGGCTCTTCGCGGTGAACTCCGTGGACACGATCCGGCTCGAGTCGCACATCAATCTGCAAACGGCCCGGAACCACACGGGGGGCGGGGAGCCGGTCCGACGCGAACTCGAGCGGCCCTTCCTCAGTGCCAACGACCGCAGCCGCTGGTGTACCGTCCGCGCCCTGGTCGAACATGGCACCTACGCCATCGATCGGATCATCGTGGAACCCAACTGGGACACGATCGATATGGTCAAGCACGACGGCCGCGGAAATCCCGCGCCGGGGCCTGACGAAGGCCACTGCTATTCGAGCAAGCCCCCGCTTCTCGCCACGCTCATGGCTGGCGAATACTGGCTGCTCCATCGCGTCACCGGCAAAACGCTCGGCAGCCACCCCCACGAGCTCGGGCGGATTCTTCTGTTTACCTGGAACGTCATTCCCTTGGTTGCCTACCTCGTGATCCTCGCGGGGATCGCCGAACGGTATGGCCGCACCGACTTTGGCCGCATCCTCGTTATGGCGGCGGGCGCCGTGGGCACGCTCGTGACCTCCTACGCGGTGGTGTTCACAAACCACTGGCCGGCCGCGTTCGCGGCGATGCTCTCCCTTGATGCGGTGCTTCGAATTGTGGTGGACGGGGAGCGGCGGTGGTGGTGGTTTCTGATCGGGGGCACGGCTGCCGCGTTCACGGCCGCCTGTGAGCTCCCGGCTCTCTCGTGGGGCGTGTGTGTGCTCACGCTGCTGGCCTGGAAGTCGCCGAGGACGACGCTCCTGGCCGCCGCGCCGGGTATCGCGGTGGTGGTCGCTGCCGCGATCGGGACAAACTATATGGCACATGGCACGATGGCCCCGGCCTATGCCCAGCGGCATGTTGCGGGAGGCTGGTACGACTACCAGTACCGCCGCCACAACCGCGTCGTCGACAGCTACTGGAAGCCCACAACGCCGAAGAGCAAGATCGACCTCGGCGAGCCCTCGGTGATTGCCTACGCCTTCGACGTCACGGTTGGACACCACGGCATCTTTTCGCTCACACCCGTCTGGATCGTGAGCCTTGCGGGCATCGGCATGGTGCTCCGTCGCCGGGCTGAGGCGGGAGAATCACGGTGCGCCGAGCGACGCGCCATCGCCGCAGCGATCCTCGCCTGCACCGTCGCCTGTCTGGTCTTTTACGTCACCCGGCCACTCGGAGACCGCAACTACGGTGGCACCGCCACGGGGTTCCGCTGGGTCATTTGGTTCACGCCTCTGTGGCTTTATGCGATGCTGCCAGCAGCGGACGCGATGGCGGGTTACCGCAGCCGCCGCCTGGTGGCCGCAGGGTTGCTCGCCATCAGCGTCCTCACCGCGAGTTACCCGACCTGGAACCCGTGGACCCTACCGTGGCTCCAGGTCTTCATGGATTACGCCGAAGGCCCACCAGGAATGTGACCATGCTCGTCAGCATCTTCAATGACGTCGTCGGCCCCGTGATGCGGGGCGCCTCGAGCTCGCACTGCGCCGCAGCTCTGCGAATCGGCAGACTCGCCCGCGATCTCATCGGTGGCACACCCGAAACGGTGCTTGCGGAGTTCGACCGCGCCGGGGCACTGCCGACCACGCACGAATCTCAAGGCTCCGACATGGGCCTCTTCGGCGGCCTCCTGGGCTGGGAAGCGTTTGATGAGCGGCTGCCCGATTCCACCGCCGCGATCGAGGCTGCCGGCACGAGCGTGCGCTTTGAGACGATCGATTCGGGTGACCCTCATCCCAACACCTATCGGCTCACGCTCACGCGGGGTGACGCGACCCACACGCTCCACGCCATCTCCACCGGCGGTGGCATGATCGAGGTCATCGCGATCGACGGGGTGCCCTTCTCGGCCTTCGGCGACTACCACGAGACGCTGCTGGTATGCGACGGCCCTGGCGGGCGCGACGCGGCACGACGGATCGCGGCAAAGATCGAATCGTTCGCACCGAGCTTCACCCCCGACACGCTGACGGTCCGGGACGGTGACACGCGTTCGATCATTCAGATCGAGACGTTCGATCCGGTGCCACGCGACTTTCTTCGCGATCTTGTCAGCGGTATCCCGTTCGCCACCGTCCACGCCCTGAACCCGGTACTCCCCGTCCGTTCCCGCCGCGGAATGAAGGTGCCGTTCTCATCGGCCGCCGCGCTCCTCGCGGCCGACGCCGGCCGGCACCAGCCGCTCTGGCGGCATGCCGTGGCCTACGAGATGGCCCGCGGCGGCCTCACGGAGCGGCAGGTGATTGACCAGATGATTGAGATCGTCCGAATCCTCGAGGCGTCGATCGCGGCCGGGATCGCGGGAACGATCTACGACGACCGCGTCCTCCCAGCACAGACGCCGGGCTTCGCGGCGGCGCTTGCGGCAGGCCGGCTGGTCGGCGATGGGCCACTCAACCGGATCGTCTTGGCAACCTCCGCGCTCATGGAAGTGAAAAGCTCGATGGGTGTCATCGTGGCCGCACCCACGGCAGGGGCCTGCGCGGCTCTCCCGGCGGCCGTGCTGACGCTCGCCAACGACATGAAGCTCGATGAAGAAGCAGCCGCAAAGGCACTGCTCGCCGCGGGGCTCATCGGCGTCTTCATCTGCACCCCCTGGTCGTTTGCGGCCGAGGTGGGAGGCTGCCAGGCGGAGGGCGGATCAGCCGCCGCGATGGCCGCGGCAGCGATCGTGACCCTCGCCGACGGAACACTTCCTCAGGCGCTCGCCGCGGCATCGCTCGCCATGCAGAGCATGCTGGGGCTCATCTGTGACCCGGTGGCCAACCGCGTGGAGGTGCCCTGCCTCGGCAAGAACGTCATGGCCGCGGCCAACGCCCTGGCCTGCGCGAACATGGCACTCGCCGGCTTCGCGGAAGTCATTCCCTTCGACGAGGTCGTGATGACGGCCAAGCGAGTGGCCGAACAGATGCCGCGGGAGCTTCGCTGCACGACGCTCGGCGGTCTCTCCATCACGCCGACGTCGCTCGCGATCGAGGCCCAGCTCGCCCAACGAAAGAAGGCCGCCTGCGGTACCGGTGCCTGCGGCTGCGGCTGAGTATCAGTCCCGGTCACCATGCAGCGTGCCGTGCAGCACGCCTTGGATCGGCGTCCCGTCGGCCGCCGAAACCTTCCACTCGAGTGAGTAGCACCAGGTCGGTCCGAGGTCGGGCACGGCCAGCGTGACCCTCTGGCCGTCGCTCGAAAGCGCGGCCGACGACACCGCAAGATCTCGCTCGTTGAGATGATCGGAGCCGTACTTCTGCGTGCGCTTTAAATCCCAGGCGCGGATCTTCCAGGCACCCACGTCCGCCGCCTTCGCGGCAAGCGGCAGGGCAAAGTCGAGGGCGAGACTGCCGGGTTCGGCGTGCAGCCCGACCGGAATTGTGAGCGGCTTTTCTGTTCGACGCACCCGGAAAAACCCGCCCGGGTGCTGGCGATTGCCTGCCCAGGCATAGAGCCCGCAGACATAGAACTGGCCGTCTGCTGGATTGAACCGCCCCCGCATGATGCCCGTGGGGAGATCAGGGATCGGGAGCGCCACGAGACCTCCTTGCGAGACGCCTTGCTTGCCGAGCGCTCCGGCCGCCGGCTCGGTGAGCACGAGATGCACGCGGCCCTCACCGTACGAGAGCTCCAGAAGCGCGCCGTCGATCGGCGACCACTTTTTACTTTTCACCCGCACGAGCTCGGCGGGCGATCGGTCGAAGGCGTTTGTGATCCACATGGCCGGCGGGATCATCGCCGAATCGGACGAGTCGGTCACGTCGTGGTATCCGAACATGTTGCCGTAAAAACCGCCCTGGCGGACATGGTTGATACGGTTCTTCGGGTTCCAGTGTCCCTCCTGGTCGGTCACCCAGAATGTGCCGTCGTCTTCCACGCACACACCGTTGGCGGCGCGGAATCCATTCGCCACGATGGTTGTGGTCTTGCCGTCAGCCGTCACCTTCAAGAGCGTGCCGTGATGCGGCACCACTGCGGGGAGGCCATGACGGGCGCTCTTGGCGTAATAGAGATTGCCTGCAGCGTCGGTTTCCAGGCCCATCGCAAACTCATGAAAATGTTCAGTCACCTGGTGGTCGTCATTGAACGTGTCGTAGCGGTCGGTCATGCCGTCGCCATTGAGATCGACGAGTCGCACGATTCGGTCGCGGCAGCCCACATGGATGACGCCACCAATCACCTTGATGCCCAGCGGCTGAAAGAGGCCAGCCGCAATCCGCTGCCAGATGAGCGTGCCGCTCGGCGAGGCGATGCCCCGCACCTTCCACACGTCGCCATCCCACGAGCAGATAACCGCTTCGTCGGGCCCCGTAAAATCGATGCCCGAGAACCGCACCTGGGCATTCCAGGGATTGGCCTCGGGCGCGGAGAGCACATCTACCGCAAACGATCCTCCGTCACGGCCAGTGGCGATCCGCGTTTCGACGGTGGAGGCCCACAGCCTGGGCGCCGGCCGCCCCACGAGCACGCGTGGCGCCGTTGGCTTCGGAAGCTTCTTCGCGTGGGACGCAAGAGCGGTGGCGTCTGCCGCAGCGACAGCCACGGCAACGTCGAGGGATCGTTCGCCAGCGGGAATGACCAGGTCGATCGACCCGTTGTGGGGCACGATGCGGACGATGGATTCGCCGACGATGACAGCCGCACCAGCCGCACCAGCCGGCTCGGCCGCCAACCGCACGACGAGCTCACGCAGTCGCGGGCCGATCGAGAATGAACGCACGAGCACGGGGACCTGCTTCCCATCCTGCTCGAGCGGCGACGCGAGGGATGGCGATTCGAGGACCGCAGTCGCCCCCACGCTGTAGTCGAGGACGACGCCGCTCCTGGGCTCGGCCGATGTACCCCCCAGGCCCACATGGTGGATCGCCTTCATCTGCACATGCTCGCGAGGCAGCGGGCCGTAGGGTTTTTTGTCGCGACCGAGGGGACGCGGGTCGTCAAACGAGCCGGTCGCAGGATTGGCCCAGCCCGGCATCGTGGGCAGCGTCACCTGCACGTCGCCGGCCACTCGCGGATGCGCCCCGTGCCGACCGTCAAAATTGATGCCAGACCAGTCAATGAACTGCTCGCCGGTCCAAAATGCAGCAACTCGCATGGTGTCGAGCTCGTAGAGGGCCCACGCATGGCCGCGGCCCACGCCGCCGTTGCCGTCGTCGAGCCGGATGGCGAGCCCCTTGCGGGCGATGTTATCGGCTCCCTTGCCCACCTCGAACGTGCCGGCGAGGTACGGCCCGTAATCGTGCAGCCGCCAGGGCTCAATCATCGAAGGCTCTGGCCCGCGGCTCGTGCCCGCAGGCAGCGAGGCCACGTACGGCGGCGTGACGGCGGTATACCACTCGGGATTTCGATCCTTGAGAAATGTTTCCCGGAGATAGTGGATGACGTCGTACTTCTGGCTTGGCACCATCCAATTCTGTGGCACCATCATGCCGTTGCCATGGGTGAGCGTGCGGTAGATGGCGTATGGATCGCTGCCCGCCTTGAACTTTCCTTCGGCGAAGCGCGGCGCGGTGGGGAGCGACCCGGGAGCATCGAGCGTGCCGTGGCAGTTGGCGCACACCCGGCTGAACATTTTCTCACCGCGTTCGAGTGATTCCTTTGACTTCGTCGCGTCACTCCAGTCGGCGAGAAACGCGGCATGGTCAATGTCGCTTTCGTATGCCGCGGGAGCCTGAGCCGCGAGCAAAAGCGGATCGGGCGCGAGCTCCTTGGCCTTGGCCGGGCCGCCCTGTGCCACCGCCGCGAGGTAGGCGACCAGATCGAGAAACTGCTGCCGGTCAGCGAGAAGGTTTGCCAGGCCACCAGGCATGACCGACGCCTGCGCCTCCACCCGCTCGTCGATGGCATCAACGGCGATCACCATTTCGCGCCCCCCGGCCGTCGCGTCCCGAAGCACGATCTCTTTCTCGTTCTCGCGGGCGAGCAAGCCGGTGATGCTCTTGCCGTCATCGGTGATGATCGTCAGGCCCCGATACTCAGGC
>CAYZHH010000207.1:0-6899 GCA_964478275.1 uncultured Candidatus Kuenenia sp.
CGTCGAGAGGCTCCTCTTCGGCGGCGACGAGACGGCCTAGCTTGACGGCCGAGGCAGTGGCTTCGGCGGCTGGGTGATCGCCACGCTCCCGCTTGCGGCCGTGGCGACCGTGTGGCTCGTTGGTGCCTTCGTGGGGCCATGGCTGCGGCGGCTCGTGACGAGCTGGAGCCGCACCCAGGCGGCCTTGGTCGCGCTGGCGGTGTTTGCCGGTGGGGCCGCGGTCGCCGTGATCCTGGCGATGGCGGCCGCCAGCTTCTTCAGCGCTCTCACCCTGGAGACGCGCGGGGCCATGTTTGGCACCTACGTGCAACGAAACGCCCTGATCGTGGCCGTGGGCATGAGCTTTGCGATCATCCCGCTCATATTCACGATCGCTGACGACGCGCTCTCGAGCGTGCCCGAGCACCTCCGCAGCGCCTCGCTCGGCGCCGGGGCCACGCCCTGGCAGACAGCCGTGCGGGTCATTGTGCCGGCCGCGGCGAGTGGACTCTTCTCGGCGGTCATGATCGGGCTCGGACGGGCCGTGGGTGAGACGATGGTCGTTCTCATGGCCGCGGGCAACACGCCGCTCGTGAGCTGGAACATCTTCAATGGCTTTCAGACGCTCTCGGCAGCCATTGCGACGGAACTGCCCGAGGCAGCCCGCGGCAGTACGCACTACCGCGTGCTCTTTCTCGCAGCACTCGTACTCTTTGCCATGACGTTCGTGGTGAATACGGTGGCCGAGCTCGTGCGGCAACGTTTCCGGAGACGGGCACATGAGCTCTGAACGCTTTCGCTACCGTCGCTCGAGAAGCGCCTTATCAGGGCTTGCCGCCCACGGTGAGCCGTGGGTCTGGCTTACGGCCGGATGTCTGGCCACGGCCATTGCGATGATCGTGGGGCTCCTCTCGCTCATTGCGATCCGCGGGGCGGCCAACTTCTGGCCAGTGCCGCTCGAGCTTGTCGAGCTCAACGACGGCCGCCGCCTGCTCGGCGAAGTTACGACGCGTGAACGGGCTGTCCCCGCAACTGACGAGGCCGTCGGCACCCCAGCCCGCCGCCTTCTTCGGGTGGCAGGCTCAGGAGAAGGCAGCGGCCAGTTCGAATGGGTGAACGACGCAGACATGAAGCGTACCTCGCGTCCTGAGTGGGCTACCGTGGTGGAGAGGCTCGAAGGGGGCCGCCTTCACGCAACTCCGAAGCGGCTCATGCGTGGTGACGAGGTGATCGCCGACGGGCCTGCGGCGACGTGGGCCACCTATGAGCGGGAGCATCCAGCAGCACGGCGCCGGTGGCGGCAGATCCGTCGAATTGACCAGGTCGATCGCGGCGAGGTGCAGCGACGGTTGCGGGCAGCGAGGCTATCGGTCGTGTCGGTCGTCCTCACATCGGGTGCCGAGAGCGCCGAGGCGCTCGAGGCCGCTGCCACCGAGGCACGTCTCAAGAAGGAATTGGCCGCCGAAGATCGCCGGCTCGACGACAAAGCGGCAGCGATCCGTGCCGAGAATGCCGGCTGGGCCGTGGAGTTTGAAACGGTAGGAGGCCGGATCGAACAGATGCCGCTCGACGCGATCGTGCGGGCCTGGCAGCCCAACCAGCTTGGCTTTTTTGGTCGGCTCGGTGTCTACGCCTCCAGGTGGGGCGAGTTTCTCAGCGACGACCCGCGCGAGGCCAATAGCGCCGGCGGTGTTTTCCCGGCCATCTGGGGCACGGTCGTGATGACGCTCATCATGGCGTTCTTCGTGGCGCCCTTCGGCGTGCTCGCTGCCCTCTATCTCCGGGAGTACGCATCGAAGGGGCCGATCACCACCACCGTGCGGGTGGCCATCAACAACCTCGCGGGTGTGCCGAGCATTGTCTACGGTGCCTTCGGCCTGGGCTTCTTCTGTTACGGCATCGGCGGCGGGATCGACGAGGTCTTCTTCAAGGCTAGCCTCGTGGCCGACGGCCAGCCGGTGTTCGGCACCGGTGGGCTCCTCTGGGCCTCGCTCACGCTCGCGCTCCTCACGCTTCCTGTCGTGATCGTGGCCACCGAGGAAGCGCTCTCGGCGGTCCCCAACTCCATGCGGGAGGGATCCTATGCCTGTGGTGCCGGCAAGTGGCAGACCATCCGCCGCATCGTTCTGCCCCGCGCCATGCCAGGCATCATGACCGGTCTCATTCTCGCGATGGCACGGGGCGCGGGCGAAGTGGCCCCGCTCATGCTCGTGGGCGTCAAGAAGCTGGCGCTCGATCTCCCGGTGGATGGCTCATTCCCGTTCATCCATCCCGAACGGGAGTTCATGCACCTGGCCTACCTCATCTACGACGTCGGCCTCCAGAGCTCCGACAGCCAAGCGGCCCGCCCCATGGTGTTCACGATCACGTTCCTGCTCGTGACCATCATTGCCTTGCTCAATATCTCGGCCATCTGGATCCGTTCCCGACTTCGAAAACGCTACACCTCACAACAGTTCTGACGTCACGCTCGCCATCCATGGCCCCGGCGAGCCCGCCGGTCGCACGTCCTGGCTCCCGGCGCTCGTTGGCCCTGCGGTGCGGTCGAGTACACTGACGGTTCACAACGAGGATTCTTCCATGCAGGCGGCGACGAGTGATGCGCGGCAGGCGCCAAGTGCCGAGGCTCCGCCCGCCGATCGGCTTCTGGCGGTGGCTCGAGGCTTCGAGGTGCCGTCGGAGGTGCATGCGAAGGTTCTCGCCGAGCAGCCCGTACTCGAGGTGGACCGTTTCAACCTGTGGTATGGCACCAAGCAGGCGCTCCACCGCATCACCATGCCCGTGTCGAAGGGCAAGGTGACGGCGCTCGTGGGCCCGAGCGGCTGTGGGAAGTCGACCCTTCTGCGAAGTGTCAACCGGCTCAATGATCTCGTGCAGGGGTTGCGGATCACGGGCGATATGCGACTCAATGGAGACTCGATCTACGACCCACGGATGGACGTGATCGACCTCCGGAAACGGATGGGCATGGTGTTCCAGAAGCCCAACCCGTTCCCCATGAGCATCTACGAGAACGTCGTCTACTCGCTGCGAATCGACGGCGAGCGAAACCGTGGCGTGCTCGATGAGGTCTGCGAAGCAAGCCTCCGCGGTGCCGCCCTCTGGGACGAAGTGAAAGACCGGCTGCAGGATAGCGGTCTCGGGCTTTCCGGTGGTCAGCAGCAGCGGCTCTGCATCGCGAGGGCCATCGCCGCCGAGCCCGAGGTGCTTCTGCTCGACGAGCCCTGTTCGGCACTCGATCCGATTGCCACCGGCAAGATCGAGGATCTCATTCAGGAGCTCCGCGGCCACTACTCGGTGCTCATGGTGACCCACAACATGCAGCAGGCCAGCCGCACGAGCGACTATACCGCGTTCATGTATCTTGGCCGGCTCATCGAATACGGCCCCACCACCGACATCTTCACGAAGCCGGTGCTCTCCGAGACCGAAGCCTACGTGACCGGCCGGTTCGGCTGAACCAGGTCCCCTCCTTCCACGACAACCATTTATGACCCGACACATTGAGCGTCAGATCGACGGACTCAAGGAGCGAATCCTGAGGCTCGGTACGCTCGTCGAAGAGGCCATTTCGAAATCGATCACCGCCCTCATCAACCGTGATACGCCGCTCGCCCTGCGGGTGATGGCCAGCGATGAGGCGATCGACCGGATGGAGGTGGAGGTGGAGGAGGAATGCCTCAAGATCCTCGCCCTCTACCAGCCGGTGGCCGCCGATCTCCGCTTCGTGGTGGCCGTGCTCAAGATCAACAACGATCTTGAGCGGATGGGTGATCTCGCCAAGAACATCGCCAAGCGAGTGAGCCAGCTCGCCGACTGTAACCAGATCGAGCTTCCCCCCGAGATCCGCTCCATGGCCATGCAGGCCCAGGAGATGGTGAAAGACTGTCTGGATGCGGTCGTGCGCGGCGACCCTGCCCTCGCCCGCCAGGTCCGCGAGGACGACGACCTCGTGGACGAGGGACGGCAGCGGATCCAGCGGCGGGTGATGCAGCAGATCAAGGCCGAGCCCGCCGATGTCGAGAGTCTCCTGCGGATGAACTCGGTATCGAAGCACATCGAGCGGATCGCCGACATGGCCACGAACATCGCCGAAGACGTGATCTACATGGTCGAGGGCGAGATCGTTCGCCACCGGGCCGAGGCGACGTAGCGGTTGTACGCGGCGCGGGCCATCCATGGCAATCGTGTTCGGCACGGTTGATGCATGGGGTTCCGACGCAAGGCGCATTGGTTCGCCGGCGGTGACATGCTCGCGAGCCTTCGGATTTTGCGAGTGTGCTCTCGTGGATGATGGTGCGCCTTTTGGCCGCGCAAAAGTCCTCGGCTCCTGCGCGTGCCCCCGACCGGCTCCTCAGCATCAGGGGCTTTGGTGGCAAGCATGTGGAGATAGGCAAGCTTGCGCGATGGCTGCTACGCCGGTATCGTGCCCCGCATCTCGGACAAGCACAACGGCGTGGAGATCCAGGCCTCCAGCGGAATGATCGTGTGCCTGTTGGTCCTGCTCTCCACGGGTGAGAAGCCAAACAAGGCCATGTTCCAAATGGCCTCCTTCTACGTCATCGGGCTCGCGAGCTTGAAGGAACTGGAGGCCTTCATTGCTTCAAGACGAAAGCCGAAATAGGGCCACCGCAGGTCTGAACGCCTGCGGCGAGCATGTCACCGCCGGCGAACCAACGCGGCTTGCTTCTGTCGGCCACGCAGTCGTCGTGCCGAACACGATTGCCATCCATGGCCCCGCTTCGCTTGCCGGGCGGGTGGCTTCACGCGGCGCGGGCCATCCATGGCCCCGCTTCGCTTGCCGGGCGGGTGGCTTCACGCGGCGCGGGCCATCCATGGCCCCGCTTCGCTTGCCGGGCATCCGCCCGGAGTTCAACCCGGCCCTCCGGGCCTTGCGCATGCTGCGGTTCATGGGTTCTGACGTGCCGTGGTACCCTTTCAGAGCCATTGCCCGTGGGAGTCAAGTTCATGTTGTCTCGTCTGCTCGTCCTGCTTGTCGCCGTCTGCGTTCTTGGGCCTGCTGCCCGGAGCGAGGAGCCTGTGCTCGTGTCGATCACCGGGCCGATGGTCGGCCGCGTGGGCGATCGCGTCTCCTTCGAGGTGGAGCTTGTCAATCGTTCGGGCAAGCCGCTCTCCAAGCTCCGAGTGATCGACTACTTCGATCCCGGCTTTCATCACGACGCGTCAACGAGCCCCATCGAACAGAAAGGCACCATCGACCTTGCGCCAGGCACAGCACGACGGCTCACCCTCGACTTTCTCTTGATCGAAGACGGACGGCAGTGTCACCGTGTGGCGATTCTCGACCAGTCGCAGCAGCAGCTCGGCGGCGCTCAGCACTGCGTCGAAGTGTCTGCCAATGCCGCCTTCACTCCGCCGCCGGCCGCTCCCCCCTCCACCGTGAACGCGCCACCCGCAGCCGTGATGCCGCCTCTGTCATCAGCGACCTCACCTCCACCGCTCATGACGCCCCCGCCTTCCAGTTCGCTGTCACCCCTCGCCGCAACTGCGTCGGCCCTCGAGCTCGATGTCACGGGCCCGGCGCAGGTGCTCGCCGGCGACGTCGTCAAGTATGTCGCCATCGTGAAGAACACCGGAACGGCCAGGTCGGAACCGACGACGCTCGAGTTCTCATGGGATGCTTCGCTCAGTCCCCTCGAGGCCTCGGATGGCTACGCGTTGGCCGGATCGAAGGTGACGTGGACAATCCCCGCGATGGACCCCAAGGGGGCGCAGGAGCGTCAGATCAACCTTCGTGCTGAGGTTCCCACCGGAGCGTTTCGCGATTCACCGCCGACGCGAGGCTGTGTGCGAGCGGTGCTCACGGGGCTTCCCGGAGGCTCGATGATCGCCGATGACGCGTGTGTCGGGATCACGGCGACGGCGTCACGCCCCCAGCGGCGATCGGCCGTGGGATCAGGCCTGCGGCTGTCGCTTGCCGACCTCGACGACCCGGTGCGGTCAGGCGATGCCACCACGCTCATCTGCACGTTGACCAATGGCGGCACGGACGCAACGGGAAGGCTCGATCTGGTCGTCCTCCTGCCCGATGGCGCCCGGCTCGTGGGCGATCCCATCCCTTCGCGGGTCCGCGTGGAAAGCTCGCGGGTAACGTTTGAGTCGATCTCCACGATCCCGCCCGGGGGCCGGCAGAGTTTTGAGGTTGCGTATCGCCTCGCGTCAGCCGGAACCGGCAAGGCATCGGTCATCCTTACCGGCAGCGACCTCGACGGCTCGCTCGAGCGCACGTGCCAGACGACGTTCCTCGAGCCCTGAGTCTCGGGTGCACGGGTTCCCTGGGCCGCAGGGTTGGCCCAGTGTGAAGGTACAGGCCGCGCAATGCGGCGGTCCTCGAAGCATCCTGCCAATGGTCGCCGATGAATCCGCCAGGAGACGCGGATGCTCGCGGTCACGGCAAACTGGAACGTCACCGACGGCACGCTCGCCGCACCGCGAACCGCCGCGGCCCAGAGCTGGCTGGCGACGATCAGACGAGCGGCCATTCGCGCTGGGTTTGGCCGAGACGGTCGCTATCAGGCGGTCGAGTCGATCTGCCTCGTGTTCGCCGGCGACACCTTCGACTGGCTTCTGAGCGACGCCTGGAGTGGCTGCGATCGCCCATGGATCGGCGGACCGCGAGGGTTTGCCGCACGGACACGCGTCGCTGCCGCGAGCCTGCGGGCGGCAGGGCCCGTCCTGCGAGACCTGCGTCGGTGGATTCGCACGGGCGTGCCGCTCCCAGCCGCCGATGCCCGTGGCCGTCCGTCAGCCCGTGCGATTCGGCACACCCCGATTCGCGTCGTCATGCTCGCTGGGGATCGCGATGCGTGGATCAGCGGAGGGTTCGGCCAGGAAGCGAGTACGGCCGATCGGTTTGGCGTCTTGGTTGGCGAGTCGTGGTCCGATGCACGCGTGAGCAT
>CAYZHH010000208.1:0-4527 GCA_964478275.1 uncultured Candidatus Kuenenia sp.
GAGGGACCGGTGGGCGTCACAAAGACCCCAGCAGAGGAACTTCAGAGTTTAGCCGGAGCAGCGCGGCCTCCGCAGCGCCGGTCGCAAAACCCACGTGCCTACACGGCGGCAGCGTCGGGGTGCGTGGTGGCGGGGGATTCGCGGAGCGGAATGGCGCGGCTGGTCCGCCACTGGGCGGCCACGGGCAGCTCCACCATCGTCTCCCGCTCGGGATCGCGTTCCCAGAGGTCTCCCAGCGACTCACCGGCCACGAGCCATCGCACCAGCGAATCGAGAGGGAATGGCACCACGACCGCGATCCGTCCCCGCGGATGCCGCTTGGAGATGCGGCCAAGTGCTTGCTCAACGCGGCCACGGGCTTCGTCGAGGATTTCTCCCTCCGGGGGCGCGATGCTCCACGGATCATCCTGCCATTGCCGATGCACCGTTGGTTGGAGTCGACGGATCTCGTCAACGAGCCTGCCCTGCCAGAGGCCGAGGTCAAGGTTCGCGAGGCGGTCGAGTTTTTTCGGTGCAACGCCAAAGCGGCCGCCGATGATGCGGGCTGTCTCGAGGGCGCAGGCAGTCGGCGCGGCGTAAATGGCGTCGGGCGCCGCACCGGTCAGCCGGTCAGCGATGGCTTCTGCGTCGGCGAGCCCTTCGGCGGAAGGCGGGATATCGAGCGAGCCACGGACCCGGCTCTGAAGCTCGTAGTCGGTAGACGCAGATCGTATGACAATCAGGTGGTCGGGCATCGGCGTTCAATGAATCTCCAGGAGGAATGAGGCGCGGCCATCAGGCCGCCGCTCGGGCGAGTGCCTCGAGCTCCGTGATCGCACGGGCGTAGTCGGGGGAACGGATGACGGCACTGCCCGCCACGATGAGCTGGGCACCCGCGGCAGCGGCCGGTCCGATGGTTGTGGTCGAGATACCGCCATCGACACAGAGGCAGTAGTGGCCTCCACGATTCCGACGGATCGCGGCGAGTTGTGCGAGCTTGTCGAGCGCGACCGGCTCAAAGGATTGACCGCCGAAGCCAGGCTCCACACTCATGACGAGCACGCCGTCGCAGGCGTCGAGGAACGGCTCCGCCGCAGCGACCGGCGTGCCGGGGTTGATGGCGAGGTGTGCCTTGGCCCCAAGCGAACGGATCGCATTGAGCGTCGGCCGCGGATCGGGCAGCGCTTCAAGGTGGACCGTCACGATGTCGGCGCCAAGTTTGATGTACGCGGCCGCCGAAAGATCGGGCTGCTCCACCATCATGTGGACCTCGATCGGCACGCGGGCAGCCTTCCGCACCGCCTCGACCACAACCGGGCCGTAGGTGAGCTGGGGGACGAACCTTCCGTCCATGACATCGAGGTGGAGTGCTTGAGCTCCCGCCGCTTCGAGCCTGTGGACCTCATCGGCCAGGTGGCCAAAGTCACACAGCAGGAGCGCAGGCATCACGACCGGGCCATCCTTTTCGAGGATGGAAGACATCCGGGCATGAGCGGCGTGGCTGGCATGACCGGCATGACCGCCTTGTGATGCCGAACCGGGGTGGGAAGCTGTGCTGGGGTGGGTCATAGGCCGCCAGACGATGTCGCCCGGCGGTGAAAGGATTCTAGCACAGGGCCTGGAATGGGCAGACGGCCCTTCCAGGGGGGGCTCATTCGGGCCCGTTTTTCCGCAGGAAGCCCGAAAATTCCGGGGACCGGTCCGATCGCGGTGAGGGCTTTGAGGTGCCGCGAGGCGGCCTGTCGGCCTGCGAGCTCCCGTTCGACGAGATTGCCGATCCGGGAGTAGGGCTGCTCGAAGATCACGTCAATCAGCTCTCGGCTGGCAATCTTCGGGACGGCATGGCGGACGTACTCGACGGTCGCAGCCATGAGGCGGTGGATGGCATTGATTTTTGATGTTGTCCAAAGGGCAGTCTCCTGAACCCCCTCGAGCATGAAAAGGATCCATGGCTCCCATGCGTCGTCACGGGTCACGCCTCGGAGCAGCGTGGAGTAGTCTGCCTTGCGGGCGATGATGAAGCGACTCAGATAGAGGATCGGAAGCGGAAGCAGCTCCTGCTCGACCAGGAAGAGGCTGTTGAGCACGCGGCCGGTGCGGCCGTTGCCGTCGACGAACGGATGGATCGCTTCGAACTGGTAGTGGCCAACGGCCTGCTTCAGCTCGGCGACGGCAGCCCGGGCGGCTACGCATCGCTTCAGAACCGGCTTCGTTTCCAAATCGATCCGCGGCGGAAGGAGCGGGATCGCGTTCAATGGAATCCCCGGCCGCCAGGCTGGAAAATCAGACGTGTCGTCGAAACCCACTTTTTGCGACATATTGCGAGCATGTGTTCCTCAGGGTGACACGTCCGGAAAACGTGTCGCAATTTTGTGGTTTCTGCGACATGTTGTTCGGCCTTCGCATTTGCCTTTGGCTGGGTCACACTCCGCGACGGTTTCTTACCGCTGGCGTCGCCGTAGGGGCGACGCGTGCGTCGCCAGCGGGTTGGGTGGAGAATGACGGCTTGTTGGCACTTCTGGGCGACGCATTCGTCGCCCCTCCCGAGGGACTCGCATGGTAGATAAGGCGACGGCCGCGCGGATCGAGGCTCGCACGCAGGTGCTGGGTCGCGAGCTTTTGAGGTGGTCCCTCGCCGCGCAGCCTGGCGTGCTCTCGACGACGTACTGGGCTGAGCAGGCGGGCGAGTGGGTGCTTGCCGATGACGACCTGAAGGTGCGGCTCTTCAGGCTCGTCGACTGCATGCCCATGCTCGATGACCCCGCCGCGGTCGATCGCCATCTAAAGGAATACCTCGACGACGACACACTCGACAAACTTCCCACGCTCCTCCGAACCGCGCTTCAGGCTGCCCGCAACGGACTCCTCGCCCCCTTCGCAGCCCGCATGGTGCGAGCCGCGATGCTCGCCCAGGCCAAGCGTTTTATTGCTGGTACGAATCCTGCCGAAGTGGCGAGGGCGGCCCTTCGCGAACGCGCACGCCACCGCGGCTTCACGCTCGACTTGCTCGGCGAGGCGGTCACGAGTGACGCCGAAGCTGATGCCTACGCCGCCGCGTACCACCAGTTGCTCGAAGCGCTGCTTCCCGAAGCGGCCCGATGGCCCCACGACGCGCTCATCGATGACGGCCCCGATGGCCCGCTGCCGCGAGTGAACGTATCACTCAAGCTCTCGGCCCTCGATAGCCAGTTCGACGCGATCGATCCCGTCGGCACCACCGACCGCGTGCTCTCCCGATTGCGACCGCTCTGGCGGTTCGCCCGTGCCTGTGGGGCGCAGGTGCATGTGGACATGGAAAGCCACGCCACCAAAGAGCTCGCCCTCGCGATCTTCAAAACCATCGCAACAGAAGACGAGTTTCGTGACTGGCCGCACTGCGGCATCGTGGTGCAGTGCTACCTGCGAGAAGCCCTCCGCGATCTCGTCCGTCTCGCCGAGTGGGCCCGCACCCGCGGCACGCCCATCTGCGTGCGGCTCGTGAAGGGTGCCTATTGGGACTACGAGACGATCCACGCCAGCGCGTCAGGCTGGCCCATCCCCGTGTGGCAACAGAAATGGGAGACCGACGCCTGCTACGAAGCCGCTACGACGTTCGTGATGGAACATGCCGACGTGCTCCGGCCGGCGCTCGGGAGCCATAACCTCCGGTCGCTCGCCCACGGCATGGCTGTCGCCGAAGAGCTTGGCCTCGACCGCCGCATGGTGGAGATGCAGATGCTCTACGGTATGGGTGATGCCGAAAAGGAAGCGGTTACCGCCGCAGGATGGCGGATGCGGGTGTACATGCCCTACGGCGAGCTTGTGCCCGGCATGGCCTACCTTGTGCGCCGGCTGCTCGAGAACTCATCGAACGATTCATTCCTGCGGGCAGGCTTTGTGAAGCATGTTGAAGCGGAACGGCTGCTCGCGCCGCCGACACCTCCGACTTCTGTCGCGCCCCCCACCCCACCGAGTGCTCCTGACGTGGCCACCACGCAATTTCAAAACGAACCACTGACCGACTTTGCCGTGGCCGCCAACCGCGATGCCTTTGGGCGGGCCATCGCGCGGGTGCGACCAACGAACGGGCCGGCACCGCTCGTGCCGGTCGTGATCGATGGCGAACGGATCGAGGCGCGAGAACAGTTTTCCCGTCGAGACCCTTCGGATCACGGGCGCGTCGTCGCCGAAGTCTGCGCCGCGAACCCTGATGACGCCCGCCGCGCCGTGACGACAGCCCGCGCCGCGCTGGCCGCCTGGCAGGCGGTCGGCGTTCACGGCCGCGCCACCATCCTCCGCGCTGCTGCCGCCATCATGCGGACCCGGCGGTTCGACCTCGCGGCCTGCCAGGTGTTTGAAGTGGGAAAGCCCTGGCGAGAAGCCGACGCCGACGTCGCCGAGGCGATCGACTTCTGCGAGTTCTATGCCACGGAAGCAGAGCGGCTCTTTGCGCCGCGACGGGTGGATGTGCCGGGCGAAGAGAACGCCACGTTTCACACGGGCCGCGGCGTCGCGGTGGTCATCGCCCCGTGGAATTTTCCGCTGGCGATCCTCTGTGGAATGACCACC
>CAYZHH010000208.1:4537-6886 GCA_964478275.1 uncultured Candidatus Kuenenia sp.
GCGCTCGTGACAGGGAATACTGTTGTCATGAAGCCGGCCGAGCAGTCATCGCTCGTGGCCTGGCAGCTTTTTGAGATTTTTCGAGATGCGGGCGTGCCGCCGAACGTTGTGGCATTCCTGCCGGGCCGTGGCGAGGAGGTTGGGCCTGTCCTGGTCGCGCACCCCGACACGGCGATCGTGGCGTTCACCGGCTCGCGGGCCGTGGGCCTCGCGATCAATACGCGTGCCGCCGAGGCGTCGGCCGCCCCTGGAAGCCGCGTCGTCAAGAAGGTGATTGCGGAGATGGGGGGCAAGAACGCGATCATCATCGATGACGATGCCGACCTCGACGAAGCGGTGGCAGGCGTCGTCGCCAGCGCATTTGGGTTTCAGGGGCAGAAGTGCTCGGCCTGCTCGCGGGCGATCGTTCTCGACCACGTTCACGACGCGTTTGTGTCACGTATCGCCGAAGCCACCAGAAGCCTCCGCGTGGGCCCGGCCGAGGAGCCTGGCACGCGCATCGGCCCCGTTGTCGACGAGGAGGCCCGCGACCGCATTCGGTCGTTTATTGAGAGAGGCACGCAGACAGCCCGCACGGTTGCCGCCGTGGATGTCGGCCCGCTCGCCGACCGAGGCTGGTTCATCGGCCCGCATGTTTTTTCAGATGTCGATCCCGCCGGGCCGCTTGGCCAGGACGAAATTTTCGGACCTGTGCTCGCGGTCTTTCGGGCGCGCTCGTTTGAGCACGCGATCGAGCTTGCTAACGGCACGCCCTACGCCCTCACCGCGGGCGTCTACTCACGCAGCCCGGCGAGGCTTCGCCAGGCCGCCGAGTCGCTCGCGGCAGGCAACATCTATATGAACCGCGGCATCACGGGCGCCTTCGTTCACCGGCAGCCTTTCGGGGGCTACCGCATGAGCGGCATCGGCAGCAAGGCAGGTGGCCCCGAGTATCTCCTCCAATTCACGCTCCCCCGCACCGTCACCGAGAACACGATGCGCCGCGGCTTTGCCCCGCCGCCGTCTCCCCAATAAAAGCCCCTCGCAACAGCGTGGGGGCGGCGGGTCATTGGGCGGTCCCGCGCGCTTCGAAAGCCCTCTGATGTGGTTCCGCTCGGGGTTGCCCGTGCCACATCGTTCGGCGTTCGCGACCGCCGGCCGGACGGCCTCACGCCTTCTTGCGGGCAGCCTCGAGCCGGCATGCGATATCAATGTCGATGGCGCGCCCCAGGTCGCCGGCCGTGCCAAGGCACCGTTCCCAATCGATCGAATCGTTGTGAAGAGCGACGATGCCGCGAATGTCTTCCTCGTCCTGCGGCCTGCCTGCCAGAGCCTTCATCACGAGGAGATCCTCAATCGTCACCACGGGCACATTAGCGGCACCAATAGCCATGCGGGTCGCACGACTGATGGCATTTCGTTCGAACCCAGAAATTCCGATCGCGAGATCAACCCGGATGCCAGTCCTCCGGTGACGAAGCGGCAAGATGAACGCCTTCGTCACGACCTCCTCCACGCCGGGGAACAAGGGGTCGAATGTCGTCTGCGAAAGCTCGCTGACCAGCCCCAGCGCATCGGCCACGTCAGCATGAACGACGAGGTCTACGTCCACCGTCATACGCGGCTGACCTCGAAGCGACACGGCCAGGCCTCCGACCAGGGCGCAGGCGATTCTCCGATGTTCGAGGAGCTCGACGGCGTCAATCAGCGTCTGCTGGAGTCGCGCTTCCACGCATCACCTCATCAAACTTGTGAAACGCTGCAATGAGCCGCCGTCGCTCTGCCAGCGTTTCTTGCCATGCCCGATAGTCGACCGCATCCCAGTTCCCTGCAGCCTCGTGGGCTGCCCGAACGGTTTCGAGCAAGTCATCGACGATTGAAAGCCGCTGATCGGACGACAGCCCTTTCGCGTGCGCGGCATCGCTCTCTCGAATGCGGCTCCCGAAGGTTTCATTGAGGACATCCCATCGCCCCCGGAGGGCGAACGCCATCCCATCCTGGTCATTCGTAGGCATCCGCTCATCTTAGCTTGATACGCCGCCTTTACTTGATGCGCCACCTCACGTCGCCCGAGGACACGTCGCCTGAGGACAGGCATCTTCCCTTTCGCCCGGTCCCATCGCTGGTTCGCATAACCGCAGTGTGATTGCCACCTGGAGCCCAGGACCTCCGGGACCGGGTGAATACGGGCCGCATTCGCTGGGCGGTATCCTGTCCCGGAGGGCTGCTGTCGCGCCGACGCCGCCGTCCCGGCGTCGACGTCGGCTTTTGGTCGCCGGGCAAAGCCCGGCTCCGGAGGGCTGCTGTCGCGCTGACGCCGCCGTCCCGGCGTCGGCGTCAGCTTTTGGTCGCCGGGCAAAGCCCGGCTCC
>CAYZHH010000209.1:0-6858 GCA_964478275.1 uncultured Candidatus Kuenenia sp.
CCGCTGGTGAATATCGCGGCAAAGAGCTGCTCGATCACCTCGCCCTGCCCAATGATCACTTTCTGAAGCTCCTCCTGCATGAGCCGCCGATGCTGGGCGAACTCCTGGAGGATGTCATCGAGTGTCTTGGGGCGGGATGCGGTCGACACAACTCGAGATCCTGGAGAATCCGGTGCCGCCCTGGCAGGCGGGGAGCATTTCAGTATCGGGCCTCGGCCGCATCACGGCAAACCCACGATCCTGCCACGCGGCCATAGCCTGCTACGATGCACCGAATGGACGTTCGCGGGAGGTGACAGACATGCGATCGGCAGTGGGTATGCGGCGGTTTGCGGCGCGGTGCGTCGCGATGGCCTGCCTGGCGATCGCCCCCCAAGTGACCGCGGCCGACGAACCGATCGGCGCCGCTGCGATCCAGCAGGCTGTCGAGAAGGCGCGGGATTTTCTCGTCCGACAGCAGGATCGCGAGGGCTGGTGGGAGGCCATGAACTCTACCGACCGGCGGGCTGGAGCCACGGGGCTCGTGCTTTTGGCACTGGCAAACGCCGGCCTCGAGGCCGACAACCCAACGATCACGCGAGGCCTGACCTGGCTGCGGACGCAAGTTCCAGACGACACCTACGCCGTGTCACTCCAGACACTTGCCCTCGCGATGCTCGCGCCCGAGGCCGATGCCGCGATCCTCGCCCGAAACGTTCGCTGGCTCGAGGCCGCTCAGGTGCAGACGGGCCCAGGCGCCGGGTCCTGGTCCTACAAGGAGGCTCCTGGCGCCACGATCGGCGACAACTCGAACACCCAGTTTGCGTTGCTCGCCCTTCACGAGGCAGCCCGAGCCGGTATCCCCGTTCGCCACGAGACATGGGTGCGCTCCCAGCAGTACTGGGTCAGTTGTGCGAACGCTGATGGATCGTGGGGCTACTCCGGCCGGACCCTCGGCACCGGCAGCATGACCTGCGCCGGGATCGCGAGTATCTGGATCACAACTGAGAATATCGGCATCCCCGATGCCCAGCCCAGGGCGGGGAGCGTCTCGTGCTGTGGCGGCGGCCGCTCGCCCGACGTTCTGGAAAACGGGCTCGACTGGCTCGGCCGCAGATTCAGTGTCACGCAGAATCCCGGCACCGGCGGCGACACGTGGCTCTACTATTACCTCTACGGCCTCGAACGGGTCGGGCGATTCACGGCACGGCGGTACATCGGCGAGCACGACTGGTACCGCGAGGGTGCCCGCATGTTTGTCGATGCCCAGGACCGGCTCAGTGGCCAGTTCGCGGCCCGACGGATCGAAGACGCCACGGTGGCGACGAGTTTTGCCCTGCTCTTTCTCGCCAAGGGCCGCCGGCCGGTGCTCGTCGCCAAGAGCCGTCACGGACCAGAGTCCGACTGGAACCGCCATGGCCACGACATCGCCCACTTGGTCGAGTACGTCGAAGGCCGATGGAAGAAGGACTACCCGGCCGGTCTCTCGTGGCATGTCCTCGACACCCCCGCGGCCGGCCATGCGGATCTGATGCAGTCGCCTGTGCTCTGGCTGTCTGGCAAGGATCTCTTCGACCTCGGGCCCAATGCCGGCCCGCGGCTGCGCGCGTATCTCGACGAGGGTGGTTTCCTCTTCGCCGAGGCGTGCTGCCCAAAGAGCCAGGAATTCGACCGCCGCTTCCGCCAGCTCGTCGGCGAAATCTTTCCGGAGCCCGAGTACCGCCTCAACCTTTTGCCGCCGGAGCATCCGGCCTGGAACGCCGAGGAGATCGTGCCGCCAGATCTCCAGCGTGCGCTTCTTGGCATCGACTATGGCTGCCGCACGAGCCTGATCTACGCCCCGCCAGCCGACGGCAACGGCAAGGGAGGCATGCCGAGTCTTTCATGCTTGTGGGAGCTGGGCGGCCCGGGAAGAAAGCGGCTGCCGCCAGCCATCGGGCGCGAAGTCGACGCGGCCCTTGCCATCGGGGCCAACGTCCTGGCCTACGCGACCGACCGGGAACTCAAACGCAAGGACGAGCTCTTCAACATCGCGATGCCTGCTGCTGGGTCGTCTCGAGAGCTCGTTCGGGGCCAGCTCGCCATCGGAAAACTGCGGCACGCAGGCCAGTGCGACGCCGCGCCTGCGGCCCTTGCCAACATCCTGAGGGCCGCCGCTCGCGAAGTAGGGGTCGAGGTAGACGACGCCCCATCCTTGATTGACCCCTCCGACGATGCGCTCTTCGACTACCACATGGTGTTCATGCACGGGCGTCAGGGATTTGCCTTTGATGCCACGAGGCGCGAGCGGCTCGGCACATTCCTCGACCGAGGCGGCATGCTCGTGGCCGACTCGATCTGTGCCTCACCGGCGTTCACCGCAGCGTTCCGCAAAGAGATCGCCCACATTCTCCCCGGCAAACCTCTCGTAGAGATTCCACCAGACGACCCGATTTTTTCAGCGACCGAGTACGGCGGCTATGACATCCGCACGGTCACGCTCCGCGAGCCATCGGACGCCGATGGGCCGCGAGGACTTCGGAAGCGGCAGACGAGCCCGAAGCTCGAGGGCGTGCAGCTCGGTGATCGCTGGGCCGTGATTTTCTCTCCCTACGATCTGTCGTGTGCCCTCGAGAAACAAAGCTCGATGGAGTGCCCCGGCTACGCGCAGGACGATGCCGAGAAGATTGCCCTCAATATTCTGCTGTACTCGCTCAATCAGTAGGGTCTGGTCTCGGGCTGACTCCCCGTCGATGCCGACAGCGGCCCAAATGCGAACTATGCTGGACGTTTTGCAGTCCTTCGATGGGTCATCCACGGCACGCACCGTCCCTCACGAAACCATGCTCTCTCCAACGCTTCGTCTCATAGTTGTTGTGCTCGTTGCCTGCGGCTGCGGACTCAAGCCAGAGGAACGAACGATCGTTGCCCCGGCCGTCCGCGCGATTCCTCGCGCCATTCTTTGTGCGCGGATCGAAGCCGTCCTCGCTGCCGCTCGCGATAGTCGCCGACTCGATGCCGGAGTCCAGGGCGCCTGGCAGGCGGTCCATGGAATTCTGGCGTTTGGCAAAGACCTGCCGATCGCCCATGACGGCAAGGTGTCGCCCGCTCTCGACTACCTGCTCGGCGGCGGCCCGATCACCGGCTGGATGCTCAGGCCTGGTGACCTCGGCGTGCTTGCCGTCGTTGAAGAAGGAAGCACGACCGGCCAGGGCCATCCCGACCAGTGGATCGGGTATCTCTCTCAGTGTGGTGTGGCGAGTGATCCAGGCGGCCTTGCCGGTGGCCTCCCGCTTTCCACGCCACTCATTGTTGCTGGCCGCACCTACACCCTCGGTGATCTTTTTGCCCAGGCCCAGCACGACATCCGACCCGGGCAGGAGTCGTCGTGGACGCTCATGGCACTGGCCGCCTACCTGCCCACCGACGCCTCCTGGCAAGCGGGGGACGGGCGGCACTGGACCACCGAAGATGTCGTGCGGATGGAGGCCGAAAGCGCGATTGTCGGCGCCGCCTGTGGCGGCACCCATCGTCTCTATGGTCTGGCGGCAGCCGTGCGGGCCTACCGCAACGCCCACGGCGAACCGCCACCCGACAGCGGCTGGGCTGCCGCCGAAGAGGTCCTTGCCGACCACATCGACATAGCCCGCCGCTTCCAGCAGGCCGATGGGAGCTTTTCGGTGAATTTTTTCGAGCGGCCAGCCCGGTCGCCGGACGTGTTTTCCACGCTCGGGGCCACCGGCCACGTGTTCGAGGTGCTCGCCCTCGTGCTCGACGACGAGAGCCTGGCCGAGCCGTGGGTCACCCGCGCCGCCGAGCGACTTGTCACCCTCCTCGAACAGACCGCCGACGTGGATGTCGAGTGCGGCGGTCTCTATCACACGGCGCACGGCCTGGCGCTCTACCGTCACCGCACCTGCTCGGCCCGTCCGTCCAACAAGTCTTCCACCAGCAGACCGCTTTCCCGCGACGACCCCGGCTGATAGCCTGTGCATTGGAGGGGCGGTCGATCCGGGGAAGACAGTCGATCATGCATGGCATTTTCTATCTGTACATCCAGAAATTTGCCGAAGCCGTTGCGGCAACCGCTCCGGGAGCTCCGTTCCGGAAGCTCCAGTCGAGACTCGAGAGTTCGGGACGGTGCCTCCCCGATGAAAATTGCCCTGATGCTGACGCGCTCGGCCTCTTGCACGCCGTGAGCGATTCGCTCGGGGAGCCACTCGACCAGACCTACGGCCGGTTCGGGGAGTTCGTCGCCCCGCACCTCATCAAGGTAGCTGGACCGCTCATCGATCCCGCGTGGCGGACGCTCGATGTCGTAGAGCACGCCGACGACCTGATCCAGTTCATGGTGCAGGACCCCGAGCGGCATACCGATCGGCCCATTCATCACGTCGTTCGGATCAGCCCGTCGGAGCTTCACCTCGTCTACTACTCCAAGCGGCAGATGTGTGCGGTGGCCGCAGGTATTGTGCGGGGTGTCGCAGCACACTTCCAAGAGAGGCTGACGCTCACCGAATCCGTCTGCATGCACCGAGGCGGCCCCTTTTGCTCGTTCCTTGTGCGGTGCCTCGGACGCGACAGCCTTACATCCGGCGTCAAGACAGGTGAAACGATCTGCGCTCTGGCACACAACGGTTCATTGGTCGCAGCCTCGAATGGCGACCCCGGAGTCGCTGACGACCGGGAACCCGACGCCCTGGCGCCGCGGATCAGCTCCTATCGCGTGCTGAGGCTCATCGCCAGCGGGGGCATGGGCCGCGTCTACCTGGCACACGACGACCAGCTCGACCGGCCCGTGGCGATCAAGGTCATGGCGGCATCCCGGGCCCGCGCCCCAGGGGCTCGTGAGCGATTCATCCGCGAAGGGCGGGCCGTGGCCGTCATCTCCCATCCCCATGTCATCACGGTCCATGGCGTCGGCGAACACGACGGCCGGCCCTATATGGTGATGCAGCACCTCGAAGGCATCCCACTGTCGGCCTGCCTCGCGCCTCTCCCGGTCGGGGCCGCCCTGCGGATCGGCCGCGAGACCGCATCGGGCCTCGCCGCAGCCCACGCTCGCGGGCTCGTGCATCGGGACATCAAGCCACAGAACATCTTTCTCGAGGGGCCCGAGCAGAGCGTCCGGATCATCGACTTTGGCCTGGCACGCGGCCTCGATGACGGTGACCGTTCGAACACGGTTGACGGCCTGGTCATGGGCACGCCTGCCTACATGTCACCAGAGCAGATCAACGACGCGACCCTCGACTTCCGAAGCGATCTCTTCGGCCTGGGCGTCGTGCTCTATGAGATCCTCTCTGGGCGGCGACCGTTTGAAGGGGATTCGATGGTGGGAGTCCTCACGGCCATCTCCCGCGGCAATCCCGTGCCGCTGGGACAGATCGCGCCCGCAGCCCCGCCTGAAGTCGACAACCTCGTCATGCGGCTCTTGGCCCATCGTCGGGAGGACCGTCCGCCCAGCGCCCACGCCGTCGAGCTCGAGCTCCGCGCGCTCGAGCAGCGGTTCGCCGAGAGTGATGATGCCAGGGCCCACGCGTTAGCCAGGACGCAGTGACGCGAGCCGAGCCGCCACGGCCGCGGCAATCGCCGCGAGGTCGCCATGCCACTCGATCGTGGTGGCGGTTTCAGCGACCATGTCCTTGAGTTGGGCCGTGCCGGCGACGAACTCGTCGCCGCCAATGACCAGCGCCAGCGGGATGCCACGCTTGCTGGCGAGCTTGAGCTGCTGGCCGAGTTTTTTGGCTTCGGGGAAAAACTCCACCGCAATTCCCGCCCGCCGAAGCGCGGCGGCGATCCGCAGATAGTCGGCGAGCCGTGCCCCGTCGAAGTGCGCGAGAAAAACCTCCGCTGGCGATTCCGGACCACCCGCCTGACCAAGCTCCTCCAGGCCGGCGAGCAGCCGGTCGATCCCGAGCGACGCCCCGACGCCGGGCAAGGGCTGCTTTGTGTAGAGGCCGGCGAGGTTGTCGTAGCGGCCTCCTGAGCAGATGCTGCCGAGCCCCGGCAGGTCATCCAGAAAGCTCTCGAGGACGATGCCGGTGTAGTAGTCGAGTCCGCGGGCGATGCCCGGATCAATGGCGACGCGTCCGGCAGGCACGCCCGCGGCTGCAACACCGGCGACGATGCCTCGAAGCGCCACCACGCCCGCAGCGCCAGGGCCCGTTTCGGCGATCATGTCTTCCAGCCGGCCGAGGACGTTGTCGGCTGTCATTCCCGCGCCGGCGAGTCCAGCCATCTCGATGAGCGTGGCGACCGCGGCGTCGGTCACCCCCTGCCCCACCAACTCGGTGGCCACGGCGTCTGGCCCTGCCTTGCCAAGCTTGTCGAGACTTCGGAGCACACCGGTCGCCTGGCTCGTGAGCCCGAGTCGCTCGAGCACGCCGGCGAGGACGCGGCGGTCGTTGACGCGGATCGTGAACCGCTCAATGCCGATCGCGGCCAGGAGGTCGTGGACGACGAGTACCATTTCCAGATCGGCCACGGGACTCATGGTGCCGATCGTGTCGAAGTCGCACTGCATGAACTCGCGGTACCGGCCCCGCTGTGTGTTCTCACCACGCCAGACGGTGGCCATGTGGTACCGCTTGAACGGTAGGCCGAGCTCGCTCACATGCTGCGCCGCAAACCGAGCGAAGGGAACCGTGAGGTCGAACCGCATTCCCACCTCGCGACCACCATGGTCGGTGAACCGATAGAGCTGCTTGTCGGTCTCGTCACTCCCCTTGCCGGTGAGGATCTCGAGATGCTCGAGCGCCGGCGTGTCGATCGGTGCGAAGCCGTAGGAGCGGTACACCCGCCGGGCCACGTCGAGAACCCGCTCCCGCGCGAGCGCCTGCGCCGGCAGATGGTCGCGAAAACCTTTGAGCGTGCGTGGCTGGATCATCACAGGATCGG
>CAYZHH010000210.1:0-6819 GCA_964478275.1 uncultured Candidatus Kuenenia sp.
ATCGGTGGCGGCCGTGATGGTGGCGTTGCGAATCGCCCCGCCGACATCGAGAGACACTTCCGCTTCAAGGGCCGAGATCTTCGTGCCTACGATATCGCCGGAGACGACGAGCGTGACGTCTTCCGAGCCGCTGACGACCCGCCCGCCGGTCAGCGTGCCGCCGATCGTGAGGGAAATGTCACTCTCGCTTCCCTGGAATACCGAATTCGTGGCGCTGCCGCTGATCGTTCCCGAGACGCCATCGCCGGTAAATGAACTGTTGGTCACGGAGCCGGAGACAGCCAGGCTGACATCAGAATCGCCGGCGGCCAAGGTGCTGCCAAAGATGCTGCCGGACACGGTGAGGGTAACCCCGCTGTCGCCATTGAGCAGCGCGTTGCGGATGGCCCCCAACACCCCAACTTCGAGTCCATCGCCTGCCACCATCTGGGCGCCGTTGATCCCGCTGTTAATCGAGAAAGTGATGTTTTGCCGGGCGGCGAAGTTACCACCGACGGCCCCTTGGATCACTCCAAAGATATCACCAAAGGCATTGATGACCGCTCCCGAGAGGATCGAGCCCCCCACTTCAAGGACAACATTGCCGCTCGCGGTAATCAGCGATCGGACGTTGAGAGTGCCGCTGACGGAAAGATCCAGATCGTCGACGAACAGCCTGCCGTTGAAACCGCCGAAGACGTCCATGTCCGGCACGTCGACCGCTTGAATTCGGGCCTGGCGACCCACGCCAGCCAAGAAATCCAGGCTTCCGGTGATATTCCCGCTGGAGTTGATGCCACCCTGAAAGGTGCTGCGAACGATGGCGTTGGCGTCGATGGCGGCGGCAGTGATGATCGTCCCCGCGCCGGTCGCACCGCCGATCGTCCACACGTCGCCCGCGACGCCGGCCGTGCGGCCCACATTGATGGCTCCGCCGAACGCGCCATTGATGGTCACGTCGCCGAAGAGGTTGCCACCGATGGCGGCATTCGTGCGTGTGTTAATTGCCGTCCCCGCAGGCAGGCTGGCGAGCACGAGCCCGACGCCGCCGGCATCGCCGGTGATTTGGTTGACGGAGATGCCACCGCCGGCCGAGAAGCTCACGCCGCGGTAGCTGCTGAGGCTAAAGAGGCTGGTGCCCGCGTTCAGGTCGGCCACGGTGAAGAGGCCGCGGATCGTGCGGCCACTCGTGATATCTCCCATGAAGACGATGCCGTCTCCGGCATTGGTCGTCGAATCGACCGAGAAGCTGAGCGCGAAGTTGGGGCTCGCATTGGTAATGGCGATCGAGGTGACATTATTATTGCCATCTTGGGTGATCGACGCGTTGCCTGCGGTCCCTTCCAGGCGAATCGTGATGATGTCATTCGTGGAGTCGGTGTAGGTGAAGCTCCCCGGTGTGGGCGTCCCTAGATTCAGGTCAAGCAGCGTCGCCAGAACGCGTCGCGATTCCAGGTTTTCCATACCCAGACGTGACCAACGCCCGCGAGCCCGGGGCAGTTTGCGCTTCTTGCTCATGCTGGAAACTCCAAGTAAGGAACGACGGGGAGCGGAAATAGCGAATCCTCCCAAGCTCGGCGTGAACCTAAATCAAGAGCAAGGGGCATGCAAGCGGCGCCCGAAATCTTCGCGCATTCCCCCCATTTTTCGATCCAGGCGGCATGGCTGAGGCATCTCGCGGGTGAAAAGCTACGAGCGGCGGCAGGATGGGCAACTATGCTGGGGCCATGGCTGCCTCACCCAAAAGAACGCTGCGTCCGGTCAAAGCGAGGGCAGCGGCGGCGTCAGCTTTGGACGAGGGCGTGGCCTGGCACCAGGCCGGGCGGCTCGAGGCTGCGGAGGCCGCCTATCGCCGGATCCTCGCCGCCCAGCCGCTGCATGCGGAGGCCATGCAACTGCTCGGCGTGGTGCGGCACCAGCGCGGGGATCACCCCGGCGCGATCGAGTTGATCGAGCAGGCGATCCGTCTCGCCCCCCAGCAAGCCGCCTTTCACTCGAACCTCGGGCTGGCCCTGCGGGCCGTGGGCAGGCTCGACGAGGCGGCTACGGCACTAGCGACGGCCGTGCAGCTCGACGGCGGATATCTTGCTGCGCGGAAGAATCTCGGCGTGGTGCTGCAAGAGCTGGGCCGTCTCGACGAAGCGGCGGACCATCTGGACCAGGCCATCGATGCGGCTCCCGGCGATCCGCAGGCCTATCGCACCCTGGCGTCGCTGCGATTGAAGCAAGGCCGCGCGCAGGCGGCAGTGGAATCGCTGATGGCCGCCAGGGCCCTCGCTCCCGACTCGCTGGAGACGCTCAACAATCTGGCTTTGGCGCTGCGACAACTTGGGAGATTGGCCGAGGCCGAACGTGTGCTGACGCGAGCGGTGGCCATCGACGGACGGCATGCCGACACGCGCAACCACCTGGGGCTGGTGCTGGCCGATCGCGGGCAGGCCGAGAAGGCAATCGCCCAGTATCGCGCGGCGATCGAGGCCGAGCCGAGCCACGTGCTGGCGACGAACAACCTGGCCGTGGCGCTCAAGGATCTGGGGCGGTGGACCGAGGCGCGGGTGGCGCTCGAGGGCTGTCTGAAGCGCTGGCCCGATTATGTGCCCGCCCTCAACAATCTGGGCGAGATCTACAACAAGTTCGGCCAGCCCGCCGAAGGCGAGGCGCTGCTCCAGCGGGCGGTGACGCTCGACCCGAAGTGCTTTGAGGCGCATAACAACCTGGCCATCTCCCTCAAGGACCAGGGGCGCCTAGCGGAAGCTCAGGAGCAGTTGGAACAGGCTCTGTCACTCAACCCGAACTACGTGCCCGCGCTGATCAACCTGGGCAATGCCCTCATCGCCCAGGCACAGGTTGCGGCGGGGCTCTCGCGGTTTCAGGAGGCGGTTACCCGCGAGCCCGATTCGATCCCCGCCTGGTATGCGATTGCTTCCTCGGGCAAGCACGATTTCACCGACGACGAGCTGCGCCGGATCGAGGCGTTGCTCGCCCGGCCGAGCACGTCGGTCGACGAGCGGGGCTTACTGTCCTTCGCGTTGGCCCATGCCTCGGACAAGCGGCGCGAAGCGGAGCGAGCGATAGCATTTGGCCACGAGGCCAATCGCATTCGACGCGAGGAATATCGCCGCCGGGGCATGCCCTTCGTGCTCGCGCAGCACGAAGCGCTGGTTGATGCAATCGTGGAAACCTTTACCCGCGACTACTTCACGGCCGTGCCGCCGCCGGGGGCCAATGACCCCTTGCCGGTGTTTGTGGTCGGCATGCCGCGTTCCGGCACGACCCTCGTCGAGCAAATCCTCTGCAGCCATCCGCGGGTGTATGGGGCGGGCGAGTTGAACGACATCCTCTCGATCCTGCTCGACGAGCTGCCGCGCTCGCTGGGAGCCCCCCAGGGCTATCCCCGCTATTTCGCCCGCGAAGCGATGCCCTCGCAGGCTGCCGAACTGCGCCGCGTTTCTGAACGACACCTGGCCTATCTCCGCGAGCTCGGCGGCGAGGCCCAGCGGGTCGTGGACAAGATGACGATTAGCTTCCTCCACTTGGGGCCGATGCACCTGCTCTTTCCGGGCGGTCGGGTGGTGCATTGCCGCCGTGATCCTCGCGACACCTGCCTCTCCTGCTATCTGCACAACTTCGCCTCGCCGGGCCTGCACTTCACGTTTTCGCTCGACGATCTCGCGGGCTACTACGTGCAGTACGAGCGCGTCATGACCCATTGGCGGGCGCACCTGCCCGGAACCTTCCTGGAAGTTCCCTACGAGCAGTTCCTGGAGGATCAGGAGGGCTTTACGCGGCGGATGATCGACTTCATTGGCATGCCGTGGGACGATGCCTGCCTGTCCTTTCATGAAAATCGCCGCACCGTGAAGACCGCCAGTAACCTGCAAGTGCGTGAGCCGATCCACAAGAGAAGCCGCGGCCGATGGCAAAAATACGCGCACGAACTCGCGCCCCTCGTCGCCGGTATCCGCGCCGGACGGGCCCGCTATGGCCTGCCGGACGAATGGTCGGACACTTGAGGCCGCGGGATTCCTTGACGCCATGGCGATGACCGACCAATTCACCCAAGCCGTCGCGCTGCATGAAGGGGGCAAGCTCGAGGAAGCCGCCGCGATCTATCGCAGCGTGCTCGCTGCCAACTCTGGGCATGCGGACGCCCGGCACTTGCTCGGAGTCGTGCTCCATCAGCAGGGTGACCACGTCCAAGCCCGCGAGTTGATCGAGCAGGCGATCGCCGCCAACCCGCGAAACGCTGCCTACTATGTCAATCTCGGGATGGTGCTGCGGGCTCAGGGAAAGCGCGCGGAGGCGATCGAGCGAGTGCAGCAGGCCCTCGCCATCGCTCCGGAATATCAGCTCGCCAAGAAGAATCTGGGCATGCTCCTGCGGGAAGCGGGCCGCGGCAAGCAAGCGGTGGCGAAGTCGCGCCGTTCGCCGCCGCCGGCACCGCAAAATCTATGGAAGCACCTCGGCCGGCTGTCGGAGCCGGAATCGAGTGTCCGCGCCGCCGCGAGGCCGCAGCCGGAATCGCCCGCTGCGTACAACACTCGTGGCATCGCGCTGCTCGAGCGCGGCGAGAATGCGGCGGCGATCGAGTCGTTCCGAGCGGCCCTCGCGATCCGCGGCGATTTTCTCGACGCCCAGCACAACCTGGCGGTCGCCCTCCGCAACATCGGCCAGTGGGACGAGGCCGAGGAGCGCTTTCGGGCCGTCATCGCCCGCGACGGATCGAACCACGAGGCACATAACAATCTCGGGGTAACGCTCCAATTCCTGGGCCGCTTCGACGAGGCGATCGCGTGCTACGAGCGGACCCTGAGGCTCGCGCCCGACTATGTGTGGGGACACTACAACCGTTCTCAGGTGTTGCTCCTGCAAGGCCGGTGGGACGAAGGGTGGCTGGAGCACGAATGGCGCTTTCGACGGCCGGGCCAGCCCACCAAGTCTGGGCTGCCGCCGCGGTGGGATGGCTTGCCGCGGCCGGGAACGAAGCTCCTCGTGACCGCCGAGCAAGGGCTGGGCGACACGCTGCAATTCGTCCGGTTTCTGCCGCATCTCCGCGAACAGTTTGGGGCCGTGGTCTTCGAATGCCAGCCGCCGCTTGCGACGCTGCTCCGGCGACTCGGCCTGGCGGACCAGGTGGTGCCGCGTGGAGAACCGTTGCCCGTGTGCGACCTGCACGTGCCGATGATGAGTCTCCCGAGCCTCATGCACATCGGCGGAGAGCGGCTTGGTGCCGGTGTGCCGTATCTTTCGGCCGATCCTCGGCTGGTCGAGAAGTGGCGCGAGCGGTTGGCCCAGGTTCCGGGACGAAAGATCGGCATCGCGTGGCAAGGCAACCCGGCCTACGCCCGCGACTGGAACCGTTCGGTCCCCAGCGCGGCCCTCGCGCCGCTGGCAGCGCTCCCCGACACGCACATGGTAGTGCTGCAAAAGGGCACCGCACGCGAGCCGTTCGCCGGGCTGGCCGCAGAGTGGCCGGTCCTCGATTGGACTGCTGAGATGGACGAAGGCGAAGGCGCCTTCATGGACACGGCGGCCATAATGGCCGCTCTCGACCTCGTCGTGACATCCGACACGTCGATCGTGCACCTTGCGGGCGGCCTCGGCGTGCCGGTGTTCGTCGCGCTCGCCCATTCGGCCGATTGGCGATGGGGCATCAACGGCGAGCCAAACCCGTGGTACCCGAGCTTGCGGGCCTTCCGGCAGCCCGCCCGCGGCGATTGGCAGGCTGTGTTTGCGCGAATCGAAGAGGCGTGCCGATCGTTCTTGTCGGCTGTGCCAGCGTAACGAGAGGGCCAAACGTTGGACATGGCCCGTGAACACTGCTCAATCACGACGTCGTCGAGGTTCTCCGTCTGTTTCTAAGGATAGGACGGTCAACGGCCCTTCGGCAACGTGGTTGTGGAGCCCGTTCAGCTTCTGAGCGTAGCTGATCGGGTTCGAGCGTGTCTTGCGGGGCGATGACTTGGCTCTCAACCCCCCAACACCCGCCGTATGGGCCTGGTTTTTCACGGCGGGCGCAGGCCGTCCCCGCTTTGCCCCGTTGGATGCGGGAAGACACTTCCAAGAAACCTTCGATGGCCCGTCTTTTCAAATCACGCCGCCCAAAATCTGTATGAACGCCCCGGTAACAAAGGTGCCTGGCCTGACCCCGGATACCCCCACAGCCCAAAGGGCCCAGCGGAAACTCGGGTCCGCGGGGGTCGTCCAAGGGCGGTTCCGGGCCCTCTATCCTATAGAGATAGTAGCGGTAGATAGAAGCGGTGCCGGAGCCGACCTTTGGGCCTACGCCGGGGTCGATGCCTCGCAGGCAGCGCTCACACAGGCTACGAAAGGGCTAGCCGGGGCAAGGTTTAGGGTGCAGCTCCGAGAAGCCGACATGCTGGCGCTCTCGAAGACCGCATGGGACCGGACGCCAGATTGTTCGACGTGATCCTGGCGAGCTATTCGGTTCACCACTTGGCCCCGAATGAAAAACGTCGGTTCTTTGAGCTCGTCGGGCCAAGGCTCAGCGGTGGCGGCGTTTTCGTCTCCGCCATCCACAAGGGGAACCATGGCCGTCGCGAACGTGAGGAGAGAGCGGACGCGTCATTGATATCAACGAGAAGTGGGCCAGAGTTTCGTGAACGGCCACCCATCCTCTTGTTCCCCAACTCACTCATGAGCACTGGTACAGAAACTGGGAGGGGGTCAGGGGGCTTTGGAGGGCTCCCAAGGGCCGCGGAGTCCATCGAGCAAAAAACCTGCCCTCGCGAAGAATGCCAGAATCATTCGGCATTCCAAGGTGTTTTCGCCAAAAACCAAAGAGCGGGCGAAGGGACTCGAACCCTCGACATCCAGCTT
>CAYZHH010000211.1:0-6800 GCA_964478275.1 uncultured Candidatus Kuenenia sp.
CTGTGAAAGGAGGCTCGTCGTCGGCCGGCTGGGCCGAAGAACCACCCAGCGCAACGGTCGAATCCTCGGGCGGCATGGGTTCTGGCTCGGGTTCTGGCTCGGGCTCTTTTTTGGAACCCTTCTTCGCTTTCGCGACCCGCGCGGGGGGAGCCTTGCCCTTCACCGGGCGGGGCCGGTCCGCGCCTGTGATCTGAAGCCGCCGTTCGCCGAGCGCCAGAAGAATCGCGCCCGTTGCGGTGGTAAGCGTCCGTGGCCCGTATGCCACGTCGCTGTTGCAGTTTGCACGGTCGCGTCCCCAGGGCTGGAGGATGAGGCCGCCGTTGTGCGTCTCCGAGAGAATCAGGAACGTCTTCATGTAATCGAAGTACGCCCGGAGCACTGCCGGATTCTCGCATCGAGACGCGCCGAGGATGCTCCAGAAGGCGTGGAGGTTCGAGGCGGCGTGGCCGTCGAAGGCATTGCCCGGCCCGAGGACGCAGGTGTTGGCAGCGTGCCTGCCGAGGTACTGCCACGAGGGCTTGTCTTCGTTCCCGATGAGATGCGCCACGGCCCCGATGCCCACGGGCGCCAGGTGGCCGCCGCTCCGGCTGGTCTGAAAGGGCTGCGTGGGCTCAGGCATCTCACGGTATTGCGGATTGCAGCGATCGATCTGACGACACCCGGGCTCCGCCAGCTCCGTCACCACATTCGTGGATGCCTCAGCGGCCAACCATTCGGTCGGCTTCCAACGAGGATCTGCCTTGGTCGGCCAGACGATCTCATACTGGCCAATCCCCTTCATCCCGGCCGGACACATATAGCCAGGGCCACGGCCGCTGAGCGCCTTCGACGGGTCTTTGAGCTTGATGACCGCATGGGTCGGATGAATCGCCGGTGGATTGAGCCAGTCGGCACTCCGAAAGGCGTAGGCAATGTCCAGCGATGTTGCCGACGTGGAATTGAGATAGTGCTGATGGATTCGCTGATAGAGATCCTTGTCGTAGGGGAGGCCAGCCTTCTTGAAGAGGGTCATGGCCATCATTTGGAGGCCGGAGATCGCGGCAATCGACGCGTAGGGCTTCGATCCGCTTCGAATGATCGCCGGATAGGAGCGGTGGGTGTAAATCCCATTGTGGCCCTGGGAGCCCTCGGGCATGACCGCGGCAAGGCCCTGGATTGTGGGCACCACACGCTGGTCTTTTGTGAGCAGGTAGTACTCCCCGAGGACGATGCCATCGAAGCCCCACGACCAACACTGAAACCCACCGCCCTCGGGGTCGTACCGTTTGCCCGCGTACCCACCCATCTCCCGAATGATGATGTCGTTGTACTTGGGGCTGCCACTGCCCATCATGGCGAGCATGGCGTGGGCCCTGCCGTAGGCCATGCCGGAGAAGGACCCTGCCTTCTTCCAGTCTGCCGACATGTAGTCGGCCGCCAGGAAGTCGCAGAGCTCGATGAGCATCTTCTTCGACCGCGGGCAGTCGTAAGGGAAGGTTGGCGCGAAGCGGCCCACCTTCCGGAGCTGAATGCCGACCTCTTTTTCCTGGCTCGGATTCGCCTTCGGCCAAACGATCAAACGCAGCATGCCGTCCGGGCTGCCCTGGCTGTCTTCGATGTGGTAGGCGAGCTCCATCATCGGTCCGTCCCAACCACCACCGCCCGGAAGCCTCCGGCCGAACCGGTGCGCCGTCGTGAATTTTCGCCCGTTCGCGCCGACGATCACGTCGTCAATGTTGACCTTACCCTTGGCCGGCGAGAGGGCGTCTTGGAAGACGTACTTCACGACCAGGAGGTTTGGCTTCTCCGGATAAATGCGGGCCCGAATCCCGGTAGGGCCGAGATTCAAGAGCCAATTCCCGCCTGGGAGCGCGTCCTTGATCTCCTTGTCGGGATAACTCCGCAGATCGACGTTCCAGGGATACCCGTCCTTTTCGAAAACCGCGGCCGACTCGCGGCCAGCAAAAGCCAGCACGAGGCATACCAGACAGACTCCGCTGCCCCATACCCTGCCTCGCGGGGCTCTTCCTCGGCCATTCTGTGCCATCATTTCAGACTTTCTCCTCCGACCAAGCGGCAAGTTTCCACCGACCAGGGCAGTCTATCGTCTGCAATTGTGAAAAACCCGTCAAACTCTCGGTGTCTGGGGTTATTCGCTGGCCGCTACACTCAAGTATTCCCGGGAGTCATGAGCGATGCATCAAGCCCCCCAGCCAATGAGCGATCTGGTGCGGCGGGCACTGGTGTGGGGGTGCATGTTTGTCGCCCACGGGGCAGCATTCCAGGCCCGCGGTGACCGTGTCGAAATGATCGACGGCCGCATCCTTGATGGCCGTTTTGCCCGACTTCCGGGGGTGGCCATCGATCCCGTTGAGGCCGCCAATCGCGCGAGTGCCCCCGGCGAACCGATCCTCATGTGCGACGACGAGCTCGCCCGCACGATGGTGTCGAAGCGACAAGTGCGGGCGGTGGAGGAGGCTGTTGTCGATCCCGGCATGGAGCGCATTCGCATTCCACAGCGGGTTCCCGATGGTGGCCGCCTGGTCGCGGGCGTCGGTTCCATTCTCGGCGTGACGCCCTTCGACGAGTACGGCCGGAGAGTGCTCACGCTCTCGACCGCTTCGGGCAAGCTCGATGTCGTCCAGGGCATCACCGAGATCACGCCCCGTTGGACCCGCGTGCAGGCCGTGCAGACCGAGAAGCCGCTCCAGCTCGACATGCGGCTGGCGACGACCTCGATCCCGCGAGATGTCCTCGAACGAGTGATCGCCAAGCAGGTTGATCCGGGAAGTTCTGACGAGCGGCTGCGGGTGGTGCGACTGCTCATGCAGGCCGAGCGATTCGATGACGCGAGGCAGGCGCTCGACGGTGTGCTCGAGGCCTTTCCGGAGCTCTCTGACCTTGCCAAGGAACGAAAGACACTCGGTCGCCTTGCTGCCAGGCAGCTCCTCGACGAGATTCTGGCCCGCGCCAAAGTAGGCCAAGACCGGCTTGTGCTCGCACTGCTCGAAACGTTCCCCGTCGACAACGCCGACGGCGAACTGCTCGAAGAGGTCCGGGAAACTCGGGACGCCTATGGCCAGCGGCGAGACCGCGCGGCAATGATCGTCGCGGCGCTGCGGGAGCGAGCTGGCCGCCTCGAGGCTGACGTCGCTCGTGAGGCAACAGTCGCGATCGACGAGATTCAGCGTGAACTTTCCTTCGGGGTGCTCGAGCGACTCGCCACGTTTGAGCGGGTCGGCCTTGATGCCGATCTCCCGCCAGACAGGGCCGTTGCCATCGCGATCAGCGGCTGGCTTCAGGGCGCGGCCGTGGGCGAAAGCAATCTCAAGCTCGCGCTCTCGGCCGTGCGGCTCCGCGACGCGATCCGCGAGTACGTGAACGCGACCACCGAGCCGGCCCGGGCCAAAGTGCTCGAACGGATGCGTCGAGAGGAGGCGTTCTCAATGCCCACGCTCGCCTCGCTTGCCGCGGCGATGCGGCCCCCCGTCGATCCCCCGTCGCCGCGTTCGCCCGGGCTCTACGAGCTGGAAGTGGCCGGCCCGGCCGGAGAGCCGATTCGCTGCCTCGTCCAACTGCCCCCCGAGTACGACCCGCTGCGGCGCTACCCGGCCGTTGTCACGCTCCACGCCTCGTGGTCCACGCCGCTCAACCAGATCGAGTGGTGGGCTGGCTTGCCAGGGCCCGACGGCGTCCGCCAAGGTCAGGCGGCACGGCACGGCACGATCGTGATCGCGCCGGCCTGGGCCCGCGAGCACCAGACGGCGTACGAGTATTCGGCCAGGGAACATGCTGTCGTGCTCGCGTCTCTCCGGGCGGCGCTGCGAAGTTTCTCGATCGACACCGACCGCGTGTTCCTCTCCGGCCACTCCGTCGGAGGTGATGCCGCGTGGGACATCGCCCTGGCCCACCCCGACCTCTGGGCAGGGCTCATCGCGATCACGCCCACCGCGGACCGATACGTCACCCACTACTGGCCCAACGCTAGCGATCTTCCGGTCTATGTCGTGGGAGGGGAGCTCGACCGGTTCCGCCTCCAGAGCAATGCCACCGACCTCGACCGCTACTTCACCAAGGGTTTTGATGCGACCTACGTTGAGTACCGTGGCCGCGGGCACGAGCATTTTTCGGATGACATTCTGCGCATCTTCGACTGGATGGGCCGCAAGCGGAGAAATTTCTTCCCGAAGGAATTTTCAGCCGTGACATTCCGCCCCTGGGATCGTTTTTTCTGGTGGCTCGAGCTCGAGTCGCCGCCACCCAAGACGGTCGTGCTGCCCGAACAGTGGCCTCCGGCGACCGGCTCGCGGCCGCTCTCAATCGAGGCCAAGAAGCTCGTCACCAACACGATCTCCGTGCGGTGCGGCGCCGACCAGGTGCGCGTCTGGCTCACACCGGAGCTCGTCGATTTCGCCCAGCCTCTGGCCGTCACGATTGACGGGCAGAAGGTTCACAAGACCGCCCCCCAGCCTGACGTCGGCGTGTTTATGGAAGACCTGCGGCTGCGGTCCGACCGCCAGCACCCGTTCTGGGCTGTGATCGAACACACCCGCGGCCGCGGCAAGTGAGGTTACCGGCCGACGGGGCTGGCTGGATTGCGGGCGACACCGGGCTCGGGCTCGCCCGGCCGGGGCAGGACCACGCCGCTCAAGAACCAGCCCTCGGGGAGCGTTTCGAGGGCCGTGCCCACGGTGCCGAAATACTTCCGCACGATCTCGAACTCAGGCAGTGAGCTGCCATCGAGCTTCTGCTCGCGGACACTGCCTGGCTTGCCGTCGCCCAGGATCCCGTTGAGGATCTGCCCAAACACGCTCTGCGACTTGGGCATCGCGCCCGACCGCAGAAGCTCATACGCTGGGCGAATCGATTCGTCCTCGCGGCCGAAGGAACGGGCTGCGACATCGCCGGGGGCATACTTCGCCAGCTCCGCCATCATGGACTTAAAGTCGGACGAGGCGGTAAGAGCGTCGTCGCCGCCCGGCGCGACAAGCACCTTCTCGAGCATGTCACGGTGCGATGCGATGAGGAGATGGCCGTGGGCGACCGTGACCGCCGCATGCGGCAGGAGTTTTTCCTCCTTGTCGCGAAGCCGTTGCCGGCGACTCGAAGCAGACTCGTCGTCGGCATGCGTCACGCTGCCACCCGGGGTTTCGATCTCGAGGGTCGGAATTGCGTGCGAGCGATCCACGAGCTCCCAGGCGGGCTTGCCGCCGATCTCGATCTTTTCCATGTCGCCATCGGCATTCATGACCTTGGCGATCGTCGCCGCAACCTGGGCCTCATCGCGGCAGGCGACGGCGATCACGATCCGCTCCGAATCGGTGCCAAGCGGCTCGACATGGTCGGTGAGCAAGGCCACGCGGGTGCCGAGGCACGCGACGAGATCCTTTTCGACATCGATCTGCGGACCGTCCGGATCCTCCTTGAGCGATGCGATGACATCCTGGTAGACGCCCTTGTCGCCCACGATGTCGTCTACCAGCGTCTCGGCCGCTGCGAAGGCCGTTTGGAGATCCCACTCGAGCGCCATCCAGCCGTCAGCGTCGAGGGGTACCCAGGCAGGCGGGGCCATATCCTTGGCGTTCGGGAACCGCAGCATCTTGGCGGCAAGATCGAAGCGGTCGGGCGAGTCGGGCTCACGGCCGGCCAGCGGCGGCGCGTGAACGAACGTGTGATGCCGAAGGGCGTGTGGCCCCTCGCTGAAAGTGAGGAGGCCGCCGGCAGCCTTGACCGCATCGAATCCCTGACGGCCAAGGATCGCCACGTAATCGGGCCCCTTTCGCTTCTCACGAGGCGGATTCGCCGCCTGCCAGAGCCGTGCAAAGGAGAGCGGCTCAACGAACCACTTGAGCGGCGCCGCGGTCGCGGGAAGTTCCTTGCTGCAGCTGCTCATGACCACCTGAAACGACGGATGGGTCTCCAGGCTATCGGCACGGCCGCCCTCGAGAACAGCGAAGGCCTGTCCCACCTGAAGCGCGTCGTCACCGACTACGAGCGCCGACTTGGCCAGCGCGAAGGCGACGCGTCGATCGCGGGGCGTGGTGGCTCGACGCTCGTCCTTTTCGGGAGGAAGTTGGTAGACCGTGAGCTCGGGCGGAGCGTCGGGCACGGTGACCTTGGTGGCCTTCTGCTCGATGAGCCGTTCGCCAATCTGGGTCACAAGCTTGCGGGCAAGATCTTCGTGGCCGGTGGTATCGACGATGATCACGGTTGCGAGACGGCCTTCCTGCGGCTCGATGGCCGCGATCGCGATCTCCCCACCAACGATGGCAGCAAGATCATCGAGCGTGAGGCCGAGCTTGGCGAGCCGCTGCTTGCTGTTGCTGCGAATCTGCTCCTTACAACTCTCGATGAAGGTCGCCATAGCCGGATCGGCAACGAGCTGCCCGTATTGCGAGCGGTCGAACCGCTCACGGAACTCCTTCGGCTTCGGAATGCTGAGCCATGCCTTGGTCGTTGCAGGGAAGACCTTTTCGCTGGACGCGAAGCCAGCGGCACTCGCCACCCCGGTGCCATGAGCCACGAAGGCAATCAAAGCGAGGGCAAGCCACCGGGAACGGGTGATCATGAGAGTTCCATCCAAGGGAAGGGCTCCTGCTAAGGCTGTCAGAATCGTCACGACCCGGATGAGACGTTCATTCTGGTATCGGGCGCGGAGGCCGAGTTTCTCGACCCCCAATCCCCGTCGGTATCAGACGGATGGCAGGCGGGAATGGCTGCGCTAGGGAGGAAGTTTGGCAGGATCGCTCCCAACGCTCAACACCGATCGAAGCCCCGCCGCATCGTGCTCACCTCGCGAACGCCCTGGCAATCAGGGAAAG
>CAYZHH010000212.1:0-6787 GCA_964478275.1 uncultured Candidatus Kuenenia sp.
ATCGGTGGTCAAGTCGATCTGGGTAGGCGGCCGGGCCATCCACTCCACGACCCGCCCTGTGGCGAGACCGCGGGCGCAGCCCCGGCCCGTGGAGCGGATCGCCCAGTGGGCCACGCTCGTGAAGCGCGGCCTGGCCGTGAAGGCGGCGGACCGCTGGAACACCGCCATCCTCTTCCTCCAGGCGCCGCTCATCGGGCTGCTCATTGCCGGCGTGTTCTCCAAGGTGCTGCGGGCACAGCCGACCGTTGAGTCGTGGCCTGGCGCGGGCGTAAACATGGCGACGATGATGTTCGTGACGGCGCTGGCTTCGATCTGGTTTGGCTGCTCGGCAACGGCCCGCGAGATCGTGACCGAGTGGCCGATCTACCGCCGCGAGCGGATGGTGGGGCTCTCTGTCGTTTCGTACCTGGCCTCGAAGACGGCGATCCTGCTCGTCACCGCCGCGGTGCAGTCTCTCCTGCTCCTGGGCATCGTGGCCTGGGCATGCGACGTGCAAAGCCCGTGGTGGCGCCTCTACCTCGTCCTTTACGCCGCGGGCCTCGCGGGGGGCGGGATCGGCCTCTTCATCTCAGCCGCGCTCCGCACGACGGAGGCGGCGACCGCGGTGCTGCCGGTGATCCTCATGCCGATGATCGTGCTCGGGGGCGTGCTCGTGCCCCTGGCAGACCTACCGAAGTTCACCCAGCCGTTGGCCGCGGCAATGCCGTCGCGGTGGGCGTTCGAGGGACTGGTCGTGCCCGAAGCGGAGGCCAGGCCGCGCATCCGCATTCCGCATGTCCCCCGCGGTCAGCCATCGGTCGACACCGACTCCCACCACTCGCACAGATCGCGTTCCCGCGTGCCCATCGTGCTGACCTCCGGCGGCAAGCGTCGATTCCTCCTCCCGGGCCGGCAGAAGATCGCCGACGCCCTCGAGGAGGCGGCTGCGAAGGGTGAACAGGAGATGCAGCAGGCCAAGGCCGACGCCGATCGCAAGGCGGCCGACATCCAGCGGCAGATAGACGAGAGGCTGCGGGAGTCGCAGGCAGAGTTTGAGCGGAAGTCGGCCGAGATGAATGCCACGATCGAGGACCGGATCCAGAAGCAGATCAACGAGGCCAACCGATCGGTCGAAGAAAAACTTCAGGAGATCCAGCAGGGCATGGAGGCGGAGCGGACTCGGATGAACGAAACGCTCGACCGGCTCGGTGCGGCCGGGCAGCGGGCGGTGGTGCCTGCAGCCGCACCCTTGGTCGTGGGCGAGGTGGACATGGCCGAGCAGTTCTTCGCCCGGCAGGGGTGGCGATCTCCGGCCACCCTGCCGCTCCGGGTCCTTGGGGCCATGTTTGTCACCGGGGTCGCGGCCACGGGCCTCGTGCTTCGCCGCCGCGACGCCACCGGCCGCTGAAGCCCAGGCGACGACGGGGGCATTCGAGCGTGTTCCCCTGGTGGGCCCGATAGACTGTTTTTCAGTCACGCGATCCGCGGAATCCACCATGTCGGAACAACGCACGGAACCATCGGCCTCCTTCGGCCCGGCCGGCGACATCGACGTGCCACCCACGGTTGTCGCCACCACCACGATCGCGATCAACCGCCGGCTCGGCCGCGGTGGCATTGGCGATGTCTATATTGCGAGCGATCGGGCCACTGGCCGCAGCCTAGCGGTGAAGTTCCTCAACGACTGGGCGCTCGAGCAGGAGGCGTGCCGCGAGGCCTTTGACTTCGAGGCCAGCGTCACCAGCCAGCTCGAGCACCCGAACATCGTGCCGGTCTACGTCACCGGCGTCACGCCCGATGGCAAGCCGTTCTACGCGATGCGGCTGATCCCCGGCCGCACGCTGGCCGCCGCGATCGCGGAGTTTCATGGCCGCGGCCGCGCCGGCAACTCTCCCGAGCAGCGGACCGCCTGCTACCACGAGCTGCTCGGCCAGTTTGCCCTAGCCTGCAAGGCGATCGCCTACGCCCATGACCGCGGCGTGATCCACCGCGACATCAAGCCGGCCAACATCATGCTCGGCAGGTTTGGCGAGGTGGTCGTGCTCGACTGGGGGCTGGCGGCGCGGATCGACCGCGACGACCGGGCCCGCTCCAGTGGCGAGCACAGCATCGTGATGCCGACGATGGCGGTCGACTCGGCGCCCGCCGCGAAGCGGGGCATCTCCGGCACGCCCGCCTACATGAGCCCGGAGCAGCACGACGGGGCGCGGCCGGTGGGGCCATCCAGCGACGTCTATGGTTTGGGGGCCACGCTCTATCACATCCTCACCGGCCAGCCGCCATTCGACGGCGAGGTTGCCGCGATCCGTGAGAAGGCGCTGGTTGGCGACGTGCAGGCCCCCTCGCGGGTCAAGCGGGGCGTCTCGCACGCGATCGAGTCGGTCTGCCTTCAGGCGATGGCCCGCGATCCCGTGGACCGCTACGAATCACCTCTCGACATGGCCCACGACGTCGAGAACTACCTCGCCGACCTGCCTGTCAGCTCCTACCGTGAGCCGCTGCCGCGGCGGCTGGCGCGCTGGGCGAGGCGGCATCACACCGTGGCTCAGTTCGCCACGGTGGCCCTGGTGCTGCTGCTCCTGACGGCGGGTACGGCGGCGGTGCTCCTGCGTCGGGTCGCGGAGCAGGAGTATGTCGCCCGGCAGACAGCCTTGCTCATGGCAGCCAGGCTGGCGGCGAGCACGGCCGCTTTGCAGATCGACTCGCGGTGGCGGATCCTCGAGAACGAGGCCCGCAATCCCGATCTCGTCGCCGCCCTCGAGGCTGCTGCGTCTGCCGGTGGCGAGGGCCGTGGCGCATGGGCCCCGATCCAAATGGCCATCGATGGCATCACCGCGACCCACCGCGACTCGGTCAATCCCGAGAGCTGGTTTGTGTGCGACGCCCGCGGGGTGCAGGTGGCCCGCTCACCGATGGGCGACACGATCGGCGACAACTTCGCCCACCGCGACTACTTCCACGGTGGCACGGGCGACCTGGAGCCTGGCACGGCCGCCGCGCCACTCGCGGAGGTGCATCGCTCCACCGTCTATAAGAGCACCACGACCGGGAAACTGAAGGTTGCCTTCTCGGCTCCGATCTGGAACGGCCCACCGGGAAGGGAGCAACGCGGCTGCCTTGGGGTGCTTGTGATGGCCTTCGACGCGGGCGCGCTGTTCCGCTCGATCGACGCGATCGGTGGCTGGAACGCCGCGCGGAAGTCGTTCGCCGTCACGGTCATCGACCTCCGCGAAGACCGGATCGAGGGCGTGCCCAGGTCGGGCCTCGTGCTGGAAAACCCAGACCTCGCGGCGGTCGATCCCGCGGCCTCCGCCGCCAACCAGGAGGTGCGGGCCCCAGCCTCGGTCGTGGCCTGGCTCGAGGCGGCGGCGAACCGCCGGAGGACGCTCCCCGCCCCGGCGTATCCAGACAAGCTCGCCTTCGAGGCCAGCGTGCCAACGATCTCGGCGGCCGAGCCGATCATCATTCTGGGTCGCCCCAAACACCTCGCCGACGTGGGCTGGGCGGTGATCGTCCACGAGCGCTGACGGCCACAGCAACCGTCCCGGTGAAGACCACCTTCGCACGGCGGCGATTCGGCAGTTTTCGGGGGCTGCCGCGGCCACCTTGCAGAAGCACCGGGCCGTGGCACAATGTGGGGCTTTCCTGGGCCGTTGCCCGGGGCACCGCCGTCTGGGCAAGGATCACGCATGAGCGACACGCTGAACGTTTCCCTCCGTACCGCAACCGGCACGCGGGAGTCCCGGCGACTCCGCCGAAGCGGCATGGTTCCCGCAATCCTCTATGGCCACGGCGAAGAGTGCGTCGACCTGGCTGCCAAGCGTGAGGATGTCGAGGCAGCCATACGACATGGCAGCCGCGTGGTCACCCTCGCCGGCGCCGTGAAGACCGACGCCCTCATCCGCGCCCTCCAGTGGGATACCTACGGCGTCAAGCCGATGCATGTCGATTTTCTGCGCGTGAGCGCGTCGGATCGCGTGCGCGTGAAGGTGCCGATCGAGCTCAAGGGCGAATGCCCTGGCCAAAAGGCCGGCGGCATCGTGACCCTCGTGCTCCACGAGATCGAGCTCGAATGCACGGCCGACCACGTGTCGGAGCATGTCATCGCGCTGATTGGGCACCTCGAGGTTGGGCAGACGATCAAGGTCAAGGATCTCGAGCTCCCCGTGGGGGCGCGGCCTGTCCTCAACGGCGAAGAGACGGTGGTCACCTGCCTGATCCCGGGCAAGAAGGCCGACGATGCTGCCGCCGGCGAGCCAGAGATCATCGGGCAGAAGGCCGGCGAGGAGACGGGCGCGAAGGAGGCCGGCGAGGGGTGACAGAGGCCGCGGCCGACTCAGGTCGCGACTCCGCCACTGTGCCGGAGAAGGCTGGTGCCTGGTGAAGCTCATCGTCGGTCTTGGCAACCCTGGCCATGCCTACCAGGACACGCGGCACAATGTCGGCTTCGAGGTTTTGGAGCTGCTGGCCAAGCGGGCCGGATCGCCCCCGAGGCGGGCGAGGTTTCAGGGCGAGACCGCCCAGGTGAGCCTGCGAGGGAGCCCGGCCATGCTTCTGTGGCCGCTCACTTGGATGAATCTGAGCGGTTCGTGCGTGCTGGCGGCTCGGGACTTCTACAAGATCGACGAATCTGCGATGCTGGTGGCCTGCGACGACTTCAATCTCCCGCTCGACACCCTCAGGCTTCGGCCGAGTGGATCGGCCGGGGGACAAAAGGGGCTGTCCGATATCATCACGCGGCTGGGCACCACCGAAGTGCCGCGGCTGCGAGTGGGCATCGGACCAGTGCCCGCAGCCTGGCAGGCAGCCGATTTCGTGCTCGGACGGTTCGCCCAGGACGAGCGGGAGCGGGTCGCGGTGATGATTGAGCGGGCGGCAGACGCCGCAGAAGAGTGGGTAGCCAGAGGTATTCAGGCTGCCATGAATCGATACAACTGATCGGTATCTCGACGACTGAGGAGTTTTGACACAGATGGCGGTGTACGAAGGCATGTTCATTCTCGACCCGGGTCGCTATTCCCGCGACCCTGGCACGGTGGCCCAGCAGGTCTCCGATCTCATCACGCAGCATGGTGGCACCGTGCTTGCGGCTCGCCTCTGGGATGAGCGAAAGCTCGCCTATCCCATCAAGGGCCAAAAGAAGGGCATTTACTGGCTGACATACTTCAATATGTCTGGTAGTGAAGGCCTGACAGGCTTGGAGCGGCAGTGCGAAATCAACGACGACATCCTTCGCCAACTCGTGCTTCGAGTGGACGACCGGATTGCCGACGCGATGGTTCAGCACGCGCTCTCGAGCGGCGAGGTGAAGCCGCGGCCTGCTCCCGTGCCCGGGGGACCAGTTTCTCCTGGTGCTCCGGCAACTCCCGTCGTGGCTGGCGCCTGAAAAAATGGAGCCGCCTCTTGAAGGGGTGGCGGAGCTCAGGTAGTCTGTCGACAAGTGAACAAGTGTTCATTTGTTCATGGATCGACAAAGGCATTCCACACGATTCGAAAGAGAGGCTCGCCCATGGCCAGTTACAACAGAGTGGTGCTGCTCGGCAACGTCACTCGCGATCCGGAATTGCGGTACATCTCCAGCGGCACGGCCGTGACCGATATCGGCCTGGCGGTGAATGACCGCCGAAAGACGCCGACGGGTGAGTGGGTCGAGGAAACGACGTTCGTGGACGTCACGCTCTGGGGGCGGACCGCGGAAATCGCCTGCGAGTACGCCACGAAGGGCTCTCCTCTCCTCATCGAGGGCCGGCTCAAGCTCGACACATGGGAGAAGGACGGCAAGAAGAATTCGAAGCTCCGCGTAGTGGGCGAAAAGCTCCAGCTTCTGGGATCTCGCGGTGAAGGTGGCCGTGCGGCTGCGAAGCCCCGTGTGGCGGCTGGCCGTCCCGATGGTGAAGGTGAAAAATTTGAGCAGGCGCCCGAGTATGATGGGGCCGATAGTGGCCCCTCGGGCGACGACGACATTCCATTTTGAGTGAACGGAGAGAGACATGCCAACTGAATCCATTCCGCTCGTCGCGGCTGCCGGCAAGCGGCTTCCCAAGGGTAATCGCGGAGGCATCGAGCTGCTGCTCGTCCATGCCGTCGAGCACCTCGGCAAGCAGGGCGAGGTGGTCGAGGTCAAGCGGGGCTATGCCCTCAACTATCTCCTCCCGCAGGGGCTTGCCACTGTCGCGACCGACCACCACAAGCGGATGGTCGAGAAGCACCGCTCCAAGCTCGAAGAGATCGCGAAGGCAAGGCTCGCCGGCCTGCGGAGCCTGCTCGCCGAGCTCGAACGCACAAGCGTCACGATCGAGGCCAATGCCAACGACGAGGGCCATCTCTACGGCTCCGTCGGGGCCCCCGAGATCTCGCGGTCGCTCAAGCAGCAAGACCTCGCAGTTTCGGCCGACCAGATCATCCTTCAGGGTCCGCTCAAGGAGGTTGGCCTCTACACCGTGAAGGTGCGGCTGAATTCCGAAGTGGAGGGCGACCTAAAGGTGTGGGTCGTGCCGACGAGCGGCGAAGCAGCCACGAAGTAGCATGGCGGCAACGGGGACGGGCGGCTTTTGCTGTGCGAAGCCAGCCGGTCCTTGAGTGAATTGAGCCAGTCCTCGGACCGACGAGGGCGTGACAGGGAGGCGGCGTCAGAATGGCCACGACTCGGGAAGGATCTCGCGGCGTCGCCGGCAAGCAGCCCCGTCAGGGTGGCCCTCGCTTGAACGGATCGTCGCCACTCTCGCTCGAGGGTCGCGAGCGGCCGGTCAATGCCGACGCTGAGAAGGCGGTGCTCGGTAGCATCTTCCTGAACCAGAACGTCTGCGAC
>CAYZHH010000213.1:0-6762 GCA_964478275.1 uncultured Candidatus Kuenenia sp.
CGTGGCGACCCGCCATCTTGTCGCCGACCGAGATCACTCGCTTGGCGGCCACATAGACCTTCACCATCTGGAGAACGCCCGGGCGAAGCTCGTCGCCACGCTTCATGCTGTTGAGCCGCCGTTCGCGGGCGTCGATCGCCTCGTCGACGGCAGGCCACATCATCTTGTGAATCCGCTCGAGGTCGGTCTTCTTCTGGGGCGACCGGCTGGCAACGTCGTCGATCCGGAACGCGGCGGCCCGGTCGGCCACGACCTTGTGGTCCTGGTTGCGAACCAGCGGGCTTCCATCCGCGGCGGGCAGCGGCTTCTGGAGAACCTTCTCCATTTCGGCCACCATCGCGGCGAAGGCCTCAGCGACGCGGAGATTCCCTTCGCTCTCGACTTCCTTGAGCTGCTTCTGAAACTCCCGACGCTCGTCCTCCGAGAGGCTCATCTGCCGCGAGAATTTTTCGGTAGCGATGACGATGCCTTCGACGCCCGAAGGCACCTCGAGCGAATCGTTCTTCACGTCCTCGCCGGCTCGGCCGAAGATCGCATGCAGCAGCTTCTCTTCAGGCGTGAGCTCAGTCTTGCTCTTGGGCGAGACCTTGCCAACGAGAATGTCGCCGGAGCGGACATACGTGCCGATCCGCACAATGCCACTCTCATCGAGGTTGTGAAGAGCTCGCTCACCCACGTTGGGAATGTCACGGGTGAACTCCTCGCGACCGAGCTTCGTGTCGCGGATCTCGATGTCGTATTCCTCGATGTGGATCGAGGTGTAGACGTCGGCCTCGACCAGCTCCTCGCTGATGATGATCGCGTCCTCGAAGTTGAACCCGTCCCAGGCCATGAAGCCCACGAGCACATTGCGACCGAGGGCCAACTCTCCCTTGTAGGTCGCAGCGCCGTCGGCGATGACCTCGCCCTTCTCGACCTTCTGGCCAAGCGCGACGATCGGCTTGTGGTTCTGGCAGGTTCGCTCGTTCAAACCCGAATACTTGCGAAGCACATACTTGTCGATGGCGACAGCGGCACCGGCAGGCGTGATCTCGATCGATTGGGCATCGACGTAGGTCACGGTGCCCTTGTGGGCGGCCCGGAGAATGAGCCCCGAATTGGTGGCGACATCCCGCTCCATCCCCGTGGCCACGATCGGCGGCTCGGTGATCAGAAGCGGTACGGCCTGCCGCTGCATGTTGGAGCCCATGAGCGCGCGATTGGCGTCGTCATGCTCGAGGAACGGAATCAATCCCGCAGACACACCGACCATCTGGCTCGGGGCCACGTCGATGTACTCAATCGAGTCACTCGGCACGAGGACGAAGTCGCCCCGGTATCGAGCGATGATCGTGTCGCCCACAATCTTGCCACTCTCCACCAGCGCATCAGCCGGCGCGAGATGGGCTTCGTGCTCTTCGTCGGCACGCAGCCAGACGACGTCTTCGGTGAGCTTGCCCTTCGACACCTTGCGATACGGTGTCACCAGGAAGCCGTAGGAATCAACACCGGAGTAGATCGCGAGGCTCGAAATAAGGCCGATGTTCGTGCCTTCCGGCGTCTCGATCGGGCAGATTCGTCCGTAGTGCGAAATATGAACGTCGCGCACCTCAAAGCCGGCACGCTTGCGATTGAGACCACCAGGGCCGAGCGCCGAGAGCCGACGCTCGTGCGTGAGCATTGAGAGCGGATTGGTCTGGTCAACCACCTGCGAAAGCTCGCCGCGTCCGAAGAAGTGCTCGATCGCCGCCGAGATGCTCTTCGGATTGATGAGCGTCCGGGGCGTCATTTCCGCGACGTCCTTGAGGCTCATCCGCTCCTGGACGGTTCGCCGGAGCTTCAAGAACCCCTTGCGGAGCTCGTCGCTGGCCAGCTCGTCGATCGTCCGCAGACGACGGTTGCCGAGGTGATCGATGTCATCGACCTCAACCTCTTCCTCGCCCTCGCTGAGCCGCAGGACGTACCGCATCGCCGCGATGATATCTTCGGCTCGCAACGTCATCTCCGTCTCGGGCACGTTGAGGCCGAGCTTGCGATTGATGCGAAACCGGCCTACCCGGCCGAGCCGGTAGCGGTTGGTGTCCTTGAACTTCTCGTCGAAGAGGGCCCGAGCCTTGTCGAGGGCCGGCGGGTTGCCTGGCCGCAGCCGCTGGTAAATCCGCACGAGGGCATCCTCGTGGCTCGGCGACACGGCCGTACGCTTCTTCGATTCGTCAGCATCATCCCTGAGGCTGTTCATGATGAGGGGCATCTTCTGCTCCTCCATCACTTCCACCGCCGGCAGACCCGACGTGCAAATCAGTTCCGCCTGGTCTTGGGTGATCTTGACGCCAGCGTCAACGATGATTTCGCCAGCACGCTCGCTCTCCTTCGGATAGACAATGTCGTCAACGGCAATCTTGCCGAGGAGCTTGAGCACACTGCGGGCCCCGGCCACCTTCTCTTTGGTGGTCTTGTAAAAGAGCTTGAGGATCTCAGCATCGTGGCTGTACCTCGAGTCCATCGCCCGCAGGAGCGTCAGGGCCGAGAACTTGCCGCTCTGGTCAATGCGGACCTGGAGCGTGTCCTTCTTCGAAACGTTGAACTCGATCCAACTGCCGCGCTCTGGGATAATTCGGCAGTTATGCGTCTTGCGGTCGGCCGACTCGGTGCTGGCGACGAAGTCGATACCAGGCGACCGGTGGAGCTGGCTGACAACAACCCGCTCGGCACCGTTGATGATGAACTCACCACCACCGAGCATGATGGGCACATCGCCAAGGTAAACCTCTTCCTCGACCGGCTGCTCACGCGTCAGGCGGAGCAACACACGCAGCGGGCGGCCGTAGGTCAGACGGAGCTGGCGGCACTCGTCGGGATCGTACCGCGGCTTCCCCAGCTCATAGCGGATGTATTCGATCTTGACCGTCTTGTCATAGCTTTCGATCGGGAAGATCTCTTGCAGCACACCCTCAATGCCCTCATCCTTCCGCTTGGAAGACGGCACGTCGTACTGAAGGAACTTGTCGTAGAACCGCGTCTGAATCTCAGTCAGATTGGGAATCGGCTGGGTCACACGGCGACTGCCGAACTGACGAACTTCGCTGGGCTGGAGACGGCGTACGGCGCGAGTTGCCATGGGCGAAATCGACTCCTCGATGAGTAAGGGCGACGCGGCAGGGGCAGGCCGCGAACTGAAAGGCAAGAGAGCCAGGACGACATCGGGCTAGGAGCAGGCAAGCCCGGGCAGGAAGGCGACGACCACGCAAAAACTATACCAAACGCCGGCCAGGCCACAAGTATTGCAGCCCTGGCCGGGCATTGAGGCAGTTTTTACTTGATCGAGACCTTGGCCTTCGCTTCCTCGAGCTCCTTAACAAGCTTCTCGGCGTCGGCCTTGGAGATGCCCTCCTTGACCTTGGTAGGGGCGCTCTCGACGAGATCCTTGGCCTCCTTGAGACCCAGACCCGTCGCGGCACGCACGACCTTGATGACGCCGATCTTGTTGTCGCCGAAGCTCTCGAGAAAGACATCGAACTCGGTCTTTTCAGCGACAGGCTCGGCACCGCCACCAGGGCCGCCAGCCGGAGCGGCCATCATGACAGCTCCACCAGCAGCTGGCTTGATGCCATGCACTTCGTCGAGGTAGTCGGAGAGTTCCTTGGCTGCCTTGAGGGTCAGGGCGACGATCTTGTCGCCCAATACCTTCGTCTCGGCAGAAAATTCACGAGTTGCCTCAGCCGTTGCCATCGCTCCTGATCCTTTCGCTTGAAAATATCGCGGCTTGTCACGTGACAAGGTCCGCTCGTGGTGTCGTGTGTTCGGGTTCGGGTTCGCCTAGCCCGCCGCTCGTGGGAGGCCGCCAACCTAGCCTGCCAGCCGAGCCCCTTGGTTTACCATGAATTTTTCCCGGGTGAAGCCCCCCTGAAAAATTGACGTTGACTTTAGCCTTCCAGCGCCTCGCCGCCAGCCTTCTCTAGGTCTTCCACCCGCGAGGCGAGCTGCCCGGCGAGACTGCCACCGGCCGACGTAATTTGCCCCGAAAGGACCGAGCCCATCGAGGAAATCTGGCCCGAGAGAATCGATAGTTGCTCAGTCCGTGTGGGCCACTTGGCCACCATCTTGACATCGCCCGCATTGAGGCGACTGCCGTCCAGGGCCCCGCCGCGGCACTCGAGCCCGTCGAAATCCTTGACCCCGGAAAGGCGGTCGAGCTCCTTCGCGAGATCAACGACATCCTCGCCACCCCAGGCGATCGCGAGCATGCCCTCGGCCTTCTCAAACGCCGGTGCGAGCGGGGTATCCGCCATTGCCCGTTGGGCAAGGCTGTTCTTCACGAGCTGGAGACTGATCCGTTTCTTGCGGAGCGTCTGCCTGAGCTGGGTTGTTTTCTGGGCATTGAGCCGGCCGAGGCTCACCACGATCACGTCCCCAACCCCGACAAGGCGGTGCTTGAGATCGTCGACCAACATGTCTTTGACGGCTTTACTCATGGCTTTTCATTCAGATGCGGATGAGGGTAAGGATGGATGCGAGGGTCGCGGGCGCGTCACAGGGCCACCATGACGCCCGGCGTCATGGTTCCCGAGATCGAGACGCTCTTCACGTACTGGCCGCGAACGCTCGATGGCTGAAGTGACAGAATGTGGTCGACGAAGGCCTTAATGTTGTCGGCGAGCTTGGCCGCATCGAAGCTCGCCTTGCCTACGACCGCATGCACGATGCCGGTGGGATCATTGCGAAACTCGACCTTGCCAGCCTTGTATTCGCTCACCGTCTTGGCAATTTCGCCAGTGACCGTGCCGGCCCGAGGACTCGGCATGAGACCGCGAGGGCCGAGCACCTTTCCAAGCGGGCCCACCAGGCCCATCATGTCAGGGGCCGCGATGCACACATCAAAATCCATCCAGCCTTCTTTGATCTTCTTCGCAAGGTCATCGCCGCCAACTTCCTCGGCCCCTGCAGCCCGAGCCTCGTCGGCCTGATTGCCCTTGGCGAACACGACCACCCGCTTCGACTTCCCGATGCCATGGGGCAGCACAAGCGATCCGCGGACGATCTGGTCGGCCTGCTTTGGATCGATGCCCAGGCGCATGTGAATCTCGACCGACTGGTCGAACTTCGGAACCGGAAACTTCTTGAAGACCCCAATCGCTTCGGCCAGCGGGAGGGGCGCTTCGGTCTTAGGGAGAACGGCCCGGGACGCTCGCATCCGCTTGGTCTTGGCAGTGACAGACATGACGATAGATCTTGACTGAAGGGGTGTGGATAAAAAACGCGAAACGATTAGCCTTCGACGGTGATGCCCATGCTCCGAGCCGTGCCCTCGACCATGCGGCGGGCATGTTCGACGTCACGAGCGTTGAGGTCGGCTCCCTTGAGGCGGACGATCTCATCAATCTGGGCCACCGTGACCTTGCCAACCTTGTCTTTGTTGGGCACGCCCGAGCCCTTCGCGAGGCCCGCGGCCTTCTTCAGAAGCGCGGCGGCCGGGGGGCTCTTCGTGATGAACTCAAACGACCGATCGTTGTAGATGGTGACGACGACCGGGATCGGCATGCCCGCCGCCTCGCGGGTCTTGTCGTTGAACTGCGACACGAACTGGCCGAGGTTGATGCCGAAACGGCCCAGCGATGTGCCGACCGGGGGCGCGGGCGTCGCCTGCCCACCGGGTACCTGAAACTTCGCCTGACCAACCATCTGCTTTGCCATCGTCGTAACCCTTTGCTGTCGATTGCCTGCCGGCCTAGGTGCCTGCGTTCAGTGATTCTGCGTGTTTGTATTGGGCCGTGAAATCTGCGTGCTTGCTTATCCGCGCCGCTTCTGCGTGTTTGAAATCAGGCGCTCTCGATCTGCCAGTATTCGATATCCACCGGGGTGGAGCGGCCGAAGATGCTCAGCATCACGGTGACGCGGCCGTTCGCCTGGTCGATCTCCTCGACCTCGCCCTCGAAGTTCTCGAACGTGCCTTCGTTGATCTTTACGCGGTCGCCCTTCTTGAAGGTGATCTTCAGCCGAGGGGACTCGGCGGTCTCTTCTTCCTTCTTGTGCAAGAGCTTGGCAACGTCCTGCGGCAGCATCGGGCTCGGCCGACCGGCGGAACCGGTGAAATCGCCGATCCCCCCCGTCTCCCGCACGAGGTACCAGGTTTCGTCGTTGAGCGCCATCTGCACGAGGATGTAGCCGGGGTAGAGCTTGCGGGAGACCACCCGCTTCTTGCCTCCCTTGAAGTCGGTGACCTGCTCCTTTGGCACGATCACCTCGCCAAACCATTTCTCCATGCCCTGGAGCATGATCCGCCGCTGGAGGGCTTCGCTGATCGAGTCCTCGCGGTTGCTCTGCACCTTGAGGATGTACCACTCCATGCCGGCCATGGAAGGACCCTCGGTCTCGTCGATCGCTTCCTCGATCGGCTTGGCATTCTCGTCGCCCCCAAAGGGATCGGCGAGCTCGACCGGGCCGTCGTCTTCGTCGATCTCATCGTCGATGCCGGAAGGCAACGCTGCCTCGACGGCGATCTCCACAGGAGCCGCTGTGATGGGTTCGTGGACTGGGGCCGTTGCTTCCGTCGCCGGAGCAGCCGCGTCGTCTTCAGGATGGAAAGTGTCTTGGTTCATCAGTGCGAGTGAGGAGCGTGCAGGCCGAAACCCACGGGTTAGACAGTGCCCCCGCGAATGAGCGTCCACAACTCCCGCGGGTGAAGCAGGAACCACCAGAAAAAGTCGAACGTAGCCAACAGCGCCGCCAGGAAGAAAATCAAGAAGATCACGACGATCGAACTGCGAAAGACTTCATGGCCAGTGG
>CAYZHH010000214.1:0-2280 GCA_964478275.1 uncultured Candidatus Kuenenia sp.
TCCAGTCGAAGTAGCTGTCGTTGTTGGCCTGGAGCGAGAAGTCCCAGTTCTCGACGAAGGTCATGTCGAGCCTGGTGTAGACACCACCAAACCACGGGACCGCAGCCTGCGGCCCACCGCCGTGCCCGCCCCCGGGAAACTCGTAGCGGGTGTTGCCGAAGGCGTAGCCACCGACGTTCACCATGCCGGCCCAGTCGGCCAGCCCTGGGACGTAGGCGCCCACCTCGAGGTCGGCCCCACCGATCGCCGCGTTGACACCGTTGGTGCAGAGGATCGAGTTGCCGACGAAAGGCCCCATGATCTGACCGGTGGAGCCGACCGGAATGTATCCGTTGCTTCGCAGGTTGCCGTAGTCCGTCAGCCATTCGCCAGAGATGCCCACCTGGTTGTAGGCCTGCCCACCGTCGAAGATGGTGGTGCCACTGGCGTCGGTGATGACGGTGGCGTCGTACTGGTTGGAGTCACCGTCGTAGTCCCAGAAGACGCCAAAACCGAGAAGCGTGCCACCGATGAACTGCTTCCGAACGGCACCGACGTTCGAGAAGAAGCCGCCATACTCCGACAGATGGCCGCGGACATCGGTCGCCCAGAAGCCACCGAGATCGTCCTCCACGACAGGGATGAACCCGCCGAGGGTCATGTAGCTGCCGCGATAGCCGAAGCCACGATCAGCCCCATTCGCACCGTAGTAGAGGACGCCGGGGCCATTGTCGTTGAGCCCGCGAAGGCCTGTGACCGCGCGGCCGACGACGCCTCCGGTCGGGGCCATAGCCGTCTGCCCTGTCTGCGCGTAACTGGTGACAGCGGGAGCGATCGCGAGGGTGGCCACTGCGAGGCCGAGCGTCGCCGCTCGCCTTGCTCGCCGCCCGAGGGCCGCGAGCCGCCGACAGATCGACCGCAACCGCACCGCGGTTCGTCTTGCTCGGTAGTGTTTGGCTCTCGTTCTCATGGATTCCTGACCACGTCTTGCGGAAGCCGGCGATGGCGGGGTTACCCGCTGTGGAACCGGTATGATCGTCAGGAGTGATCGACCCACCGTGACCGTCACGATGAGGATATTCGGCATCGATTCCGGAATCGGCAGCCTCACGGAATGTTTCCCAGCTTGCCTGGGCGGCCTGGCCTGACGGATCGAGTGGTCGGTATCCTTTCAAACAGGCCGATCTCCGTGCCCCGCAGGCAGCATTTGGCCCGGTTGGCCGCGATGGCGTACAACGCCGCGGTGCTGCCCGTCCGCTCCAGCCGGTCTCCTGCCATGTGGAATCTCCAGGACTACGACGCCATCCTGTTTGATTGCGACGGGACGCTCGCAGATACCATGCCCGCCCACTACCGGGCATGGCTGGCCGTCACCGAGCCCCACGGCATCCCGTTTGACGAGGACCGTTTCTATTCCCTCGGGGGAAGGCCGACCCGCGATATCCTCTCCACGCTTGCCGGTGAAGCCGGCGTGGCGATCGACCTTGATGGGGCGGCGGTCCGCAAAGAAGAGGTGTTCCTCTCCCAGCTCGAAGGCATCCTGCCGATCGGTCCCGTGGTGGAGGTCGTCCGCCGCTGCCACGGTGTCGTACCGATGGCCGTGGTCACGGGCGGCTATCGCGACGTCTGCCAGCGGATCCTAGGGCGGCTCGGCCTGGCCGACTCGTTTGTAACGATCGTAGCCAGTGAGGACACAGCTCGTCACAAGCCCGACCCCGAGCCATTCTTGGAAGCGGCCGGCCGCCTTCAGGTCCGTGCGGAGCGATGTCTCGTCTGGGAGGATAGCGGTCTCGGGATCGAGGCCGCGCGGCGGGCGGGTATGCACTGGGTCGACGTCCGTTCCTTCCACACACCCACCAGACTTCACACACCATGACACCACCCGTGACACTCGCTGACGTGCGTGCTGCTCATGCCCGCATTGCTTCGGGCATCCTGCGGACTCCTTGCCCAGCGAGTGTGCCGCTTTCGGAACTCACGGGCCTCCCCATCTGGTGCAAGCTCGATTTGCTCCAGCGGACCGGCAGCTTCAAAGAGCGTGGAGCCCGCAATGCCCTGCTGCTCCTCGACGAGGCGCAGCGTCAGCAGGGCGTGATTGCGGCTTCCGCCGGCAATCACGCGCTCGGCCTCTGCTACCACGGCGGGATGCTCGGGATTCCCGTGACCGTCGTGATGCCCCGCTTCGCGCCGCTGGTCAAGGTGGCCACCTGCCGACGGCTCGGTGGCAACGTCATCCTCGAGGGCGATTCGTTCGCCGACGCTCGCGTGAAAGCGATGGAGATCGCTGCTCGTGAGGGCCTC
>CAYZHH010000214.1:2290-6703 GCA_964478275.1 uncultured Candidatus Kuenenia sp.
GCCTCAGGCTCATCCATGGCTTCGACGACCCCCACGTGATCGCAGGGCAAGGCACGATGGCGCTCGAAATTCTCGAGGATGTGCCCGAGGCCGGTGTGCTCGTCGTGCCGACTGGAGGAGCCGGTCTCCTCGCGGGTGTCGGGATCGTGGCGAAGGCCCTCCGGCCAGACATCACCATCGTGGCGGTCGAGCCAGCGGCAGCACCAGCCTATTCCGCGGCGCTCGCGGCCGGCGGACCCGTCACCGTGCCCATCAGGCCGACCCTCGCCGATGGTCTTGCCGTTGGTCGTGTGGGAGATGTGGCGTTCTCCCTGGCAGCCCCCCTCGTAGACACGATTGTGACGGTGGATGAGGAAGCCATCTCGTTGGCCGTTGTTCGCCTTCTCGAGCTCGAAAAGCTCGTCGTCGAAGGATCGGCGGCGGCGGCACTCGCGGCCGTGATGGTGACCCCGGCGTTGGTGACGGGCGCGCGGCCTGTCGTGCTCTTACTCTGTGGCGGAAATATCGACCTGACCATGCTCGACCGAGTGATCGACCACGGCCTTGCAGCCGACGGTCGGCGATGGAGGTTTGTCACTCGAATCAGCGACCGCCCTGGGGGCGTAGCACGGCTCGCCGCGGCGATCGCGGCAACCGGTGCGAGCATCCGGGAGATCGTCCACGATCGCCAGTTCGCCGGCGCCGATGCCTCGTCAACGGGCGTCGAGGTGACGGTTGAGACCGCAGATCGGGCCCACGTGAAGGCCCTCGTCGACCGGTTGCGAGCCGAGGGCTTTGCCGTGGCCCCCTCGCCAGGGCCAGCCCGCGAGACCGGCTGACCGCCCGGCTGTAACACGCCGCGGCGAATGTGCGCCCTGATGCTCAGGCAGCGAGCCCTCTGGCAAACCTTGCCGCTGAGGCGGGTGGTATGGGCCGCTGCGAAATTTCTGCCGCCTGAACACGTTTCGCACCGATTTCTCACTGATGCGGCTCCGGGCCGGGAGCCGCTCGCCGACAGGAGCGTCGCCCATGACTACCCATTCCCACGGCCTGCTCGACGCCCAGCCGAGAGCCGTCCCTTCGCCCTCTCCCGATTCCCTCCGGGAACGCCAGCAGCTCCGTCGCGAGCTCCTGCGCCGGATCGTGGATCGAGAATCCAGGAGGCAGTCCGCCCGCGGCCTGTTTCGTTGACCGTCTCTCAGGCCCTGGAGGAAGAGAGCCATGTCGAACACGTATCTGGCTCGCGCTGCCGGCGAGGAGAGAAGTCCACAGCCTGCAACGCGTCGTCGGACTGGCCGGAAGCTTGGCTCCGCCCTCGTGATCGCAGTCGGGCTCATCGCGTCAGTCGCGCATGGCCAGGCCGTTCCGTGGGGCTGGGAACCTGCCAGTCAGGCCACGGCCGTCTGGACACCCCAGAATCTCGCCGACTATCTGCTCACCGGCCAGACGCCCCATCCGGCGGTCGCCCGCATCATCGCCCCGGAGCAGTCGAGCACCTCACTCGGTTCGGGTGTGCTCGTTGACATCAATCGGAATCAGGGACTCGTGCTGACCAACTGGCACGTCGTTCGGGAAAGTCGCTCGGCGGTACTCGTTCAGTTTCCGGACGGGTTTCAGTCGGCTGGCACCGTCGTTCGCTGGGACGAAGCCTGGGACCTGGCGGCGCTCGTCATCTGGAAGCCGAAGGCAGCACCTGTTCAGATTGCCGGAGCTCCGCCGACAATCGGTGACTCGCTCACCATCGCCGGTTTTGGCCGTGGTCCCTACCGCGAGGAATCGGGGCCATGCACTGAGTTTCTTTCTCCGGGCACAGGCTACCCGCAGGAGCTTGTCGAGCTTCGTGCGCGGGCCAGGCAAGGAGACTCAGGCGGACCGATCTTCAATGACCGCGGTGAGCTCGCCGGCATTCTCTTTGGCGAGAGTGATGGGCGCACGATCGGAAGCTGCTCCACGCGTGTCCGTGCCTTCCTCGAGACGGTCGGATCACGCGGGTTCGTCCCGACGCCCATTGCCGAGTTTTCTGATGCGTTGGCGGTGGATCGAGGGATTGGCCGCGCGGCCACGCCGCAGGCGCTGGCCGATGGGGGCGACCTCCCGGTGCGGCGCTCGACCCAGGTCGATGCGTCGCCTTCGCTGCCAGTGGCGGGGCCGCACATGGTGCACTCGGCCGCGCCGTCGCAGGATGTCGCCTTCGGGCTCCCTGACCAACCGCTCGCTCCGGCCGGCTGGTTCGAGCAGTTGATGGGTGCGCCGCGACGCCCTGATTTTCTCGCGGCGGCCGGCGGCGTGGCCCTTGTCGTGCTCGGTCTTCGGGTGCTCATGGGTGGCAGTCGTCGCCACGACCCCGTGACGTGAGCGAGTGGGAGCCCGGGATCACGAACCCTTTGGTGATCGCTTCACGGTCACCTTCTCGATCACGACGGGGTTGACGGGACGGTCCTGATGACCGGTTTGTGCGACGCCGATCTTCTTGACGACGGCCAGACTCTCGGCGTCGGCCGTTCGTCCGAAGGCGGTGTACTGTCGGTCGAGGTGGGGGGCGCGCTCGAGACAGAGAAAGAATTGGCTTCCGGCGGAGTCGGGATCACTCGTGCGGGCCATCGAAAGCACGCCGGGCTCGTGTGACGTGGCATTGAACTCGGCTGGAATGGTGTAGCCAGGGCCGCCGGTACCAGTCCCTTGCGGACAGCCTCCCTGGATCATGAAGCCCTTGATGATGCGGTGGAATGAGCCGCCGTCATAGAAGCCGCTCTCGGCGAGGGCCACCATGTTCCGGACATGACCCGGGGCCAATGCCGCATCGAGAGCAATCCTGATTGCGCCGTGGTTGGTTTCGAGGGTCAGTTCGTAGTCAAAGCCGTCGAGGTCGATTTCCCGGGCGGCTTTCTGGAGGGCGGCGGCAGACGGCTTTGGCATGAGAAACTCCTCAAGGGGCAAGGGGCGAATTGGATCGGGTTTGCCGCGTCGGCACGGACGGCCGATACTCGAAGATCTATGGAAACCCATCCCGTGGGACAGACCGCAGCCGATGATCTCTCCGGCCGAAGGCTTGGAGGTTACCGGCTTGTCCGCCGGCTGGGAAGTGGCGGCATGGCCGACGTCTACCTCGCAGAGCAGACGTCACTCGGCCGGCATGTCGCGGTCAAGGTACTCCGGCCTGAAACCCTCCGCCATGCAGGTGCCGTCGAGCGATTCGAGCAGGAGGCGAGGGCGGCCGCCGCGCTCGTGCATGGCCACATCGTGCAGGTGCATGAGGTGGCATGTATTGATGGCCTCCACTTCCTCGTGGCGGAGTATGTCGCGGGGCCCTCGCTCCGGGACTGGCTCGATCGCCGTGGCCCCCTCGACCCGGCTCAGGCGCTCACGGTCCTTGCGCAAGTGGGCTCGGCCCTCGTTCGCGCCGCACAGCAGGGAATCGTCCATCGTGACATCAAGCCGGAGAACCTTCTTGTCACGCCAGCAGGAGACGTGAAGGTGGCCGATTTTGGTCTCGCGAGGGTGGCGTCGGAGGATCTGGCCCTCACGCGGGACGGGATGACGCTCGGCACGCCGCTCTACATCAGCCCGGAGCAGGGGGAAGGACGACGTGTGGATGCCCGGAGTGATCTCTACTCTCTCGGCGCCACCCTCTACCACCTGCTGGCCGGCCAGCCACCGTTCAGCGCATCCTCGCCGATCGCGGTTGTCATGGCGCACATCAAGCAGCCGCTGCGGCCGTTGAGTGCCGTGCGGTCTGGCTTGCCGATTGGGCTGTGTAGCATCGTGGAGAAGCTCCTCGCCAAGGATCCAGCGGGTCGATTCGCATCGCCGAACGAACTGCTTCAGGCCGTTGATGCGATCGAACAGGAGCTCGGCCTGGTCCATCGGCACGGCGACTCGCCCCTGGCGTGGAATGATGCAGAGACAACGTTTGTATCGTTCAGAGCTGTGACCACGGGTGGTGGCGGAGCCGTTGGGGTTGCGACGATTCCTGCGAGAGCCCAAGGGGTCACGGGCCGGCTCCACGAAGCAACGCTTCAGCTCGAGGCCGTCCAGCAGCGGGCGGCTACGCGGCATGTGCAGCGGCGACGCTTTTGGCTACTCGTGGCGGCCGCTGCGTCGGCGTCAGTCGTCGCGGGATTCGCGATCGGTCGGTCGAGGTCCCGGCGGTCTACGCTTTTTTGGCCGCGCGGCGACCGGTGACCGGGCGAGCGACGGAAATGGCGGGGGGGCCGCGGCCCCGCGGCGCCCGCACAATCGCATGAATCCGTAGCCTCCGGAGGGGTGTCAAGTTGGCTTGACTCGCCCGCCGACACTGCTAGAAACAAGCCAAGCCAATCCAAGCTAGAAACAATCCAAGCTAGCAAACAATCCAACCCAAGCGCCCCCATCGTCTAGTGGCCCAGGACGTCGGGTTCTCAATCCGAAAACCGGGGTTCGACTCCCCGTGGGGGT
>CAYZHH010000215.1:0-2796 GCA_964478275.1 uncultured Candidatus Kuenenia sp.
CTCGTCGGGCCATCCATGGCCCCAAACGAGCGTGCCGGCCCTCCGGCCGGCGGTCGCACCTCCAGGCGGTCGATTCCGGACGCAACGCGGTGTTGTGCGCCCGAGCCTCACCGGCGGGCGTTGAGCTCGGCGGCGAGGAGCGTGTTGGCCAGGAGCATGGCGACGGTGAGGGGACCGACGCCACCGGGGACCGGCGTGATTTTTCCGGCAACGTCGCGGACACCGTCAAAATCGACGTCGCCCACGAGCTTGCCATCGACACGGTTGATCCCCACGTCGATCACGGTGGCCCCAGGCTTCACCATGTCGGCCGTAATGAGCTTCGGGCGACCGACAGCGGCGATGAGGATGTCGGCCTGCCGCGTGAGGCTCGCGAGATCGGCCGAGCGACTGTGGCAAAGCGTCACCGTCGCGTCGCAGCAGGTACGTTGCCCCGGTGCCGCGGCACGTGGGGGTTTGGCTGCCAGGAGCGCGGCTAGCGGCTTGCCGACGATGTCGCTGCGGCCAACGATCACCGCATGACGGCCAGCGGTTGCGATGCCGGCGTCAATGAGGATCCGTTGCACGCCCGCTGCTGTACACGGCACGAACCGAGGCCGCCCCTGCGAGAGAAGCCCGGCGTTCTCAGGATGAAATCCGTCCACGTCGCGGTCAGGCGGCACGGCGTCGAGCACGGCCGTGGCATCAACATGAGGCGGGAGCGGGAGTTGCACGAGAATCCCATCGGCGTGCCCATGCTCACCTGCGGCGATCGCCTTCACGAGCGAGACGATCTCCAGCGTCGTGGCCGTGCCGGGCACCGACACGACCTCCGACTCGATCCCCACGCGGGCCGAGGCCGCGGCCTTGCCCTTCACATACGACGCGCTCGCTGCGACGTCCCCCACGAGGAGAACGACCAGCCGAGGCCGCCTGCGAAACATCACGGCAAAGGTATCGGCCTCCGCGCGAAGATCGCCTTCGATCCGTGTCGCAAGGGCTCGGCCGTCGAGGATCTCGGCTGGCATCAGGAACCTGGCTTATCGGTGAGGATCATCATCCGCAACTGATGCTGAATCTCGTCGAGCAGCCGCCGCTCGTCGTCGGTGAGGTTCCCGGCGGTCTTCTGCTCGAGCATCGTGAGCGTGTCCACGAAGTGCCGCGCCGTCGCCATGTTCACGACGCTCTGCTTGGTGATGGGGTTCGGGATTCGCCCCAGCGCCATGAGCGCCTGAGTAAAGAGCGTATGGATGAGGAACTCAAAATTCGCTGGCGGCGCGCCAGGCGAATCGGTCATTGCAGCGTCGTCGTCACTCATGGGTTCACTCGGAGGGATGGAATCGGCATTCGGATGCCTATGGTTTTGCCGTGCCGAGCCCCGGGAGGCAAGTCAGGGCCTCGCCGTTCGCAGCCTCCACCTGGATCGTCGTGTGGGCGACATGAAACTCCTCGCGCACGAGCCGCGTGGCCGACGCTAGGACGGCATCACGATCGGCGTCTGTTGCCACGACGAGGTGAACCGTGAGCGACGCCTTCGATGTGCTCGGCCCCCAGAGCCGCAGGTCATGCATGGCGGCAACGCCGGGGAGCGCCGCGAGGGCCGACGCGATCGCGTCGGCGTCAACGCCACGGGGCACCGCATCAAGCGCGAGATCGACGCTCTCCCGAAAGAGGCCCCACGTGCCGACGACGATGACGACCGCGATGCCGATGCTCACCGCCGGATCGATCCAGCCGAAGCCCGTCACCATGATCGCGATCCCCGCGAGGACGACACCGCCCGACACAGCCGCGTCGGCCGCCATGTGGAGAAACGCGCCGCGGACGTTGGCATCTCCCTGGCCGCGGATGAAGAGCAGCGCCGTGAGTGTGTTGATGGCGACGCCGATCGCGGCCACCACGATGACCGTCAGGCCCGCCACCGGCGACGGGGCTTGGAGCCGGTGAAAGGCCTCCCAAAGAATGGCCCCGCAGGCGGCAAAGAGCAGCACCGCATTGGCGAACGCCGCATAGATCGTGACGCGGCCGAGCCCCCAGGTATACCGCCGCGACGGCGGCCTTCTGGCCAGCCAGTCGGCGCCCCACGCCAAGAGCAGGCCGATGACGTCGCTCGCATTGTGCCCCGCATCGGCGATGAGGGCCAGCGAATCGGCATAGAAACCAACCGCCATCTCGACGCCCACGAATCCGAGATTGAGCAGCACGCCGACGGCCATCGCCCGGTCGAGATGACCTGGCGCGAGCCCGTGAGAGTGATTGTGGTCGTGGTGATGGCCCATGCGAGAGATGATACCCATTTGAGACGCACCGGCACGGGCAACCCCGCACCCCGTGCGGTATGACTTCTGTTTACACTCACGGTTCTCGAGGAGGAGGAACTTCGCATGGCGGATGAAAAATTGCGGGTGGCGGTGATCGGGCGGACGGGACGTGGCGACTGGGGCCATGCGATCGACGAGCTCTGGATGAACCTCGACGCAGCGGAGGTGATTGCCGCAGCCGACGAAGACGAAGCCGGGCTTGCCGCTGCGGCGAAGCGGCATGCGCTCGACGAGGCCGCAGCCTTCCGCGACTGGCGGGCGATGCTCGAGACGTCGAAACCTGACGTCGTGGCAATCTGCGTGCGGCATGTGGACTGCCACGCCGAAATGGCGATCGCCGCTGCGGAGGCAGGGGCTCGTGGCATCTTCATGGAAAAGCCGTTTGTGCGGACGCCGGCCGAGGCCGATGCGGTGGTCGCCGCGTGCAAGAAGGCTGGCACGAAGCTGCAGGTGGCCTTCGTGAATCGTCACGCGGCGACGTATGCCGCCGTGCGCG
>CAYZHH010000215.1:2806-6692 GCA_964478275.1 uncultured Candidatus Kuenenia sp.
CGTGCGCGACCTTGTCGAAGCCGGACGGATCGGAAAGCTCCTCGAGCTTCGCGCCCGCGGGAAAGAAGATGCCCGCGGCGGTGGTGAGGATCTTGTGGTGCTTGGCTGCCATGTGCTCGACCTCATGGCCGATCTCGGCGGTACCCCGCAGTGGTGTCAGGCCACGGCGTCGGTCGGAGGACGACTCATCACGAAGGCCGATGCCGTTGAAGGCCCCGAGGGCTTGGGGCTCATCGCGGGCGACTCAATCACAGCGATGTTTGGCCTGGCCGACGGGCCGGTTGGCTTTTTCGCGAGTACCCGAGACGCCGGCCTCAAGCAGCCCGCCTTCGGCATCACGCTCGTGGGAACCGCGGGAGCGATTCACATTCGCCCCGATCATGTGCCGCACGCGTGGCTGCGTCGCGGGCCGCTCTGGCGAACCGACAAGGAGATTCCCTGGCAGCCAATCGGCCCCGGCGGCATCGACGATCCGCCACCAGCCGACGTGGACCGTGCAGCCGAGCGTGCCGGGTGGGGACGTCGTGCGGTGGCAGACCTCGTTGACGCGATCGTGAACGACCGTGAACCAGAGACGGGGATGGAAGCCGGCCGCACCGTCGTGGAAATGACCGCTGCCGTTTTCGCCTCATCCCTCAGCGGCCAACGCATCACCTGGCCGCTGGCGAACCGCGCGGACCCACTGGCTTGAAGCCCCCAGCGGCCGATGAATCATCGTGGAGCCGCTCTCACGGCAAGCGGGACGCTGGAGATCGCGTGCTGGATGAGGCCGGGCGAGTCGGTCATGCCGTCCACGTGATCGAGCAGTGGGTTGGTTGGGAAGTCCATTCGATAACTCCCTGGAGGAGGAGCTCGTGGCGGTGCTTGCCGTTCAGCGGCATGCTGTGGCGAACCGGGCGATGGGGGCTCCCCTGGCTCACGGCCACGGCCTGGCCGAAACAGTTCCAATGCTGCCGGCCGACGTTGGCCCAGACCATGGGCCGGGCGTACTCGTTGACGAAGCAGACGTTGTCACCAACGCCCAGCGAGTCGGCCAAGTGGGCCAGTCCCTCGCGATAGCCCTCGCCCTCGCGTGGCTTCACGTGCGGATGCGTGGCACCCACAATCATGTAGGTCGCCTCGGGGCACGCTGCCACGATTCGGGGCATCGCCCGAATCATGTGCTCGATCCCCTTGCCGCGATTGATGAGCCCAAACGTACACATAACCTTTCGGCCAGCGAGGCCCAATGCCGCCTTGGCATGCTCGTCGCGATCGAAGGCCACCGCCGGCACGCCATGCGGAATCACGGTGACGCCCGAACCAGAAACCCCGTAGACATCGACCAACAGCCTGGCAGCGATCTTGGTCATCACGATGATCGCCTGGCTGCGGGCCGCGACTTCCTGAACGACATGCCGTGGCATCGCTTCGGGCTGCGTCAGCAGCGTGTGGAGCGTAGTGACGATGGGCTTTTCGCAGGCGGCCAGGCAGTAGGCGTCCGCGCTCCTGCGAACAAGACGCACGGGCGCTGGCGGATGCCAGCGCCCGTCGTCCACCTGCATCACTTCAGGTTGACCGAACGCAACGACGCGCTCGCAAAATCGTCGTTCTGATCGATCCCTTCGATCTTGGTTGCCACCTTCTGGTCAGCACCCCGCGTCGTGACACGGATTCTCGTCCCCGCCTTGAGATCAACGGCTTTGCAAGCCTTCCCGTCCAGTGTCAGCGTGGCGTCACGGCCGAACGTGTGGGAATGCTCCTTGCCATCTTGGCTAGCAGTCATCACCAGCGTGTCGTTCGTAATGCTCACGACCTTGCCGTCGTGCGTGTTGTCCTTGACCTTTTCAGCAGCCATTGCGGACCCGCCAACGCACAGCAACAGGGCCAGCGTCGTCACTTGAAAAATGCGAAACAACATATCTATCTCCCTTTGTCCTTGCGGACCTCCTCAGACCTACCAGTGAGCGCAGAAGCGCCCACTCAACAAACCCTTCCTGGACTGTGCTGAGGCATGCAGTCCAAGGGCGGCCGCTGGAAGCTGAAAACAATTCGGCCTCCAGGCGTTCGGCACGCCTCCATCATCCATCAAGAAATTGGCGTCGTTTTTTTACTATCTACCGTAGCCGTAGGGCATGTATAACCGCGCACCATTGGGGTTGTAGACGGGGCGATAGACTCTCCCCAGGAAGGGCACGGCGCCGCCGTATCCAGGACTGTAGGCTGGCACACTCCGGTAGCCGTAGGGGCTGTAGTACGACGGGTAGGTGCCTACAACCGGCGCACCGTATGCGTAGGGACCGTTTCCATAGCCGGTGTATCCTTGAGGCATGCCGCCGTACACGCCTTGCCCGTACATCCGGTAGCCTCCCGACTGGTAGATTGCAGATCCGTACCTGCCCGCCCCAAAGCCGCTGTAACTGTTGGAGTCGGTGCCGTAGTAGCTCCGAATCACGGTAGCGCTCGGTAATTCCTGGGCCGAGGCACTCCCGGAACTGAGCGGCGACAGGGTCGCCACACAGAGAGCGGCCGCCATGGCACCAGCAAAGGCCGAAACGCGATCAGTGTGTGTCATGGGAAGGATCCTCATGAGTGAGTCGAAAACATGCCCCTCGCCACCCGGAACGGCCCGTTGCCCGCCCCGTGGCGCAGGCAGGTAGACGGCCGACATTATTTGGCCGTCCTCGGGGCGGTCGTTTGGGTTGTGAACCGCGAGGCGATCGGGGCGTTCTGTCGAGTCGTACGGAGTTGGACAAGCTGCTCTTTGGTAAGAACGTTCTCGATTTCGACGAGCTTGTCCGCTTCGAGTGACACCAGTCGCGTATGCAAGCCCTGAATGTCACGGTTCAGCGAGCGCAGGCGATTGAGGCACTTTTCCTGAAGCTTGTCGGCTGCGAGCTCCTGTTCGGCCGAAAGCGAAACGCCGACGATAGCAATTTCGTCTTCCACTGCACTAGCCGGCTTCGCCGTCGCCTGGTTCGGCCTGTCCTCCGTGCCGGCGAGCGCCCTTTGATGGCGGGCTGTTCTCCGTCGCTGATCGCGGACCTGCTTGAGCTGGGGCTCAGTGAGATTGTCCTCGATCGCGGCAAGTAAAGCCGCTTCCGTGCGAATCGTCTCCATGTAGATATCGCCGAACTGCGTCCACACCTTGGCAATGTCGGTATCGTATTCGCCAACAATCCCCTTGATCTGCTCTTGCTGCGTTTGTGAAAGCGTCAAGCCATCCAGGCAAGCCGGAATCGCCGCCGGGCTCGACGCGGCCTGCGGATGAGAATGCGAACCGGGGTCAGCGGCGTGGCGATCTCCGGCATGGCCTGACGCCACGGCCAGTCCGGCAGCGAGGGCCACAGCCGCCGCACCCCGTGAGAACGTGAACACACTCATAAACGTCGTCCTTCTTTTGATGATTTGCAACCCGCTCACGAAAGCAACGTGCTTTCGTACACAGCCAGCTACGTCGATCCAGCGAGTCGTTCGTCTATCACTCATACGCTCCTTGCTCCACCTCATGTACAAAGGGCCAACGAGGCCCCTTTGCACACACATCTACAGATTTCGGGTGAAGTCATTGAGCTCTTTCTCTATCTTCTCCTTGGCGTAGCCATACCGCTGTTGCAGGAGGCCGACCAATTGGTCCCGCTTTCCCGCGATCGTGGTCAAGTCATCATCGGTCAACTTGCCCCACTTCTCTTTGACCTTGCCGGTCATTTGTATCCAGTTCCCTTGGATTTGATCCCAGTTCATAGCTGTCGCTCCTTCAGAGTGCCTTCGTACATACACATCGACCTGCGCCACGAGCGCCGGTCGTTCGTCGCCAGAATTAGGGCCTCGCTGCCGGCGGATCTTCGCCAGTCTTGGTAACTTCCCGCTCCGTGGTGATCGTCGTCGTGCCGCCAGGCGTCGAGAC